>DATJWJ010000135.1:0-57530 GCA_035501355.1 Bryobacteraceae bacterium | reverse complement strand
CGCATTCCCGGGCCCGGTTGGATGTAGCCCGTCCCTCTGCATCAAATCGTGCTTGGTGGCCACTCCCTCCAGCAGGAACGGAATCCGCGTCACTTTATACTTGGCGCCCAGGTCCCGATAAACCTTCTCGAACGATCGAATGTACTCCGGCCCGTAATTGGGCGGTAGTGTCATCCCGGCCAGCACCACTTTCGCGCCCGAACCTAGGATGGTGGAAACAATCTGGTCCAGATTGGCGCGCGTCGCCTCGATGGGCAATCCCCGCAATCCGTCATTGCCGCCAAACTCGACGATCACGATACGCGGCTTCTCGGCCAGCACCTCGCCCAATCGGTTAACGCCGTCGGTGGTGGTATCGCCGCTCACGCCCGCATTCGCCACGCGCCACTTCAGCCCCGCCGCGTCCAGATCTTTTTGCAGAAAATCGGGATAACTGTTGCCCGGCTCGGCGCCAAAACCCGCGGTCAGGCTGTCGCCAAAGGCCACAATCACCGGCCGCTCGTCGCGCGGCGCAGGTGCTTTCGGCTTGCTCTGCTGCACGGGAGTGTTCACCGGCTCCGTTCTCGACCCGCCGCATCCCAACTCCAGCAGCGCAACAAGTCCAACTAAGAAGAGAATCCGCACCCAATGCCATAATAGAAAATTGGAACAGTATTCGACCCGAACGCCGGCCATTCGGGTGTCTGGCCTTACCAAGAGCATCCAAACCGCCACGCACCGAGTCGACATTCTGCGCGGCATCGACTTCGAAATCGAGCGAGGCGAGTTCGTCGCCATCATGGGACCATCCGGCAGCGGCAAGAGCACATTGCTTGGCCTGCTGGCCGGCCTGGATAATCCAACTTCCGGCCAGATTGTGCTCGACGGCGAGGACATCACCGGCCTGGGTGAAGATCAAATGGCGCTGCTGCGCGGGCGCAAGATCGGCTTCGTTTTTCAGTCCTATCATCTGCTTCCCACCTTGACCGCCGAAGAGAACGTGCTGTTGCCGTATGAGCTGACCGGCGGCAACGGTTCCAAGGGACGCGACCGCGCCCGCGAGCTGCTCGAAAGCGTGGGCCTGCTCGAGCGCCGCGATCATTATCCCGTCCAGCTTTCCGGCGGCGAGCAGCAGCGCGTCGCCCTGGCTCGCGCCTTCATGGTGCGCCCGCCGATTCTGCTCGCCGACGAGCCGACCGGGAATCTGGATAGCCAGAACGGCCAGCACGTTTTGGAATTGCTCATCTCGCTCAACCAGCGCGAGGGAACAACGCTGGTCCTGGTGACTCACGATCCGGTGCTCAGCGGACGCGCCCGCCGCCGAATCGTCCTGCGAGACGGATTGATCGTCACCGAGGAATGATGCGATTCTCCTGGTCCACCGCATTCAAGATCGCTTGGCGTGAGGCGCGCTCGTCGGCGTTCAAGTTCTCGTTCGTCGTGCTGGCGGTCGCGGTGGGAATCGGCTCCCTGACCGGAGTCCGCGGATTCAGCCGCGCCTTCCATCAAATGCTTTCCGACCAGGCACGAACCCTCATGGCCGCCGATCTCTCGGTGCGCATCTTCGACGTGCCCACGCCACAACAGAGCAGCGTCCTGGATGCCCTTGCCCGCCAAGACGTGGAACGTACCTGGATCACCGAAACCCTGACCATGGCCTCGTCGGGCGACTCGCGGCCCATGCTGGTCTCCATCAAGGCCGTCGATCCCAAGGTGTATCCGTTCTACGGCGAGATTCGTCTCGATCCGCCCGCTCCGCTGCGCACCGCCCTCACTGCCGACACCATCGCCGTCTCCGACGACATCCTGCTGCGTTTGAATTTGAAAGTCGGCGACACGTTGTCACTAGGCGGCAAACAATTTCGCATCGTGGGACGCGTGGCTTATGAACCCGATCGCATGCTGGGTAGCCTGAACGTGGGACCGCGCGTGATGATGACGCGCGACGGTCTCGACCGCACTGGCCTTATGCTTCCCGGCAGCCGCGCTGCCGAACACTTCCTGTTCCGGCTGGATCCCGGCTCGCCCACTATCGAGCAAGTCCGCGACCGGCTGCGCCAGGCTTTCCCGGAGGCGCTCATCGCCGACTATCGCGAGTCCCACCCCATCATCACGCAAAGCCTCAGCCGAGCCACCATGTTCCTGAGCCTGGTGAGCCTGATTACGCTGATCGTCGGCGCCATCGGAGTCGCAACGGCAATTCACGCCCATATCCAGCAGCGCCTGGATTCCATCGCGATCATGAAGTGCCTGGGAGCGCGCTCCGTGCATCTGATCCGGATCTATGTGATCCAGACACTCGCGCTCGGACTCGCGGGCGGCTTGATCGGAGTCGCGTTCGGGTTCGTAGTACAAACAGCTTTCCCGCAATTTCTCAAGCGCTATTTCGAACTTCTTCCGTCCGCTCATCTCGATTTGTTGACCGCCGCGCAAGGCATTGGGATCGCAGTGCTCGCCACCCTGTTATTCACCTTGCCGCCGCTGCTCGGCATCCGGCGCATCCGCCCGAATTTAATCTTGCGCCGCGAAATGTCCGAGACAAGACCCAATTGGCGACGGCGCCTCATTGAAGAACGCGCTTCCATCGCCGCCGGCGCTTTCATAGTGCTCGGTTTCGGAGGCATCGCGATGTCGTTCGCGGCGGGCACTCGCGCCGACATGTGGAAAACGGGCGAGTACTTCGCCGGTGGTCTGGTGGCCGGACTGGCTTCGCTTTCCGTCGTGGCCTGGCTGATGCTGCGCGCGCTTCGGGCGCTGGGACGCCGTCGCCTGCCCACTTCGCTGCGGCATGGCATCGCCAATCTGTATCGGCCCGGCAATCATGCTCAGTCCGTCCTGGTGGCGCTCGGAGTCGGCGTGATGTTCACGCTCACCGTTTACCTGGTCCAGCGCGGCGTGATCGTGCAAATGCATCGCACCGCGCCGCCCGGCATGCCCAACGTCTTCCTGCTGGACATTGCCCCCAAGGATCGCGACGCTGTCCTGAGCCTGGTCAACCATCAAAGTGGCATCGAAGGCGCGCCGGATTTGATCGGCACGGTCGCCGCGCGGCTGCTGGCCGTGGACGATCGCGAGATCGCCAAGATGCAGCTCAAAGGTTGGATTCGCCGCTTCCGCAGCCCGCGTTCCGTCACCTCCGCCGGAGCAATGACTAATTACGTCGAAATGGTCCGCGGAACCTGGTGGGCTCACTCTCAGCGGCCGCCTAATCCCGAAGTTTGCGTTTCAGAAGACGCCGCGAAAGAGCTGAACATCGATCTAGGCTCCATGACCCGCTGGTCGATCAACGGCAAGGAGTTTTCCGCGCGCGTGACCTGCATTCATCGCGTCGATTCCGTGCATCTGATCAGCCGCGTGGAATTCATTTTCAGCGACGGCGCTCTGGACGGATTCCCGCTGGTCTACTACGCCAGCTTGCGCGCCCAGCCCTCTACTGTGTCCGCTTTCCAGGAAGCGCTCTATCGCAGCTTCCCCACGGTTACGGTCGTGAATCTCGCCGACGTTCTCGAAACATTCCAAAGCGTGGTGGACCAGATCGCGACAGTGATCCGCTTCATCTCCATGTTCGCGATCGTGGCCGGAGCGATCATTCTATCTTCCAGCGTGGCCGGCACGCGCTTTCGCCGCATGCGCGAGGTGGTGATCCTCAAGACACTGGGCGCAACCCGCGCTCGCGTCAGCCGGATTTTCTCGGTCGAGTTTCTGATTCTCGGCGCGGTGGCCGGCTTGACGGGCGCACTGCTGGCCAACGGCTTCGCCAATCTGCTGCTGGAGCGCCTGCTGGACGCACAGGTTTCATTTCCCATCCTGCCCAGCCTGTTCGCTGTCATAGCAACCGCCCTGATTGCCAACGCCGCGGGATGGGCCGCCAGCTTCCGCATCCTCGGGCAAAAACCGCTCGAGATCCTGCGCGAAGAGTAGCCGGCAACTGGCTAGCTGGCGTCGCACGCCGCGAGCTTACGCCGCAGGAATCGCCGCTCCGGCTCCGAGCAGGGCCGCTCCAGCGCTGCATTGAAATTCCGCGCAGCTTCCTCGCGACGTCCCAGTTCAAGCAACAAGTGGCCTCGCACCGCGAGCAGAAGATAGTAATCCCGCAGCTTCGTTTCGTGCTCCAGGCTTTCAACCTCGGCCAGCGCCTGCGCTGCACCGCGCACCTTGGCGACCGCTACGGCGCGATTGAGCGCGACCACCGGTGACGGATTAATCGCCAGAAGCTGATCGTAGAATTCCAGAATCAGCGGCCATTCGATGGACTGCGCATCGCCGGCGCGCGCGTGCGTGGCCGCGATCCCGGCTTGCGCGTGATACTCGGAAACCTCATCGCCGGCCATCGACAGCTCCAGGTGATGGAAGCCCAGACCAATCAGTTCACGATCCCAGCGGTTGCGGTCCTGCGATTCCAGCAGCACCAGATCGCCCGCTTCATCCACGCGTGCGGGCAGCCGCGCGGCTTGCAGCGCCATCATCGCGACCAATGCGTGCACTTTGGGTGTCGCGATGGAAGAAGACGCCACCAACCGCCCCAATCGCAGCGCCTCCGCGCAAAGATCCTGCCGGATCAGGTCCTGTCCCTGGTGCGCCGCGTAGCCTTCGTTGAAGACCAGGTAGATGACTTCGAGCACCGAGTCCAAGCGGCGCTTCAACTCCTCGCCATGCGGCATCTCCAGCGTAAGCCCTCGCTCCCGGATCTGGCGTTTGGCGCGCACCAGCCGCTGCGCGATGGTCGCTTCGTCGGCCAGGAAAGCGCGCGCGATTTCTCGAACTCCGAAACCGCTGACCGTCTTCAGACTCAACGCGACACTGGCTTCGCGCGAAATCTCGGGGTGGCAGCACATGCAGATCATGCGCAACTCGTCGTCGCGCAGTTGCTCCTCGATTAGCGGATCGCCCGACTGCCTATCACTCTGCGCGATGCCCGCCAGCATCGCATCGCCCACCAGAAAGCGGTTGCGCCGGATAGCATCGATGGCCGTATTGCGCGCGACGCGGAATAGCCACGCCTCCGCGTTTTCCGGCACGCCTTGATAAGGCCAGGTCTGCAGCGCGCGCAGCATCGCTTCCTGCACGGTCTCTTCCGCCAAATCAAGATGGGCCGGGCCGAACAGCCGCGTGAAGTACGCCACCATCCGGCCGGCCTGACGCCGGAACAGGTGTTCCAGCAGGACATCCGATTCAGTTTGCGCGCTCACGTGCCCCAAACTTGACGCACCTCGATAGTGCCGCCGTATTCGAGCTGCGGATGATCGAGCGCCAGCTTCACGGCTTCGTCATAGCTGGCCGCTTCGATGGTGTAATAGCCGCCCAGCACTTCCTTGGTTTCGCTGTACGGCCCGTCGGTGGCGCGCTTTTGACCATCCTTGGCCCTGCGAATCACGCGGCCGGCATCATCAGCCAGCCGATGGCTGTCCTTGGTGAACGGCTTCTTCGTCCACGCCAGATATTTTTCGGTGGCCTTTTGCATTTCGTCCGGGCTGAGCTTAGCCCAGTTGGAGGGATCCCCGTACAGCAAGAGCATGTATTGTGGCATGTTGTTCTCCTATCGTACCCGAGTGTAGTGCGCCGACTCGGTCATTTTCGGCGCGCCGTTTTCATAGAACTGCCATTCCGAATCGACGTGGTTATTGTCGATGATCCGGAGCTTGGCGTTGTGCATGTGGCCGGTGCCTGGGCTGGCGAGGTTGGTGATATCCAGAAACTGGAATTGAATTTCCCCCGTGTCCGGATTGATCCCTCCAGCTTGCATGCGCGGCTGGTTGCCGGCCATGCAGTAATGGGTCAGGATGACCCTGCTGCCGTCCAGATGATAGACGGTCAGCATTCCAGGCATGTTGTCGGCGATCTCGCGCTCCACCAGCGCTGATCCGCCGCCGGTCAGCTCGTAGGTAAGCCGGGCCTTGCCATCCGGCATGTTCGCCTCCCATTCACCCACCAGCGTCTTCAAGCGAGCGAACGCGGCCGCGGCATCGCTGCTCGCGACGGACTTTGGATCGGCGCCCTGTAGCGTGACCAGGGCCGCCAATCCGGCGATTAAGAAAAGTGGTCTCTGCATCGGATTCTCCTTGCGATTTGTTTACTCCGATTCAATAACGAATGCAGCTAGGAGAAATCGACACGAGTAACAAATTTTTTGCAGCGGAAACTGCGCGCCGCCGCCGGCCAAGAGGCTCTATCGGCGATTGGATGCCTCGGCCGCCTGTTTTAGCTCGTTGTTAACTTCATCCAGAAGGTTCTTAGCTTTTTGAGCGTGCCCTTGCAGGTCCCATTCGTTGGCTTCCTGCGCCGCGACGATTTTTTCATAAGCCTGCCGGCTCAAACGTTGGGCCGCAGCGAGATTGGGATGCCTGGCCGGGTTGATATTCTTGGCGGGTCTTTGCGCCAAAGCAAGTCCCGCGATCAGAAACAGTACGGTAACGAAAGCTGCTAGAGCTCGGGTTTTAGTCATGCGTGAAATTATAAAGCAAGAACAGTCGTTCGTGCGGTGTAACGGCGCCTAGGCGAGCGCCAGGTTGGCCTGAGCGCGCAACGCCAGATCGTCAAACTCCCGGCGCGCCAATTTTACGAAGGCCGCCGCCGCGATCATCGCGGCATTGTCCGTTGAAAGAGCCGGCGAGGGAAAAAATACGGGGCAGGGAAGTTGCGCATTCCGCGCCGCCGCGCGCAGCCCTGCATTGCACGCTACACCGCCCGAGACAATCATGGAACGCGCTCCAATCTGGTCGGAGGAGGCCGCCAAATGTCGCAACAGTTCTTCGACTACCGTGTGCTGAAACGAGGCCAGCAGATCGAGCGTCGCTGGCGGCGTCAATCGCAGCCAGTCCTCGAGCGCCGGCTGCTGGATGCTGCGCCGCGCCTCGATCTCATCGGCCATGTTGTGCTGCTCCACCCAGCGCAAGACCGCGGTCTTGAGGCCGCTAAAGCTGAAGTCCAGCGCATTGCCCTTCATGCGGGCGAGGGTGAACTTCACGGCTTCCGGATCGCCGTACGGAGCCAGCCGATCGATCACCGGCCCGCCCGGATAGGGGAAACCGAGCAGCTTGGCCACCTTGTCGTACGCTTCTCCGGCCGCATCGTCGCGCGTCTTTCCGAGCAGCCGGTAGGCGAATCCCTCGTGCACTTCGTACAGATGCGTATGCCCGCCGCTTACCACTAAAGCCAGCGCGGGAAATTCGATCTGGTCGCCGGCTTCGAGCAGAACCGCGTGAATATGACCTTCGATATGATTCACGCCGATCAGCGGACGCCCGCGCGCAAAGCACAACGCCTTGGCATACGTAAGGCCCACCAGCAGCGACCCAACCAGCCCTGGTCCCTCGGTCACCGCGATCGCGGCTAGGTCGTCCAAGTTGGTCCGCGCCTGTTCCAGCGCCAGCCGCACCACCGGAACGATGGCCCGCAGTTGTTCACGCGAGGCCAGCTCAGGAACCACGCCGCCGTACTTAGAGTGCGTCGCAAGCTGCGAAGCAACCACGGACGAGAGAACCTCGCGGCCGTTTTCCACCACTGCCGCGGCGGTCTCATCGCAGGACGTCTCGATGCCCAGAATACGCATTGCTATCGTGGGGATTGGACCTTTCCATCTTCAATTATCACTTGCCCCAGTCGTCCATCGCGCAGCAGCCGCTGGAGGATCGCGCCGGCTCGCGCATGCTGGTGCTTTATCGCGCCGAGCAACGCTGGGAAGATCGTCTGTTTCGCGAGTTTCCACAATTCATGCGAACGGGCGATTGCCTGGTTCTGAACGACTCCAAGGTATTTCCCTCGCGCTTGCTCGGCCGCCGCGCCGGAGTCCATTTCCTTCCGGTTGGAAAACGCAATCCCAAACGCTGGCAGAATCTCACCGGCGAAGTAGAAGTTTTGCTGATCGAACCCGTCAGCGATGACGCAAAAACGTGGACCGCGCTGGTGCATCCCGGGCGCAAAATGCGCGTTGGCGAGCGGATTGTCTTTCAAGATATTGAAGCGGAGATTGTGGCACGCGGCGAATACGGCGAGCGCACTGTGCGCTTCCACTTCGCCGGCGACCCGTACGAATTATTCGAAAAAATCGGCCACGTGCCGCTGCCGCCTTACATCAAACGAGGCGACACCTCGGCCGACCGCGAGCGATATCAGACCGTATTCGCACGCGAGACCGGTTCCGTCGCCGCGCCGACCGCCGGTCTGCACTTCACGCCGGAAATCCTGGACGCTTGCCGCGGCTCAGGCGCTCGCATCGCCTACGTCACGCTGCACGTTGGGCTCGGAACTTTTCAGCCCATTCGCGGCGATTCGCTGCACGCCGAGCGATTCCATGTGAGCGAAGAGAACGCCGCCGCCATTCGCCAAGCCCAGCGCGTAATCTGTGCCGGAACCACGGCTGTCCGCGCAGTGGAAAGTCTTTATCTCGGGCGGACCGAGCAAACCGATCTCTTCATTCGGCCTGGCTTCCAGTTTCAAAGAACGGACGCGATGCTCACCAATTTCCATCTGTCGCAATCCAGCCTCTTGATCCTGGTGTGCGCCTTCGCCGGACGCGAATTCGTTTTATCCGCCTACCAACACGCCGTGGATGCAGGTTATCGCTTCTATTCCTACGGCGACTGCATGCTGGTGGTTTAATTGGACGCGCTGTAATTGACGCTCAGGAATTCTTTCCAGGCTTTGATGCCGTCGCTATTGTGCTCCTTCAAAGCCTCACGGCCTTCCTGCGGAGCATAGGGATCGGTGAGCAGATAGCGGCCGACGCGCGCGATATCCAGCACGTTGTCCATCATGGCCTTCCAGTGCTCAGGCACCCAGTCGATCGCGTGTGAAACCACCGAAGGCACACCCTCGGCGATGCCGTCAGCGTTATACAGTGGCGGCGCCGGCACGAACGAGTTGTCCAGATAGTAAAGATTTGGAAGATAGGCACAAGGCCGCGAATACGCGGAACGAACCCACTTGCAGAACTTCAGGCTGTTGCCCGACAAGTGAAAATTGGGCGTCGCCGCTTCGATCTCCATGGCCTCGCGCACCAGCGTGACGCCGTTAGCGTCGGCTTGCAGGAACCCGACATTCGAATGGCAGTTCACGGCCAAGCGAGTGTTCGGGTATGCTGCCACCAGGCGATGCATCTCGAGCGTCGGCATCCAGGGCGCCGAGACCACTACGTGACTTGCGGGTTGTTCCTTCAACCGCTCGCCCAATTCCACGGGGCTGGCCACCGGCCATACCTCCGCCGCGATGTTCTCGCGCCGCAGCACCTTGCAAGTGTTCAACGCGGCTACGCCTAGTCCGATGTGGCTGATATTTTTGTTGGCGGCGAAATTCTTATAGGCCAGAATGAGTCTTTGCATCGGCGACTTTGGTTCAATCCTAGAAAAGCTCCGCGCGCGCGCCGCAGCCGCGCGGAGTGAACCATATGAAAAGACGCAAAATGAAAATCTGGAAGATCGGTCACCGCAGCATGTTCGCCCGCTACTTGATGCCGACCACCATCGAGTCCGGGCCCGCCAGGTGTTCCACTCGCGTCTGGCGGAAACCAGCGGCGCGCATCCAATCCTGGCAGTCGGCCCCGGTGTAGTCGAAGCCGCCCGGCGTCTCGATGAGCATGTTCAAGCTCATCATTAGCCCGAACGCGTTCTTGGAACGGGCGTCGTCGATAATGGCCTCGTAAACAATCAGAGCGCCCCCGTCCGGAACCGCATCATACGCCTTGTCGAGCAGCATCCTCTTCGTGTCCAGGTCCCAGTCGTGCAGGATGTGCCCCATCATCACTACGTCGGCTTTCGGCAGTGGATCCTCAAAAAAGCTGCCGGCCGCGAACTGCAGCCGCCCGGAAAGTCCGAGGCCTGTTACGTAATCCTCAAAGATCGGACCCACCTCGGCCAGGTCGAACCCAGTCCCGCGCGTGTGAGGATGAGCCAATGCAATCTGTGCCGCCGTATCGCCCTGCGCCGTACCCACGTCGACGAAAGTGCTGTAATCTTTCCACGGAAATTTCGCCGCGATCGCCAGTGCAGAACCGCGACTCATACCGCTCATGGCAGCCAGAAACCCGCGCAATCGCGCCGGATCGGCGTACAGCGCTTCAAACAAAGGTGTGTCGCCGCTTCGAACTTCGTTCTGTGGCTTGCCGGTGCGCAGCGCTTCGGTAAGATGCCCCCAGAAGCCATACAAGCGATTGTTGGCCATCTCCAAAAGCCCACCCATGTACGAAGGTTTCTGCTTGTCCAAAAACAGATCCGTGGCCGGCGTGTTCGCATACTTCCCATCGTGCCGTTCCAGCAAGCCCAGCGCGACCAGTGCGTCCAGAAAATCATGTGCCGCGCGCGGATGCAGGCCCAACCGGCCGCGCAGCGTCTCCAGGTCCTTGGGACCGTGCGCCAGCTCTGTGAAAAGGCCCATCTCGACCGCGCTCAGCAGTGTCTTGGCGGCCCAGAATCCCAGGCCGACTTGCATGATGTGTTCCGGTGTGGCGTGCTCACCCATGTTGATCTCCGTTGAAATAACTCAGATTCGCGTGAGTATAACATGCAGTGTGCGGAGGCCGCCCGCATGATCCGATCGCGCGAGTTGTCACGCAAAGCGGCCCAAAGTTCGCTACGATAGGCTTACGGTGCACAAGAAGAGTAGATGAAATCGATTTGGTGCACAATTTGGATTTTGAGCGCGCTGCTGGTGATCGCCACGCTCGACACGTTACCGGATCCTCCCGCTGTCAATCCGAGCCCCGCTCTGAGTGGCTTACAGTTGCATCAGCACTCCTGTGACACCACCGGGCGCCGCTCCGAGTCCGTTGTAATCTCTTATCCCCTCTTTGTGAGTTTGGTTATCGCCGACGCGCGCGCACCCTATCGTCCCAGTGACCGCATGGTTATTACCGGACAGATGTCAGATCTTCCTCCTCCGGCATCGCGAGTCGCACGCAAGCCATCTTTCCAATCCTAAGTAGAGGGGTTGCCGGCAACCTGCTCGGCGTCCGCTCGACGGGCGGATTATCAGAAATACGATTTGGCCCGCCGGCGTCCTTTCTACAGACAGATTGATCCAGGCGACGACTTAGACCGCTTTGAGAAAGGATTGGTCGTGACAACTTCCGAAGTAATCCGAGCATGGGGCAAGATTCTAAAAGGAGAGCGACCCTCGCTTTCCATTGAAATCACCCGTGAATGTCCGTTGCAGTGCCCAGGCTGTTACGCCTACGACGATGCTCATCTGGGGGGCGGCGCGACTTTGCGCAGCTTAAGCGATCGCAAGGGCCAGCAACTCATCGACGGCGTGCTTGAGCTAGTCGATAGATTACGGCCTTTGCATCTGTCCATCGTGGGAGGCGATCCCCTGGTTCGTTATCGAGAACTGGAGGCCATGGTTCCGCAACTGCTGCAGCGGGGCATCCACGTGCAGGTGGTCACCAGCGCCTTCCGTCCTCTGGCGGCTAGCTGGACGTCATTGCCCCATTTCAACGTCGTGGTTTCCATAGACGGGTTGCAACCCGAGCACGATCTCCGGCGAGATCCCGCAACATACGACCGGATCATAAAAAACATCGCCGGCCAAAACATCACGATTCACTGCACGATCACCGGACAGATGATGAAGCGGCCGGGTTATTTGAAACAGTTTCTAGAGTTCTGGACCCCCCGACCGGAGATCCGCAAGGTATGGTTCAGCTTGTTCACGCCGCAAATCGGAGATCAGCTGCCTGAAATGCTGTCGCCCGAGGAGCGCGAGCGAGCGATCGCGGACATGCTGACGCTGAGGAGACAATTTTCCAAACTGGATATGCCGGAAGGTATGATTCGGCAATTTTCCACCCCTCCGCCAAACCCTAGAGAGTGTGTTTTCGCGCGTACGACCCAGACCGTGTCGGCGGACCTGAAAACCAGGATCGTTCCCTGTCAGTTCGGAGGAAACCCGGATTGCGGTTCGTGTGGATGTGTTGCGTCGATGGGCTTGGCGGCTGTGGGGGCGCACAAATTGGGAGGCATCATTCCCGTCGGAGTGATTTTCAAAGCTTCCATGAAGCTCGGTCAGCTTCGGGCGAACCGGTTCGCGGCCCCGCCCGTCGCTGAAGAACAATTTCGAATTCTGTCGGAGTGATGAGGAGACGCGAATGAGAGAACATAGTCCAATGGTCAGGCAGGCTGAACTTCAGCCGCTCCTGGAACTCACCGAGCGCGTGGGATGCGACCCACTGCTCACGCAGGCTAGCACCGGCAACAGCTCGGCCAAGCTGGACGGCGTCCTCTGGATCAAGGCGTCCGGTCAGTTGATGGCCAACGCAAAGTGTGACGATATCCTCATCCCCTTGGATTTGAAGGTTGTGACGAAGTGTCTGCAGCAGGGCGTGGATCCCGCCCAGCGGTATCCGAGTGCGTCGCTCGAGACCGCCATGCATGCCGCGCTGCCGCACCGCGTGGTTCTGCATGTGCATTGCGTGAACACCATCGCCTGGGCAGTTCGGAGCGATGCGCCCGTTCAACTGAAAAACCGTCTGGAGGGATTGCGCTGGCAATGGATTCCTTACGTGGCCTCGGGCCTGCCTCTATCCCGAGCGGTTGAGCACGCCCTATCTGCGTGCCCTGATACAAACCTGTTCGTACTAGGCAACCATGGTTTGGTCGTCGCCGGAGAAGATTCAAAGATGGTGGACGATCTGCTCACCGAAGTTAAGCAACGTGTCGCCATTCCTCCCCGAGAGGCACACCCAGCCGATTATGCGGCGCTCATGGACATCTCCATGAATTCACCTTGGGATTTGCCGGATGACGATAGAGTACATGCTCTCGGAACGGACGCGATCTCGCAAGCGATCCTTGCGGGAGGCCTGCTGTATCCTTGCCAGGCGATCTTTTTCGGCTGCCGGGCGTTGGAGCAGTTTCGGCCCATTCCTTATCCCGGCCCGGGAGACGATTGGCAAACTCGATACCGCAATCGAGCATTCCTGATCATCGAGCGCCGCGGAGTGCTGGTTAACAGATCCATAGCGCCGGCCGAGCTCGCGATTCTTTCCGGGTTGGCGCAAGTTGTGCAGCGCCTGCGCGAATCCGCTCCTCTGCGTTACCTCACCGGCGCCGAGGTCGCCGGCATCTCCAGCCAAGCAGCCTATCGCTACCGGAAAATTGCTAACGCGGGTAGAGCCCGTGCCGGCCGGTAAGTCATATCGATCAGCTTGGCTCACTGAAACTCAAAGTCCCGTATCATATCGAGAGAGCACTGCGCTTGAGGAATCGCACCGCATGATTGACACCGCGGCCGTCCGCGCCGGAGAGGAATTAAACCAACAGGCTCTCATCAGCTATCTGCACGGTAAGCTGGAGGGCGCAGAAAACCTGACTGTCGAGCAATTTCCTGGCGGCCACTCCAATCTCACCTACATGCTTCGCACTCCCGCGCGCGAATATGTGCTCCGCCGCGGCCCGCTCGGTCCCGTCGCTCCTAAAGCGCACGATATGGCGCGCGAATACAAAGTCCTCAAAGCCGTCCATCCGTTTTTTCCGCCCGCTCCCGAGGTGTTCCTGGTCTGCGAGGACCCCTCCATCGTCGGTGCGGTGTTCTTCATCATGGAGCGCCGCCACGGCATCGTGGTGCGCGACCGCGTTCCGCCCGAGCTGGCCGCTTTCGCCGATTACCAGCAGCGCGTCAGCCGGGGCTTCATCGATTGTCTGGTCGAGCTGCACTCCATAGACATCCAAAAGCACGGCCTCATCGCACTCGGCAAACCCGACGGTTTTCTCGAACGCCAGGTGCGCGGCTGGTTCGACCGTTGGATTCGCGCCAAAACCGAAGAGATCGTGCTGATGGACCGCGTTATCCAGTGGCTGACCGACCGCATGCCCGTCTCGCCCCCACCCACGCTCGTCCATAACGATTTCAAGCTGGACAACGTTATGTTGAACCTCGACGATCCGGGTCGCATCGAGGCTGTGCTCGATTGGGAAATGGCCACGGTCGGCGATCCGCTGGTGGATCTCGGCCTGATCCTCTGCTACTGGGCGCAACCCAGCGATCCCGGCGGCACCAAGGCATCCATCACCGCGCAGCCTGGCTGGTACACGCGCGACGAACTCATCGGCCGCTACGCCGAGAAGACCGGGCGCGACATGTCGCTCATCAACTATTACGAAGTGTTCGCGCTCTTCAAACTGGCCGTCGTGCTGCAACAGATCTACGTGCGTTTCCACCGCGGCCAGACGCAAGACGAACGCTTTCGCCACTTCGACAAACGCGTTTACAATCTCATTCAACAAGCCGCCGCACTGATATAATCCAAACTGCATGGCCCATCAGGAAACGCTCTACCAGGTCACGGACCGCGTCGCCACCATCACTCTGAATCGCCCCGACAAGCTCAACGCCTGGACTGGGACGATGGAGCAGGAGGTGCGCGCGTCCATCCATGAAGCCGAGCAGGACCCCGACGTTCGCGTCATCATTCTCACCGGAGCCGGCCGCGGATTCTGCGCGGGCGCCGACATGTCGCTGCTCGGCGAGATCGCGCAGAAGGGCGTGGGTGAACGTGCCAGCGCACTCGCCAACACCAGCAACGGCCAGCGCGCCGGCGTACGTCCGGATTTTCAGAAAAAATATTCCTATTTTCCCTCCATCCAGAAGCCGGTGATCGCGGCCGTGAACGGTCCCGCGGTCGGCTTGGGCTTCGTCATCACGCTGTATTGCGATCTGCGCTTCGCCTCGGATGCCGCGCGCTTCGGCACTGCTTTCGCCAGGCGTGGACTGATCGCCGAATACGGCCTGGCGTGGATGCTGCCGCGCCTGATCGGTCCTGCCAACGCGCTCGACATGCTGTTCTCCGCGCGCCTGGTGGAGGCAAATGAAGCCCTGCGCATGGGGCTCGTCAACCGCGTTTTTCCGCAGGATCAGTTCCTTGAAGGTGTCCGGGCCTACGCGAAAGAGCTGGCCTACAGCGTCAGCCCCAGATCCATGCGCGTCATGAAAGACCAAGTCTACGCCGCAATGTTTCAAACGTTATCCGAAGCATTTGAAAGCTCCGAGCAGGAGATGCTCCAAAGCTTGCAGTGCGAAGATTTCAAGGAAGGCGTGGCCCACTTCCTCCAGAAGCGCGCCCCGGCGTTCACCGGCAAATAATCAATCGGCTACCAACTATGCATTTCGAATTCTCCGACAAAGTTAAAGCGCTCCAGAAGCAGCTGCAAGCCTTCATGGATCAGCACGTTTATCCCAACGAGCAGCGCTTCCTCGACGAATCTGAGCAAGGCGACCGCTGGAAACCTTCACGAGTGATCGAAGAGCTGAAGCCCAAGGCGCGTTCGGCCGGACTCTGGAACCTGTTTTTGCCCGAGGACGAGCACGGCGCCGGTCTCAACAATCTGGAATACGCGCCGCTATGCGAAATCATGGGCCGCTCGCCGCTCGCGCCCGAAGTTTTCAATTGTTCCGCGCCCGACACGGGCAACATGGAAGTGCTGGCGCGCTACGGCACGCCGGAGCAGAAGGAGCGCTGGCTCAAACCGCTGTTGAACGGCGAAATTCGTTCATGCTTCGCCATGACCGAGCCCGCTGTCGCATCCTCCGACGCCACCAATATCGAAGCCAGCATTGCGCGCGACGGCGATCATTATGTCATCAACGGCCGCAAATGGTGGTCCTCCGGCGCAGGCGATTCGCGCTGCAAAATCGCCATCTTCATGGGCAAGACCGATCCCGCCGGCCCGAAACATAAACAGCAATCCATGATCCTGGTACCTATGGACGCGCCCGGCGTCAAGATTGAGCGCATGCTGAAAGTCTTCGGCTACGACCACGCCCCGCACGGCCACGGCGAAGTCAGTTTCACCAACGTCCGCGTGCCGGTCTCGAACATGCTCCTCGGCGAAGGCCGCGGCTTCGAAATCGCGCAGGGACGTTTGGGGCCCGGCCGCATCCATCACTGTATGCGCTTGATCGGCGTTGCGGAACGAGCGGTCGAAACAATGTGCCGCCGCGCCGGCGCTCGCGTTGCGTTCGGCAAGAGGCTGGCTGAACAGGGAACAATCCGCGCTGACATCGCCGAATCGCGCATGGAGATCGAGCAGGCGCGCTTGCTGGTTCTCAAAGCCGCCTATATGATGGATACGGTCGGCAACAAGGCCGCGCGCTCCGAGATCGCAATGATCAAAGTGATCGCCCCCAATATGACGCTGCGCGTGCTCGACCGCGCCATTCAAGCGCACGGCGGCGCGGGCGTCTGCCAGGACACTCTGCTCGCAGCGGCCTGGGCCAATTCGCGAACGCTGCGCCTGGCCGACGGTCCGGACGAAGTTCATCGCGAAGCGGTCGCCAAACTCGAACTCGAAAAAGTGCTGGGCAAAGCGGGGGCCACCGTCTCGGCCCGATGAGCACGCTGGTTCTGGTCCGCCACGGTCAAGCCCGGCCGTTTCAACCCAACTCGGATTCGCTTTCAGAAACTGGCGTGCAGCAAGCCGTCCAGTTAGGCGAGTATTGGCGCGAGCAAGGCATCACGTTCGACGAAGTTTATAGCGGTGCGCTACTGCGCCATCGCCAGACCGCCGAGGCTGCGGGATTCACCGGCTACCAGGCTCTCCCGGAGTTCAACGAATACAACGCCGAAGCGATTCTGCGCGCGCATCCCGATTGGGCGCCGCCCACCGACAACCGCCATTTACAAAGAATGTTCGACGTCGCGCTTCCGCAGTGGATCGCAGCCAAGCTGGATGCCGCCGGTCTCGAACCCTGGGCCGATTTTCACGCCCGTGTCGAGCGCGGCTTCCGTCAAATTATCGATGCCGACAAGCCCAGCCGCCGCGTAGTGGTCTTCACCTCCGCCGGCCCCATCGGCGTAATGCTGCAAATCGTCTTGTGCGCGCCCGAGCAAACCGCGATCGAGCTGCACTGGCGGATCCGCAATTGCTCGCTCACCGAGCTGGTTTTTACGCGCGACCGCGTCTCGCTGGACCGTTTCAACACCACCCCGCACCTGCGCGAAGTCACCTTCCGGTAGCGGCACGCTTCTTTTTCTTCGGCTTCTTGGCTTGACCGCGCCGCCCTGCCGCCACTGCGCCGCTGCCCCAACGCCGTAGAGCTGCAACGTCCTCGAAAATCTCCGGCGGCGCCTGATAATACTGGATGACCATGCGCTCATCGCCAAAGGGATGAAACGCCTCCAGGCCGCTCCTCTCAAAGTCCGCCCGATTATGCTCGTCCGTCTTCAGGTACAGCGCATCGCCCGCAACCAGCGCAAACACCGTGCCATCGCAATACATCGCATGGCCGCCGAACATGCGTCGCGTCGTGATCTCTCCCAGTGGCGATAGCTGTTCGATCAAAAATTCAATATAGGAAGCGCGATTCGCCATTGATAACCACACTAACACCCCTGCTACACTAGAACGTTTGACCCATGAAAATTCATGAATATCAGGCCAAGGCGATCCTGGCCAAGTACGACGTCCCTGTGCCTCGCGGCGAGGTCGCGTTCACGGTGGATGAGGCTGAGGCCGCGGCCAAGAAAATCGGCGGCAGCGTTGTCGTGAAGGCTCAAATTCACGCCGGCGGCCGAGGCAAGGGCGGCGGAGTAAAGGTCGCAAAAGACGCAACCGAAGCCGCCCAGATAGCACGCAAAATTCTCGGCATGACGCTGATCACGCACCAAACCGGACCGGAAGGCCGCGTCGTGAAACGGCTGCTGGTTGAGGAAACGCTGCCGATCGAGCGCGAGCTGTACCTCGGCATCGTACTGGATCGCGCGCAGGGCAAGCCCATCTTCATGGCCTCGGCCGCGGGCGGCATGGAGATCGAAGAAGTCGCCGCGAAATCTCCCGAGTTGATTCTCAAGGAGGCCATCGAGCCGGGCTACGGACTGGCCGCCTATCAAGGACGCAATCTCGCGTTCGGCATGGGCATTCCCGCGGCCAGCGTAAACAGCGCGGTCTCCGCCATGATGGCGCTGGCCAACGCCTACAATGCCTGCGATGCCTCGCTCGCCGAAATCAATCCGTTCATCTTGACCAAGGACGGCAAGGTCTACGCACTGGACGCCAAAATCACGCTCGATGACAACGCGCTCTATCGTCACAAAGATCTCATGGAGCTGCGTGATCTGAACGAGGAAGATCCGCTCGAAGTGGAAGCGTCGCGGTTCAGCCTGAATTACATTAAGCTCGATGGCAACATCGCCTGCATGGTGAACGGCGCGGGCCTGGCGATGGCCACCATGGACATCGTGAAATACGCCGGAGGCAGCCCCGCTAATTTTCTCGATGTCGGCGGCGGCGCCAACGCCGAGCAGATCAAAAACGCCTTCCGCATTCTGTTGTCCGACCAGGGTGTCCAGGCCGTGCTCATCAACATTTTCGGCGGCATCCTGCGTTGTGATGTGCTGGCCACCGGGGTAGTCAACGCCGCCCGCGAGTTGAACATCAAAGTCCCCATCGTGGTTCGCATGGAAGGCACCAACGTCGAAAAAGGCCAGGAGATTCTGAAAAATTCCGGTTTCAATTTCACCGTTGCCGACGGAATGAAAGACGCCGCGGAAAAAGTGGTGCGAGCCGTGAAGGGAGCGGCCGCATGAGCATACTGGTGGATCAAAGCACGCGCGTGATCTTCCAAGGCTTCACAGGGCGCGAAGCCAGCTTCCACGCACAAACCGCGATGGACTACGGCACCCAGGTGGTGGGCGGCGTGACGCCGGGCAAGGGCGGCCAAACGCATCTCGGATTGCCGGTTTTCAATACGGTCGCCGATGCGGTGAAGCAGACCGGCGCTAATGCCTCGATCATCTTCGTTCCTCCGCCGTTCGCCGCCGACGCCGTCATGGAAGCCGCAGAAGCCGGTGTTCCGCTGGTGGTCTGCATCACCGAAGGCATTCCCACCGCCGATATGATCCGCGCGGCTGCGTTTCTCGAAGGGCGCAACACGCGTTTGATCGGTCCCAACTGCCCGGGTATCATTTCTCCCGGCAAATGCAAGATGGGAATCATGCCGGGCCACATCCATCGGCAAGGACACGTGGGTGTTGTGTCGCGCTCTGGCACTCTCACGTACGAGGCGGTCGGACAGCTCACCAAGCTGGGCATCGGCCAGTCCACGTGTATCGGCATCGGCGGCGATCCGATTATCGGAACCAGTTTTGTCGACGCCATGCAGCTTTTCAACGCCGACCCGGACACGCACGCCATCGTCATGATCGGAGAAATCGGCGGAAATGCAGAAGAAACCGCAGCGGCGTACATCGCGAAGAACGTGAAGAAGCCGGTGGTGGGATTCATTGCCGGCCAGACCGCGCCGCCGGGCCGCCGGATGGGTCACGCGGGCGCCATCATTTCCGGAGGAGCCGGCAAGGCTGAAGACAAGATGAAAGCCATGACGCAAGCCGGAATCACGGTGTGCGCGAGCCCCGCTGAAATTGGAGACAAAATCAAAAGTCGTTTGTGAAAACGCATGCCAATCGAACAGACCTTTGCAATCATCAAACCTGACGCGGTCGCCGCGGGACATACCGGGCACATCCTGAGCATGATCGAAAAAGCCGGCTTCCGCGTGCGCGGAATGAAGATGGCGCGCCTCAGCAAGCAGCAGGCCGAGGGATTCTACGAGATCCACCGCGAGAAGCCATTTTTCGGCGGCCTGGTGACATTCATGACCGAGGGCCCGGTGGTGGTGCTGGTGCTGGAGCGCGATAACGCTATCAAGCATTGGCGCGAGGTGATGGGCGCCACCAATCCCGCCAACGCCGCCGAAGGGACCATTCGGAAACAATTCGCCAAGAACATCGAGCGCAACGCCGTGCATGGTTCCGACGCGCCCGAAACAGCCGCGGTCGAGATCCCGTTCTTCTTCAGCATGGCCGAGCTGCTATGACAGATTTGAAAACCGTCGACGGCCAGCCGTTGTGTCCCGAAGCCGAGCGCATGCTCGACTACCTGCGCACTCGCTCAGCGGAGCTGGACGTGGCCGGGATCCGCGAGCGCATTCGAGCCGCTGCCCAGGAGCTCGAAAAGGTCGTGGACAGCGTGCCGGAGAGCGATATTCGCCGCAGGCCGGTAGCCGGAAAATGGAACATTGCGGAAGTTGTCGACCACATCGCGCAAACGCAGATCCGCTCGGCTGAAGAACTCCGGCATTTGTTCGCCGGCCGGCGTCCTCCGGGACCGCCGGTCTACGAAGCGCTGCGCACTGGCGCCGCTGCTTGGGCGCCTTGGCAGGAATTGGTGGATGGGCTGCGATCGGCCAATCAGGAATTGATCGAGCTGCTCCAGCACGCGCCCGGCGCAGCGGAGCAATCCGGCGCCACCGTGCGGACCATCCTGGTTGTGAATCATGCTCTTCCCGACGGGAGCACCGGTACGCAGATATTTCCGATCGATCTGGATTGGAAAAAGTACGCCCTACTGCAAAGGCTGCATCTGTTGGACCATCGAACGCAGGTGAAGAAGCTGCGAGAAATGTTGGCGTCCAGCGTAGCGGCTTCCTAAAGCATCTTTTCGCACAACCGGCCCAAGGTCAGCAGCGCGCGGTCATGTGCGTCCGACCAGCGATGGCCGCAATTGATGCGTATGTAATTCCGGTAGCGGCCGTTGGCCGAGAATAGCGTTCCGGGAATGATGGTGATGTGCTGCGCTAGCGCGGCGCGGTAGAGCTTCACCGCATTTAACTTACCCGGCAGCTCCACCCACAGCATGTAACCGCCAGCCGGTTTGCTGATTCGAGCGCCTTGCGGAAAATACTTCGAGATGGCCTGGCGCACACCTTCCACTTGCAGGCGCAGCGTCGAGCGCAGCTTATTCAAGTGCCGGTCGTAACCGCCGGTTTCCAAAAACTCCGCCACAACCATCTGTGGCAACGACGGAGTCGCAACACTCGACAGCATCTTCAGCCGCTCGATTTCGTCGCGGAACCTTCCCGCCACTACCCAGCCCAGCCGGTAGCCAGGACACAGGATCTTCGAGAACGAGGAGACCACCAGGACGTTGCCTTTGCGGTCGAACGATTTCACGCTGCGCGGGCGCACACCGTTGAACGCAAGATCGCTGTAGATCTCATCCTCGATGAGAGGGACGTCCCAGCGCGCGGTAAGTTCAGCCAGCGACTTTTTGTATCTGTCCGGCAGAACGTAACCGAGCGGATTGTGGCAATTCGACATGCTGACGCAAGCCTTCACGCGATGTTTGCGGATGGCTGTTTCCAGTTCGTCCAGATCCATGCCGTCCTGCGGATGAGTGGGGATCTCGATAACCTTCATCCCCATCGAGCCGGCGCTTTGCAGGATTCCGAAATATGTGGGACTCTCGACGGCAATTGCATCGCCCGGCCGCGCGACCGCTCTGAGCGCCAGGTTGATGCCTTCCTGAGCACCGCAGGTCACGATTACATCGCGCGGCGAGAATCCGCATCCGGCAGCGATGGCGCGTCGCGCGATTTGGCGGCGCAGGGGTTCAAAGCCGGGCGGAAAATCGTAGCGCGCGCTGTGATGCGGCTGGCGATGCACGATGCGACGCAGAATCATATTGAGTCTGCGGTTGGGATACAGTTCCGGACTCGCGGTGCCGGCTCCAAACGGGACATTGTCGGGATTGTTCAGCGCGTGGATGACGTCCGCGAGAACGGCCTCGGGGCCAACGGGCGTTGGTTGCGCCTTTACGGTTTCGAACCGCGGCTCCGGGATCAGGCTGGAGAACGGGGCGCGTACGTAGAAGCCGGACTGCGGCCGCGCTTCCAGATAACCGCGCGTTTCGAGCCACAGGTAAGCCTGCAAGGCGGTCGAGATGCTGACGCGTTGCTGCCGGCTCAGGTCGCGCAGGGACGGCACGCGATCGCCTGGACGAAGCGTTCCTCGGGCCATTTGTTGGACCAGCGTTTCGGCGATGCGGACATACAGCGGCGCGGAGGTTGCAGCGGCTGCCATGGCCGGATAGTAACAGATTCATCCATCGAAAACTGTACCGATAGTACATACGTGCAACTGATTCTGTACGCCTGGCAGGCCGGCGCGATAACTTCAGAGCATGTCTTCTTACCGATATCAAGTGGTGGACGTGTTCACCGAAGAGCCGCTCCAAGGGAATCAACTGGGAGTGTTTCCGGATTCCTCGGGAATTGACGACGCTAGCATGCAGAAGATCGCCAAAGAGCTGAACGTCGCCGAGACTGTTTTCATTTCCCCATCGACGCGAACCGATTGCGCGGCTAAGGTTCGAATATTCACGCCGGGGCGCGAGATGCCGTTCGCCGGACATCCCACCGTGGGCGCGAGCTTCGTGCTGAGGGAACTTGGTGTGGTGCCGAAGAATGTGGAGCGCTTCGCGTTGGAAGAGAAAATCGGCCCCGTGCCGGTGCGGGTTGAAAACGGAAACGGCGGCAGACCGCTGATTTGGTTGACTACGCCACCCATCACGATCGGACGCGCGATGGATCCGGGCGCCTGCGCGCGCATGCTGGGACTGGAGGCGTCGGGCCTGCTGGGGCGGCCGCCGGAAATCGTCAGCGCGGGCAATCCTGGAGTTTTCATCGCTCTCAAAAGCAAGGAAGCGGTGGACCGCGCGGTGCTCGACATCCACGCCCTGCAGCTGCTGAAGCGAGAGCCGGAAGAATCGTTCTTCGTATTCATATTCGCTCCCACCGGCGAGGGAGCTTATTCGCGCATGTTCGCGCCGGAGCATGGCGTGACGGAAGATCCGGCTACCGGCAGCGCCACTGGTCCGCTGGCCGCCTACATGATGCGGCAAGGTCTTGCGCCTAGAGCTGACGGCACTCGTCTGATCAGCGAGCAGGGTACGAAGATGGGCCGGCGAAGCATTCTGCATATTCTGGTACACGGCACTGGCGGCGCGGACGGAATCGAAGTGGGCGGGTACGTTACGCCGATTATTGAAGGCGTTATGACGATCCGTCACGGTTATACCAGCTCCGCCCAGGATTTCGCGCGATCCAATGTAGTGTGAAGTACGACTATATACCTGTCGACAGCACTGACGAACTAGATGTCGCGGGCGGACGTGAAGCCGATCGCGTGCGGATGGTGGGGGAATACCGGCCAAGCAACATGCCTTTGTCTCGATTCGAAATGGAGATGCGAGCCGGGCTCGGCGGACGGAGCCGGCCGGGAGAATGGGTTCCTCGCACCATGGAGAATATCGGTGAATTGACTCCGCTGCCCGAAGAAGTCTAGCGTCGCGCCCGCGTGGAACCTGCCCGTGTCGCCTTGCGTCTCCTTAGGTAGCGTAAGTCGTAACTTGTCCTTGCGGAAATCTCCTTGACTTCGGCAGCTTGACCTGCGCGAGCAGCTCGAGGGGCCGGGCCGGCGCGTATCTTCCTCCGAGTACGCGCCGGTTTTTGTTGATTCTTCAAGGGGCTGGCTCAGCCTAACGCCCGTCCGGCGGCGCGAATGATGTTGGAAGGCAACTCGTAGCGCGCGAAATCCGCGGCGGCGCACCAGGTTACCTGTGGGGCTTCGCTGGTGGTGGCGATCAGGTCCGATTCGGCTTCGAAGGCAAAAAGCAAGTCGTGATGCAGGTGAAACGGTTCGCGCTTGCGTTTGCGGGCCGGGATGCCGTGGACGTCCAGGCCGACCAGGCCGATTTGCCAGGCCACCCGCACCATGGTTTCTTCGGTGGTTTCGCGGCTGGCGGCATCGGCCAGTGTCGCATCTGTCTCCTCAACGTGGCCGCCGGGCAGAAGCCAGCGGTGATGGCGATGGTGGAACATCAGCAACACGCGCTGGTGACTGGGATCGAGCACCACGGCGCTGCAGGTGATGTGTCCGGGATTGTACTGCTGGCGCGAGAACGGCGCCTCGGTTTGTTCGAGCAGCGCCAGAATCAATTCCCGGCTCTTTTGTTCTTCCGGCGATGTGGCAAATTGTTCCACCAGCCGCAGGGCGTCGAAAGGCGTCTCCATCAGAAATCGATCGCGGAAAGAACTTCGGACGGCCGCTTGTCGAAGGCGCGGCAGATTGCCAGGAGACTTTCGATGCTGGGCAGATTGGCTCCACGTTCGATGGAGCTGATCTGGGAAATGCTGAGCTTGGCCATGGCGGCCAAGTCTTTTAGCGACCAATCGCGCTCTACGCGCAGCATTTTGATGCGATGGCCCAGGCGTTCGCGCAAACGGTCCTGGGCGGTGCGGCCGAAGCCGAACTTGTCGATGGCGTTCTGGAGCGTTTGGCGGAGCTGCGCGAGTGAAAACGGTTTGGAAATGTAATCGAACACCTTCATCTTGAAGGTGGCGCGCATATCTTCCAGCGAAGGATAGCCGGTGACGACGATGACGCACAGGCCTGGATAGACGCTTTGAAGCTGCTCGAGCACGGTGTCGCCTTTGACGTCGCCCATTTTCATATCCAGCAGGACGATGTCGGGCAAGCGCTGCTCGCATCCGGCGAACAGTTCGTCGGCGTGCGCGAAGGTCCGGATGGAGTAGAGGCCGTCGTCCCTGAGTGCGTCTTCGAGGTAATTGCGGAAATCGGGATCGTCGTCGAGAATCGCGAGATCGACCAGATCGGTGGTACTGACGGGGTCTGCCATTGGTTCAGATGTAGTCCTCATTGCAGAGATTGACCTCCCGCGCGGCGAGGCTGAGAGGCGGGCAGCGCGACTTCGAGACAAGCGCCGCCTTCGGCGCGATTGGAGGCCGCGATGGTTCCACCATGCTGATGCACGATGCCTTCGGCGACCGTAAGTCCCAGGCCGGTTCCCTTGGCATCCAGGCGGCTGGACACGAAGGCGTCGAAGATATCGGGGAGCACATCGGGGGGGATGCCGGGACCATTGTCTTCCACGGTGACCGCGACCCAGGATTGGCCGTTGCGGTTGATGGGCTTGGATTGGACGGCGATCTTGCCGCTGGGACGGATTGCGTAGAGTGCATTGCGAAGCAGGTTGACGAAGACCTGGATGAGGCGGTCGGAATTGCCGGTGACGACGTGGTCGGCCGCGACGTTGTTGGTGAAGCAGGCTTGCGCGGCTTTTTCGTCGATGGCGACCAGGCTCCAGGCGTCGTCAATTAAGTGGCGCACCTGGACCGGCTCGAAGTGCTGTTTGCGGACGCGCGAGAAATCCACCAGGCTCTCGCTGATTTTGCGGATGCGCTGCGTGACGCGGAGCATGCGGGCCAGGCGTTCGAGCGTGGCGGGGTCCGCGGAAGTTTCGGTGAGCTTTTCGATGGAGCCTTGGAGCACGGTCAGCGGTGTGTTCAATTCATGGGCCACGCTGGCGCTAAGCAGGCCAAGGCTGACCAGGCGGTCCTGCGCTTCCAGCTTGCGAAGCGCTTCTTCCAGTTCGTCTTCGCGTTTGCGCAGCTCGATGATGGTGGCGTTGCGGGAGCGCATGATCTGGCCGATTTCGTCCGCGGGGATCAGGCCGTCGTCCACGAGCTCGTGATCGCGATCGCCATGCTGGGTGGCTTGATCGGCGCTGAGCATGAGGCGGAGCGGGCGGTAGACGTAGAGCGGCATGATGGTGGTTTCGAGCGCGAGCACGGCCAGGACGTAGATGGAACCGAGCACGATAAAGAGGTTGGCTTTGGCGCGGTCGGGCAGGTAGGGGTAAAGGGCGAAGTAGACGCCCAGGACCAGCAGGGCGAAGAAGAGATTGTGCAGCACCATCAGCTTGGGCCGCACTTTGAGGTCGCCAAATAGGCGAGCGACACGCTTGGGCGTTCTCAGCATGGAGGGTAGGCCGATGGAATGGCTTTGGGGCACAGCTAGCTCCTCAAGGAAACCTACCCTACGATTCTACGGGATGGCGAGGGGGGAGAGGCGGTGGGCGTGTGGTGCGATTGCTTTTTCTGCAAAACGAAGCCATGGGGTTTTGGAAAAAAACGAACCCAAGGTGTCCATTCCGGGCTGTCGGGCCGGTGGTGTTGGTTTTTCATTAATTTGCATTTAAGCTGATTTGGGCGTAGTGCGAGCGCGCGATATTGGACGGGGTTGAAGGGCGCGAGTCTCTATGACCTACACGTATCTTAGGTCTCTTGGGTCTGAAGAAAAACCTGTTCGGTTCCAAAGTTGTTGATTGGGCGGGTGAAATTGCGGCGGGGAGTTTGGTGACTTGGGTTCGTTTGTGCATCCTGGGCCGGAGGGAGGGAGAGTGCCAATGCAAATGGACAGGCCGACAGGTTGGCGACTTTCGCTCATTTGGGTCGCTTCCGGAACGCCCGTTTGCGGACCCAAACGCGTTTGGCCTTGCTAGTTTCCCGGGTGCCAGAAATGGTGGATTGTCTGCGTCGCGCGTGATTTTGGGACGGGCGGATGGCGGGAGGTCCGAATCGGCCGTTGGCCGGTATTGGCTGGGCTGAGGTGGCTCGGTGGGTTCGTTTGTGCAAATTTCATTTTCGATGGGGGTGGGCGCTTCACGCAGTGCCTCCCGGCGCAGGCGCTGGAGTTGGATCAGGTTGCGGAGGGCCCGCGAGTTTTCTTACCCTTTCCTGCATCGCGTCGAATCGAGTCTGGAGCGCTCCTAGTGCAGTTGGCGAGCGAGGTGAAAGCGGCGGCGAGGGACCCTGGAGAGCGAGTTTCTTGCCGAGGCTGGTATGAACAACTCCCATGGGTAGCGGAAATTGTCATTCCTGGCGTTCTTCTGACTGCCCGTCTCCACCTGACGCCGCTGACACTGACACGCATGCGCGGCAAATTCGAGTCACCTCGGCACGACTACCCGCGAGGCGCGAATTGCTCTGGAAAAAGGCGCCGCTCCATGGCATCGAGGTATTCCCCGAATCGGCGTAACGTTGCGCCCTTTGTTCGAGACTTTCCACGCAATGCCGGAAGGATCCGTGTGATAAACACGGCGGTTTTGTCAGAACGGACGAGGCCGAGAAAAGATTCCAGGAATACGGAAAGCGGCTGCTCGCCAAGATGTCCCTCTAGTTCTTCCAACTCAGTAACAGGCAAAGTTGTGACCGGTGTTATGGTGTGCCCCTTGAACCGCCCCAGCTGTTTGAACCGCTCGATAAAGTAATGTGGCACTGCAACCGTGCGGAGCGCATTGTCGAGGTGAACCAGAACGGGCATGATCTTTCCAGACGAACGTGCCTCGACGGCCGTCCCGTCTGGATGGATGAGTACTTCGCCATTGATAAAGCGGGTGATCGCCCGGTGAAGTTGCGACAGTCCTTTTCTTGCTGCCCCTTGGCCGATAACGAACCGCTCCTCCAACATGCTCCCAAGATGTTCGGGGTTGTCAGCATATCGAATCGTACTACTGATCGTGCTGGCCTTGTACTCCAAGAAAATCATGTTGTCGGGTTCGGCTATCACGCCGTCACATGCCTGGTCGCCATTCGGAAACCTGGGTGCGGGAATGACTCTGCTGTGTTTGCCAAGGCCTCCGGCAAGGAGTTTGTTTACATACCGCTCGAACAGGTCACCCCATTGCGACAACAGAATGGCGCGTTCTCCGTCGGGCGCGTTCTTCAACGCGGTCCAGAAGATGCCACTTCCTGCCTTGTCCAAGATGAAAGCAGTGTCAAGCGGCAGAAAACGTTCCTGGTATTTGACAAAGGGCCTCTCCCTAACGGGGGTCATGTCAGAGAGATTTTGGCATGCATCGAATCGCGTAGCAAGGTCCTGTTCATCCGAGCCGTTCGCACCGAGATACTGCGCGGCGGTATCGATGGGAATGGAGGTCGTGGCAAAGTCTAGTGGGCCGATCGTGTTTACCTGAAACGTTGCCGGATTCGAGTAGTCGCCGAGTAGGCCCTTCATCGCGCAGGCCATCGCGAGATCGCAGTATTCCGCGACGTCATACCCAAGAAGCTGTTGAAGTCGTCCAGCAAGCCCAGGGAAGGGTGTCCCAACGGCATTGGGTGCAAGGTCTGTCAGCAAGTAGAGCATACGTCCGATGTCGCGATCATAATCTTCCTGCGAAAAGTACTCCATGTTCGGTAGCATGTTGGCCGCGATCGCTAGGTCGGTTGGCAACGGTTTGGGCTCCGCAAAAGCGGCAAGATCGTTGCTAATCAAGATGGCTTCTCCGAATACGCCAATGTTATCTGCCGCCAAAGGCCTGCCGTTCGGATCGCAGTATCGGAGCGCTTGCCTGAGTAACCACAGCATCGTATGGCGCGCAAAGAAAAAGCCCTCGCCATAGCGATCTGTCCACCGGTGAAAATGTTCTCGCCAAAACGGAAATAGGTAATCCCGCAGGAGCCGATCACTCGCATTGTTCTTTGCGGTTTGCCATGTTTTCGCAAACGCGCTGCACCAGGCGATACGGCTTATCACATCCGTGCGGCGTAATGCCTGAAGTCGCGTGCGCAAATCATCTACGCTTGGCCACGGGCCAAAGAGCGTCTGAAACGTGATCTGCGTCCCAAACCGATCAGACATTTTCCGTGGCAAGCGTTGGGTCATTGAGGAACCGCACTGCGATTGTGACGATAGTCTAACGCATGAACGCCGCCAGCGGCCTCGCCCAAAAAAGGTGGGAGATTACTCCCGGTAAGTCGGCTTCTGCCCATGGATTCTGTCTGTATCACGTGCCACCGCGACTTGAGCTGATGGTGCGGTGGCTCGAGAAAGGCTAAATCCGTTTCGAACGGAATTACGCGGTACTCGTCCCGGGCTCGTCTCCACGAGGTGGGAGTGGAGTGTTAAGCCAACCCGGGCTCGCGCTAACATCGTTAATTGGTGGGCACAGGAGCTTCATGAGCGAACGCGTGGATTTTGAGATCGTATGTCCGAACGACCACGAGCAAACCGTCACGTTCGACAAAGAGGAATTCGAGGCGAAGCTGAAATCAGGCACGCTGGTGTTCCACTGTAATACCTGCGAAGCGAACTGGCCGCCTTCCCATGAAGACATCGCCCGAATTCGGAAAACGCTCTCGAAGACTTCCGGGTAGCGCGCGGCAAGGCGGACGGGGCGGCTGTCAGGCCACGCGCCAAGCGGCCAGAGTCGCCAATGCTTGATTGTTCGTCAGGTCTGGTTTTATTGCCAGCTCCAAGGCGGACACGCCCTCCAGATTGACTTCATAATCTTCGAGCTCGCTGGTGGATCCGGCAGGATTGAAATTCCACTGCTGGCGGACGATCTCCCGAGGCTGGCCGCCGTTCGCCGCCAGCCATCGAAGAGTGAATTCCTGCCGGCGGTCGCATGCCGGCTCTAAAAAATGAAGCTGTATCCGGCGTACCGTTAGAGGCTGGTCGAAGATGAGGCGGATTTGCTGCTCGCCCTTTTGCGCTGCCCGCCAGCCCCGACCGCCGTGACCACTGAAGACCGATTCAATGGGAAATTCGGGATCTTCGGAGGTGACCTCAACGGTCGCTATCTGTCCCAAATCAATCCACGGCGGGCCGGATGCCGGCTCGGCAGGTGTTCGGAGCGAACTGACAACGCGCTTTCGCACAGTTCCATTCTCTAACGGGAACTCTTTACACCAGGGCAGTCTTTTTTGTCTCGCTGGGCCGGGTGCGGTCGTAGCGATCCAGGTTCATCACCTTGTTCCATGCGGCCGCAAAGTCTTTCACGAACTTTTCCTTCGATCCCGCGCAGGCATAGACCTCCGCGAAAGCACGAAGTTGCGAGTGCGAACCGAAGATCAGGTCGACGCGTGTGGCGGTCCATTTGTTGGCGTTGGTCTTGCGATCGCGGCCCTCATAGACACCATCTTTGCCCTCGGCCGGGTGCCATTCGGTCCGCATATCCAGGAGATTGACGAAGAAGTCGTTCGTCAAAACTCCGGGCTTGTCGGTGAAGACACCGTGCTTGGAGCCGCCTACATTGGCGCCGAGTACGCGAAGTCCGCCGATCAGCACCGTCATTTCCGGGCCGGTCAGCCTCAGCAGCTGCGCGCGATCCACCAGGGCCTCCTCGGGCTGCATGAACTGTGTCCTGCCGCTAATGTAGTTGCGGAAGGCATCAGCCCGCGGCTCCAGAGGAGCGAAAGAGGCGACGTCGGTTTGTTCCTGCGACGCGTCCATGCGTCCCGGCGTGAAGGGTACCTTCACGTCGACCCCGGCGTCCTTGGCGGCCTTTTCGATTGCGGCGTCTCCGCCCAGGACGATCATGTCAGCCAGTGAAACCTTCTTGCCGAATTCCTTACGGATGGTTTCGAGCTTATCAAGCACCCGTGCAAGCTGCTTGGGCTGATTGACCTCCCAATCCTTCTGGGGAGCAAGGCGGATGCGTGCTCCGTTCGCGCCGCCGCGCTTGTCGGAGCCTCGAAATGTCGATGCCGATGCCCAAGCGGTGGAAACCAGATCGGAGACCGAAAGGCCGGAGGCGAGGATCTTGGCCTTCAATGCAGCCGCGTCTTTTTCCTCGATCAGCGGATGGTCCACGGCGGGGATCGGGTCCTGCCAGATCAGAGTTTCCTTCGGCACCAGGGGGCCGAGATATCGCGCGATGGGGCCCATGTCGCGGTGCGTGAGCTTGAACCAGGCGCGGGCGAATGCGTCGGCGAACTGATCGGGGTTTTCGTAGAACCGCCGCGAGATCTTCTCGTAGGCCGGATCCATGCGCAGCGACAGATCGGTGGTCAGCATGGTGGGCACGCGCTTCTTGGTCTTGTCGAAGGGGTGCGGTACGGTTGCCTGGCCATTCTTGGCTTGCCATTGTTTCGCTCCCGCCGGACTGGTTGTCAACTCCCACTCGTTTTCGAACAAGTTCTTGAAGAACAGGTTGCTCCACTGGGTTGGGGTCTGCGTCCAAGTAACTTCCGGACCGCCGGTGATGGCATCGGCTCCGACTCCTGTGCCGAACTTGCTTTTCCACCCGAGACCCTGGTCTTCCAGGGCGCCGCTTTCCGGCTCCGGCCCCAACAGCGACGGGTCACCGGCACCGTGGGTCTTGCCAAAAGTGTGGCCGCCGGCGATCAGCGCGACGGTCTCTTCGTCGTTCATGGCCATGCGGAAGAACGTCTCGCGGATATCTTTCGCGGCCGCGACCGGGTCGGGATTGCCGTTCGGACCTTCCGGGTTGACGTAGATCAGGCCCATCTGGACCGCACCGAGCGGCTCCGCTAATTGACGCTCGCCGCTGTAACGTTCATCGCCCAGCCAGGTCCCTTCCGGACCCCAGTAAAGCTCCTCCGGCTCCCACACGTCGGCGCGGCCGCCAGCGAAACCGAAGGTCTTGAAGCCCATCGATTCCAGGGCGACGTTGCCGACGAGAACCATCAGGTCGGCCCATGAGATCTTCTCGCCATATTTCTGTTTGATGGGCCACAGCAGGCGGCGGGCTTTGTCCAGGTTCGCGTTGTCCGGCCAGCTATTCAGCGGCGCGAAGCGTTGCTGCCCCGCGCCAGCGCCGCCGCGGCCGTCGGTAATCCGATAGGTCCCTGCGCTGTGCCATGCCATGCGGATCATCAATCCGCCATAATGGCCGAAATCGGCCGGCCACCACTCCTGGGAGTCTGTCATTAGGGCACGCAGGTCCTTAATCACCGCGTTGAGGTCCAGGCTTTGAAACGCCTTGGCATAGTCGAACTCGTGGCCCATGGGGTCCGACAAGCTGGAATTCCGGTGAAGCACCGAGATGTCCAGGGCGTCCGGCCACCACTCGCGGTTCCTGCGGCCGCGCGCGAGGTGCGCTACAGGGCACTTCCCCGCGCTCGCTACAGTCTGGCCATTGTTGGCGACAGCCGCCGCCTCTGTTCCTTGTTTTTCCATGTGTTGATCCTTTCCTTCGAATTAAAATATTTAGCGTGAAGCGCGCCGGGGCGCGCACTTGGTGCACAGCCCCCGGAAAATGAGTTCGCATTCGCGAAGCACCCGCTTGCCGAGCGAAGCCGCGGCAGGCCGGGGCACGTCATACCATTCCACGTCCTCAACATTGCCGCAGCGGTCGCAGATGAAGTGGTGATGCCGCATCCCTTTCGCATCAAAGCGCGCCGCGCGTCCCTCCACGGCCACTTCGCGCACCAAACCAGCCTGCACCAAGTCGCGCAAATTGTTATAAATCGTAGCCCTGGAAGAGCGAGGATCGACGCGGTTAACAGCTTCGAAGATCTCCGCCGCGGTGGGATGCCGGGTTTGCTCCATCAAGAATGCCATGACAGCGTAGCGCTGCGGCGTGCTCCGCAGACCGCTGCCTGCCAAGGACCGTTTGATCGCGTTGGGGTCCATGAATAGCTTTTTAGATTATATCTAATATGAAAGTTGGTCAAAGTATGGCCGCGCTCATTTGCGAACCGGCAAGAAGCCGCAAACTCGTCCATGGTCCAGCGCGGAGGACGGCGCATCGGGGAGTCGGAATCGGCGGCGGCCTTCGATTCGATAGGTGTCGAAGTCCCGATAATCCACGACGGAGATGGTCGCCAGAGCGTCGCGCTTTGCCAGGTGAAGCAGAGTTGGGATTGGCAAGGAAGCACCCACCTCCGAGCGACCCGGCCCATGGCGCACATGGGCGTGTGAGTAGATATAGAATATTCTTTACGCGTACGGCCTACGAGCACGACGCGTTACAAAGGAGCGACTATGTGCGATCAGGACCATTATGAAGACGACCTGAAGGAATTTCAGGCTCGCGGCTTGGTGACGCGGAAGCAATTCGGCAGGATGTTGGGAGCGGGCGTGGCCATGCTGCTGCCGAAGGTCGCCAACGCGGTTGCGGTGAAAGAATCAGACGTCAACATTACTACGCCGGACGGCACCGCCGACTGCTACTTCGTCCACCCGGCCAGCGGCACTGCCCCAGGAGTTCTGATGTGGCCCGACATCTTCGGCCTGCGACCGGCATTCCGTCAGATGGGTAAACGGCTGGCTGAATCGGGCTACTCGGTGCTGGTGGTGAATCCGTTCTACCGTGTCAAGAAAGCCCCAACGGCCTCTCAGGGCGGCGCCACCCCAATCCAGGAAGTGATGCCGCTCATGCAGGCTTTGACCGAGACCACGCACATCACCGACGCCAAGGCCTTTATCGGATGGCTCGACAAGCAGCCGGCGGTGGCCAAGAACCGGAAGATGGGCACGCAGGGCTATTGCATGGGCGGCCCGATGGCTTTTCGCACTGCGTACGCCATGCCGGACCGCATCGGCGCCGTCGCCACTTTCCACGGCGCCGCCCTGGTTACCAAAGGGGCGAACAGCCCGCACCTGGAGGCCGCGAAAAGCAAGGCGCAGTTCCTCATCTGCGTCGCGACCAACGACGACGCCCGGTCGCCCGACGACAAGACCATCATGAAAGAGACCTTCGAGAAGGCTAACCTGCCGGCCGAAATCGAAGTCTACAAGGGCGCGCACGGCTGGTGTCCGCCGGACACCACGGTCTACAACGAAGGGGAAGCTGAGCGAGCCTGGGCGCGCCTGCTGGTCCTCTACGGAAAAGTTCTAGCCTGAACATCAGGTTTGCCGGCAAACAGGGTGGTGTGGCAGCGCGAGATCGCTAGTCTGACGGCTGCTTGCGGGCCAGTAGCCGCGTCGCAAACGCTCGATCGGCCGTGAGCGCCATCAGGAACATACCGCCGTGCTCGCAAAACCACAGCGGACCGACCAGCATCGTGCCGCCCCAGCACCCGCAGGTGACTTGCATGCCGCGCAGCTCGGAAGCGACGCCTAGGCTGAGAAACGCCATCAATATGGCGCCGGTGGAGAGCACGACCCAGCGCAGGGGAAAAAGCAGCAGGATGGCGATGGCGATTTCGCTCCACGGGATCACCACGGCGAGTGGACGTAAGAACGCCGAAGTTTCGGTAATACCGACTTTGAACTCGACGATCGAGGTGGCCAGCACATACCAGGGATTGCTGAGCTTCACCAATCCGCTATAAAGAAACGTGAGGCTCAGGGCGATGCGCGACCATAAGACGATGCGATTGATGGCGCGCTGATCGATACGGCCAGTGAACCTAGCGGCCGCAGTAAATAGGATGCCGCCGGCCACCAGGGCCACCACCAGCCATGCCGCCCAGATTTCTAATATGCTCCGCCACATAGGACAATACACCCCGCTAAGGTACTTCTAGAAATGCAATTTGCCGTCCGTGAGCTGAGGTCCAGAAAAATCTTAGAGTTAGATTAATGCAGCCGGGGAATCGGGTGATTTGGCTCAGTTGGGACTGGTTGCGAATTAACGTCGGGATGACACGTGCCGTCTGACCCAGGCGCGGAAATCGGGCCAGAACTCGGGGAAAAGATTGGCGAAGCCGGAGCCGGCCACCGCGCCGCCCCAATTGACGACCGTCACGCGTGGGGTTCTGCTGACGGGCGGGTAATAAGCATTGGAAAGCCCGGCGCTCATGCCACTGCCGAGCACATTGGACCAGTTGAACGTGAGCCGGCCTGCGTCGGTGTGGGTGACGAGCGAACGGCTGATGGCATAAGCGATCCGCGTCCGCAGCGCGTACTCGGGTCCGCGGCGTACGTAGCGGGTGTCCTCATGAAAGGCCGAAGCGAGGAGAAAATCGCCGAAGAAGTTCTGGCTGACGATGTCGCCCACGGCGGCGCCGAAGCGCTGGGAGTAGGCTCCTAACCCACTGCCATAGAGTGGCGCGGAGCGGGTGGCTTGTGAGAAGGCCGCGTTGAAGGCGCCCGCGCCAAGCGTCAGGGGGGCAAAGGTTTCGGTTGCAAACAGATTCCATTTTTCGGAAACCGAAGGCGCTGCCGGTGCGGGTGTGGCGACAGATCCATCGGCGCTTTGAGCCAGAATGTGCGGTGTCCAGGCGAGCAACGAACAGAACGCGTACAGGAGCCAGCGCATACCCGTACATGTGACGCACGGGGGCCGGGAATCGTGTCTTGGAGGTGGGTTGAGCGCGCGCGGCGCGGCTTGGCAGGCCTTGATTCCAACGGCGTTACTTCTTTACATGCCCGGCCTGCGTTGCTGTGGTAGACTGAAAAAGCCGCCAGTTTAATCCTGGAAAATTCAAATGCCCAAGCTGAAAACACACAAGGGTGCGTCTAAACGGTTCAAGAAGACCGGGACCGGCAAGGTGGTGCGTCATCATTCCTTTGGCCGCCACATTCTCACGTCCAAGCCGCGCTCGCGCAAACGGAGATTGAAACACGCGGAAGTCGCCGATGAAGCCGATCAGGCCAAGCTGCGGCGAATGATTCCGTATTGATTAGAACCCGTGTGAAACGGCGCCGCACGTGCCGTAATCGCCGGGTGAGATGACAAGGAGCAAAACGTGCCGAGAGTCAAACGTGGAACCAAACGCCGAGCCTACCGTCACAAGACACTGGAACGGGCTTCGGGATTTTTTCTAACCAAAAGCAAGCTGAACCGCGCAGCGCAGGAAGCGGTGGAGAAGGCCCTGCGCTACGCTTTTGTCGGAAGGCGCCGCAAGAAGCGCGACTTCCGGTCGTTATGGATTGTCCGCATCGGCGCGGCTTGTCGTGCGGCCGATATCTCTTACAGCAAGTTCATCAGCGGGCTCAAGAAATCCGGAATCGAGCTAAATCGCAAGATTCTGGCGGACCTGGCGGCCAGCGACGAAACGGCGTTTGCCGCCCTAGTTGCGACCGCGAAAGCGGCCCACACACAATCCTGAGGTACTTATGAACGCAGCACAACCGGTGAGAGACGAAATGGATTCGTTGGCGTATCTGGAAGAGCGCATCACCAGAGCGGTGGAGCTGGTTAGTCGATTGCGCACCGAGAACGCCGCGCTTCAGGAGCAACTGACGGCGGCGGAAACGGATCGGGACGCCGTGCGCGCGGAGCTGGACGAGCTTCGGAGCCAGCGCAAGCAGGTACGCACGCGGATCGAAAAGCTGCTGGGGCAGATGGAGTTGCTTAGCGCGACCTGAGAATGCCATCCTAAAGCATGCCCAACACGGAAGCGGTCCGTGTGACCATCTTCAACCAAAGTTATTCGCTGGTGGCCAGCGAAGAGCCTGGCCGCATCGAACAACTGGCGCTAAAAGTGGACGAGCTGATGTCGGAGATTTCGGCGCGCTCGGGCCATATTGACGCCACGCGCGCGGCGGTTCTGGCGTGCCTTCACTTGGCGGATCAATTAGACGGGGTCGAGCACCAGTTCAGCGCGCTGAGAAACCGCGTGGAACACAAGGCCCAGCAGTTCAGCGTTTTGCTGGACGAAGCCATTGGCGGGGAGGCGGCGCCGCTAGCTGCCGGCCGCGATTCGTAAGGCATTGCGGCGTTGCGTCACCGCGCGTCGTTCGCTTAGAAGATTCTTTCCTGCTTGCGCAGCGTGCCGAAGGATCCCATGTTGGCTATGGAGAATGCCATCCGGTATTGCGTGTCGTCGCGAGCCCCGATATTGAAGCGGTTGTATTCAATGCTGATGCCGCAGCAATCGGTGTTGTAGGTGATCTCGGTGGTGGCGAAGACCAGAACGTGGCGCATGTAGTCGTAATAAAAGCTGCTGGCGCCGTTCCATCCTTTGCGGGTTTGATTGCCCCATCCAAACAGGCCGTGGATCTGGTTGGAGTTGGGGGCTATCACCGGATCGGTGTGCACTTCGTTGTCGCCGAGGCTGACGAAGTATCGGGACCAGCGGAAGTTGGCGTTTAACTCGTCGTTGCTGATGTGTTTCAGCAGCGGATCGTAATCCACGCGCCACTCAAAACCCCAGGTCTGCTGATAACGGAGTGAAGAAACCACCGGGGAATAATTGCGCGGCCCATTGAGGAATGCGAAGCCGTCCAGCTCTTCGGAACTTTGGATGACATTGCGCTGGCCGGGAATCACGGCGCCCCCGAAGGTGGGATCGAAATAACGGGCCTGCGAAACCTCCCAGGTGAGGATCTCCTGTACATTACCGTCCTTGTTCTTGTGATAGAGCCGGTTGGCGATGGAGAACGTTACCTGGTTGGTGTCGTTCATGATGTCGGTCTCGTCGAAGCGCAGCAGGCGGTTGAAGTTGTCGATCCCGTCTACAAACTGGTATTCGATACGCGGCTCGATGACGTGCTTGAGCTTCCCGCCGCCCATCCATTTGGGGGCATCGAATATGCGTTCGAGCGAGGGAGGCAGGATATCCAGGCGGGCTTCGCGCGCGCTTCGCAACAGCGCCGGGCCGGTAAACTGCGTATTGGCGACGCTGGCGCCGTATTCGGTTTCGCGCGCGGAGGCATTGACCAGGAAATTGAAACCCAGAAAATGAAATGCGGAGGTCAGGTGCGGGTAGACATCCAAGCGATTGACGAAAGCGCCGGTTTGAAGCGCGGGCTGGTTTTCGAAGACGGGCTGGCTGCGGTCATAGAAGCCGGCGCTGGAGTCGAATGAGATCCACAGCGGCAGGGGACCATTCACGATCTGGCGGTCGCGGCTGAAGAAATCGAACTCGGGAAGCTTCTTGATGATGATGTCGTCGCCCGGAGAGACGCTCTCAAACTCCTCGTCGCGGCTGGCCACGATGTTCATGCCGAAGCTGGACCAATGTCTGGTCAAGAATCCGACGGTGTGAGATTCCGACATGATGGCCTGATTGAAGGACTGCGAGAAGGCCTGGCGGAACAGGAAGGAGCTGAGATAATCGATCTCCATTTTTCCTTCCCAGCCGTGGGCCAGCTGCGTTTTTGCGTCGAACTTGAATTGCACGCCGCCTTGCTTTTGGACCTGGCCGTTTCCAACGGGAATGCCGCGATCGTTGACGCCATACAGGTTGAAGCCGATGTCGGTGCCGGGCCTCACTTTGCCGCGGAAATCATAGGTGTGCGCGAACCCTCGCGCCGAGAAGTATTGGATCCGGTACAGCGTGTCATAGCTGCGATTGATGGCCCAATAGTAAGATAGACCGACCATCATTCCGTACAACGAACTGCGCCCGATGTTGGGAGTCAGGAAGCCGCTTTGGCGGGGAATTTTCTTGAGCGACTTGTAATACTTGGGCGCGTAGAACAGCGGCAGTTTTCGGAGATGAAAGACCGCGTGGTATGCGATGGCGCGGTCGTAAGGGATGATGTCGAAGGTGGGAGCCGTGAGCCGCCACCACGGCTTGGGCACTTTGCAATCCGTGACGAATCCGTCATGCAGGATGTAACGGTCTTCCTTGCGTTCGGCCCATTTGCCTTCGAAGTAGAAAGGATTGGTGGTGGTGAGGAAGCCGGGGCGGGAAATGATCTTGGTAGGGAAGATTCCATTGACGTCGTAGAAGGTTCCGGTTTCGGTATCCAGGTTGTAGGCGCCGTGATCGGCAATAATTTTGGTGCCGTCGGTGAAGTTTTCGAAACGGACGTTGCCGCGGGCCTCGGCATCCTTGGTGTCCTCGTTGTAATCCACTTCGTCCGCTTCCAGCTTCTTGTCGTAGGTTTCGAGAACCACGTTGCCGTGCAGATGGTACACGTCGCCGTCCTGTTCTTGCGAAACGGAGCTGACTTTGACGTCGTTGACGCCGGGAGCATCCGGGCGCTGAATTTTCAGACGCTGATTCGGATTTGCGACGCTGGGCTGTTCGGTGGGCAGTGGCGGCGGAACGAAAGGAGGCGGCGTGGTCTGAGGAAAGGCGGGATAAACCAGCAGGCTGAAGCCTAACACGAAGGCGCGGGCCGCCAGGGTCGAAAATTGTTCGTGACATTTTAGGGTAAATATGTTACGAAGAAAGATAGCCCGTTTTGACAGCCAGGACGGGAGAGGACAGCTGGTGGGAAGGAGAAACCCCAATCGAGAACCGTAACATGGTCTCGAAGCTGGCTGCAACCGTAAATTAGTTGGGCTGAGTGTGGGGATCATTTATGGAATGCCGATACTGTCAGACTTCGAACAGCGAAGATGATCACCGCTGCCGGCGCTGTGGTCGCCGCTTGCGGAACACGCCTGTGTATGTAGGCTCCTCAGCCGCTGCGCCGGCTCTAAGCTACGACGCGAGCGAGCAGACCGAGGTTGCACGAACGGCCGCGCCGGAAGCCAGCGCGGTGCGGAGGCCGATTACGTATCAGCCTTCGTTGTTCAGCTCGCGCGAGGTGCCGCGAATCGTTCCATTTGAGACCATCGCGCCGGCATCGGCGGAGCCGTTGAAGCGGAGAGCGCCGTCCGGGCCGGCTCGCCAACGTCCCCGCAAAGTAATCGCTGGGCAGAAGAGCCTGGAGTTCTCCAGTCCCGCCCGAAGCGCGAGGAGTTCGGAGGGCGCCATCTATTGCGACGCGCCCGTGGCTATTTCGACGCATCGAGCGCTGGCCGCTTCGATGGATGCGGCGATGATTGCGATAGCGCTCGCGCTGTTCGCCGTGGTTTTCCGTTTGGCCGGCGGCGAAGTGGTGCTGAACGCCAGAACAATTCCGCTGTTCGTCGCAGTGGCAGCCGCGGTGGTGGTGCTTTACCGTTTAGTGTGGTGTTACGCGTGTTGCGATTCACCTGGAATGCGCTGGACCAATCTGGCTTTGATCAACTTTGACGGTCAAGAGCCGACGCGAAAAGAGCGGCTGGCGCGCACGGCCTCCGGATTCCTGAGCCTGGCGGCGGGCGGCCTGGGTCTGGTGTGGGCCTTGGTGGACGAAGAGACACTGACCTGGCACGACCACATCTCGAAGACGTTCCTGACGCCCAGATAGGCGGCGTGCCTTACCCGGAAGCAACGTCTTAACCGGCGGCAAGCCGCGCGCCGTTACTGTTTCTCGAAAATGAACTTCTGGTCGGCTTCGCCGATCGGGCCCGCGTTCAGATGGGAGTTCTGGGTCAGGGTCTTTCCATCCGCCGAAAGTATCCAAACGGCTTTGATGGCGACATCGGTGCCCTGGAACGACAGCTTGGTCTCGACTACCAGGTTTGGGCCGTCCCAGTTGGCAATGCTTTTCGCGTCCAGGCCGCCGGGGCTGTTGGTGGCTTCCTTGCCGTCGGTGGTGATGTTGAGCACGTAATCCTGTTTCCCTTGGGCGCCGTCATCGGAGACCGTGTCCTTCAGAGCCGGATCGTTGTGGTCGATGATATCGGTGCGGCTGTTGGAGGGAGGCAGCGGGCCGAAATCGGACTTATCGACGTTTAGCTTCCAGGTGCCGCTGTAATTGGCGTGGGCGCCGGTGGAAGCGGTCGCCGTTGCCGGCGCGGCGGCTGTGGGCGCGGCTGTGGGCGCGGGCGCCGCACCAGAGCCTTTCTCGAACACCAGCTTTTGATCTGTTTCACCCAGGGCAGCGGCGGCCAAGTGCGCGTTTTGCGTCAGCGTTTTTCCGTCCGCCGACAGCGTCCACACCTGCTTGATCGTGATGTCGTTTCCCTGGATGCTGGTTTTGGAGTTGACCACCAGCGAATCGCCGTCCCAACTGAGCGTGGAGGTGACGGTCATAGGCCCTTGCTCATTGGTAGCTTCCTTGCCATCCGTCGTATAGTTCAGGGTGGCGTTTTGCGGCCCTTGCTGGGTCTCTTGCGTGACCGTATCTTTCAGCGCGGGATCGTTATGTTCGATGACGTCGGTGCGGCTGGTTGGGCCTGGCAGCATGCCGAAGTCGCTTTTTGAAACGTTGAGAGTCCAGGTGCCGCTGAAGTTCGGCTTGGCGGCAAGCGAGGCTGCCAATGCGAGGGCGGCGACGGACGTCAGGATTGCCTTGCGGTACATTCTAATCTCCATTTGAATAACCTACCTGCGGTGAACTTGAGGTGTTGAGACCCAGCTTAGCATGGATGCAGGAGAATCTACGCAGTCAGCCGGCCACAGGTTCCACGATTGCGGACATGGAGCCCTTGGACTGCGGCATGCGCGGGTCGGCTCCGTAGGCATGAATCTGATCGCGCCCGAATTCGGCTTGGTCGAGCTCGCAGGTCATGACGACGGTCCGGCCGGTGGAGTCAACCTCCACGGCGTGCTGGAAGGCGTCGGTCTCCGAGAAGGCGAAAAGTTTCTGAAGCATCTCGATCACGTACTCGTAGGTGTGCTCGTCGTCGTCCAGCAGCACCACGTTGTAGAGTGGCGTGAGCTGATCCTTTTTTTCCTGGCGGACGTCTTTTTCCTGACGAACACCTGGGGTCGCCGTTACGCTAGGCATCGCTGATTCTTCATGATAGCGATGAATCGCGAGGGCGAATGTTATCATCAAAATATAGAAAGGGGGCGCAACGGATTCGACGGGATAGAATCGTCGTGGAAAGGCGTGCCGGGTTCCGAGCTCCCGTAAAACGATCGGAAAACCATAACTGCCAATCAGCAGTTTGCATACGCTGCCTAATTAATTAGGTAGCCGTCCCGGGTGTTGGGCCTTGACGGCATCCAAGGGGCGTCATTTTCAAGGATTGGGCCGCAGGCTTCTGCTCGGAGCCGAGGGCTGACGACAATCGGGCTAAGCGGCCGTTTTCTTGCCGGCTCTAATGCGGCCGCCGACAACTACCGAACCGGAAACGCACGTAGTTCTTTTCAGGGCGGGCTTTCTCGGACGCGGGTTCAACTCCCGCCGCCTCCACCAAATCTTTCATGGATGCTATACCGGCCACTGCTGGGAGGTTGTTTCATTTGGGAGCTAGAACCATCCAGCGTCCGAAACGGTTCTTGATTTGATAGTGCTGGTCGGATAGCTCCGGAGCGGTGCTGGTAACGATGTAATCAGCTCGCAGGTTGCCTTGCCGGGCCGGATTCACATCGGTGGATGTACGCAACTCATTGGGGCCGGGATTAGCGAGCATCCGGCGATCCAAATATTCGTACAGGTGAGAAAGCGGCACATCGCGTCCGGCGGCCACGCGAGAGCCTGTCCCGGCTGAAGTGTTTATCCAGGAGGCAGCCTGCCGAAGTTCCGCCAGACTTTGTATAGAGTCATTCTCCTGGCTGCGGAGGATTTTGTAAGATAACCAGACATTGCCTGGTATGTTGACCGCCAAAACCGCTAGGAAGGCAGCTTGAGCTGCTTTCGAACTAAGGCCTCTCGCAAGGAAGGTCAGCAGCAACGGGATCACAGGGGCTAAGAATCGTGGGCCATCGTGATAGGGCCAAAGAACCAGCTCCAGGGCGTAGGCGCCCAGCAAGCACCAAAGGATGCGGTCTCGAGGTTGCTTGGAGCCTTTCCGGATACCTAGGAAAAGCGGGACAGCAAACATGACCAGCCCAAGGCTTAATGCTAAACCTTCCGTGAGGGCTGAGATGTGCTGGAAAGCGTGCGTCAGGGGTAACCGACTCGGGACGTTCAGGAGAACGGCGACCAGCCAGCGCTGGGAGCCATAGAGAAGAGCGAATGCCGCCGCGAGGAAAACACGGCCAGCCAGTCTGCTGATGTTAGGGACGTTCACGAAAGTGGCGTAGATCGGTATACCTCTTGTTTGAAGCACCCACAATCCCATTAAAATGGGAGGAAGCGCAAAACAAGCCAGGCGCGAAGGACGGCGAAGGTCACCCTTCCATAGTCCATAGATGGCCAATCCGGCCGCGAAGGCGACTCCGGCAATTCTCACCAAACAGAGCGCTCCGACTAGCAGGCTGGCGCAAAGCCACCACACCGCCAGCGCACGGTCCGATTTTGGTGAATCGTATGAGGCCACCAGCAGGGCCAAAGCGCACGTTCCGGCGATAAAGAGCACGTCGGACATGAGCCAGAACGTCAGTTGCGTGAAAAGGAATGATGTTCCAAACGCCATCAGCAGTGCCCAGCCGAGCCAAGCCGGCAATTCGCTGACAAAAAGACAACAGGCGAGGCCGACGAGTGCAGCGCCGGCCGCTAACCAGTTGGCGATTTCTAAGCGGTGAGCATTGGTCGAGATTGGCTGTCCAGTTTTCCAAAAGAGGGCCAGCCAGATTGGATACCCTGGCGGATACATTCCGATGGGCGGAAGGTTAATGTACTGCTCGAACTTGTAGCCGTGACCGGCTTTTAAAGCTGCGGCACCGCCTAAATATGAGTTCTGATCGTTGGCAAACGGCAGGTCAGTTGGCAGGATCAGGAAGAGCGCCATCCACAGCGCCAAAGCGGTGCCGAAAAACATCGTAAAGCGGAGCTTTCGCGATGGGTCCGTCAATAAGGGCTGCGATGAGAGCGGCCGGTTGGCTGTACCAGATTCGAGAACCCGACTTTCAAAGGGCACGGCGAGACCTCCGCGAGTCTAACACAACAAACTGTAGTTTATGAGACGCCGGCGGTCTTTTCATGGCGTTGATAGTTCTAGTACTAGATACTGTTGCCTGAGTGACGGCCACAGTATATAGTCTGTGAGTGAGGCGGTCACGTAGTTCCGCCCCCCTGCGGCCGTTCGGGAAACGGCTTCGCCACAACCTTGAAGAAACTCCTGCGGGAGAGAACTGGATTCTTGATAGAGCTATTCCACGGGAGGACTATGATTCGGCAAGCGTTTGTTGACGTGGTGAAATATGTGGCGCTGGGCGAGGTGATGTCACGCCTTTATCGCATGCCCTCGGACCCAAACTATCGCGCAACCATTGAGACCTACATCAAGAACCGCGAGAGCAACTTTCTGGCCATAGCGAAAGGTGTCTTGGCCAATCGGCGCAATCCATACTCACAGCTTTTCGAGATAGCCGGGTGCACGTTCGCCGATCTGGAGGCCGGTGTGAAGCGAAGCGGTCTCGAGGCGACGCTCAGCGCGCTTCTGAAAGAAGGCGTTTATCTGACGCTGGATGAGTTTCGCTGCAATACCGAGATCGTGCGTGGAGGCAAGCACATTCCGGCCACGATGAAAGACTGGGATACGTCAGCCGGAGGTGGAGGTGGGGAAGCGCAGTCGAGCGGCAGCTCTAGCGGCAAGCCGCAGCGCACGCGGTATAGCCTAGAGTATGCGAAGTTCGGGAACGCCGGCGGCCAGCTCATGAGAGATGCGTTCGGGGAGCCCGATGGTATAGGGATTATTGTCGTTCCCATCTTACCGACTAACATGGGGCTCGGTTCATGTATTGGTGCTGCGCGGATGGGTTATCGCGTTGAGCGATGGTTTGCCTTGGGAAGCTCGGGACGCAACCTTCACTACAAAGCGATTACCGCGGCTCTGGTGACGCGCCTTCGCATGGCGGGTGCGAAAATTCCTTTCCCCACCTATCTGGATCAGGGCGGCTTCTCGCCCGTGGCCGAGTTTATAGCGCGCCGCAAAAGAGAAGGTGTGCGTTCTAACATTTCGGGAATGGTCAGTTCGCTTACGCGGATCGCGGCTGCGGCCATCGATCGCGGTCTCGATATTCGCGGAACGGCCGCGTTGGTAGGTGGAGAATCTCTCACTGATGCGAAGCGGGAGCTAATTGAGGCCGCCGGGATCGAGGTATTTCCGATGTACGGGACGTCCGAGTTCGGAGGCATCGGTATGTCGTGCCGTCAGATGAACACTGGGAACCGTGTTCACGTCTCGATACCCACCATAGCGTTGGTCTCGCGACGCATAGATGACGGATGCAGCGACGAACCAGTCGATTCCTTGCATATTACCAGCCTTCTATCGTTCGCTCCGCGGACGCTCATTAACGTGGAGATCGGCGATACGGGCGTGATTGAGCCTGCCACATGCGATTGCGTATATTCCAGGATGGGCTACAAATGGCAGGTGCGGGATATTGCCGCGATCAGCAAGATCCGCGGCCAGGGATACACGCTGCGAGCGCCGGAAATCGTCAAGCTGCTTGAAGAGGGTTTGGCGGCGAAATTCGGCGGCAGGCCCGGCGATTATCAGTTGGCCGAAGTCGAAGGAAAGGCCCAGACGGAGATGGTGTTGCGCATTCATCCGCGCGCTGGGGTGAAATCGCCAGAAAAAGTTCTTGAATACTTCCTGGCTGAATGCCGGCGCACCTACGGCGGATCGATGACTATCTTACAGTGGACCGAGTCTAATGGCGTGCGTGCGGAAGTTGTGGAACCAGTGCTCGCGGCTACAGGAAAATTTCGCGCGATTCGGTTGCTCGGCGCCAGTCAACGCGCGAAAGCTGTACCGGAGTCGAAGCCCATGGCGACTGCGGCGGGTAAATGAGCCGAAGGTCTATTCAGAAAAGACCGCGTGTTAGCGTCCTGATTCCCGCTTTCAATGCGGGCCGCTACATCGAGGCGACGCTGGCTTCGGCGCTCGGACAGACCGAGCCAGATCTGGAAATAGTAGTTGTTAACAACGGGTCGAGTGACGACACGGAGGATCGGCTGCGGGCCTGCACCGATCCACGGTTGTGCGTCATCAACCAAGCCACTCCTGGGCTCGCTGCGGCGCTGAATGCCGCGATCTTGGCCGCCCGCGCGGACTACATTGCTTTTCTCGATGCTGACGATATTTGGCTGCCGGGCAAGCTCGCCCTGCACCTCGTGGCTCATCAAGAGCGCCCGGAGATCGACGCAACATTCTCCTGGGTGCGGATAATAGACTCCCAGGGGCGGCCGGTGCGCATGCCTAGTCCGCGCTGGCGCGGCTCGGTGAATTTCTTCCACTTACTCACGGATTTCTCAATTCGCACGATGTCCGCGATTGTCATGAAGCGCCAGGCCGCTCTCCGGGCGGGTCTGCTCGATCAAGCTTTGAGCCGCTGCGTGGATATCGATTTTTTGTTGCGCGTCACCTTGCTGCGCCCGGACAATATCGTTGCCGTTCCCCAGGTGTTGAACTTGTACCGGCGGCACGATGCACAGCGCACCTCGGACTGGTCGATGATTCGCGGGGGTTGGAGCGAACTGCTCGAAAAGATGAGGGCGCTGGCGCCCGATCAGACGGCGAAGGTCGAAAGAATGGCTTCCAGCAACATGTATCGCTACTTCGCTTTCCTCGCCTACGTGTCCGGAGATTTTCACGAAGCAACACGATTGGCCGCGCGGAGCTTCGCTCTGTCGCCGGGGCGGTTTTTCCTGGACAGGCGAAACTGGGAAATGAGCGCCGCAGTGATCGCGAGTCGGATCATGCCAACGCATGCGCTTACGGTCCTGGAACATTGGGCAGGATTCGATCGGCCAGGAAGTAAGCGCCGTGCCGAATGGTCAACTCCGCGGCACGATAAGACACCAGAGCTTCCGGCTAAATTAGATGAGGCGGCTTTCGCGTCCAGATTGCCGGTGCTGAAGGTCGAACGCCGGGCACGCACCCGATCCGCAAGCGGATTTTAACACCACCACCCACCGACGCTCCCGCTCCGGTTTTTATTTGGGCGGGACCAATGCTACGCTGAGGGCGTCAGCCAGCAGCATGAAATCTCAGCCAGAGAAGGTGCAGTGTGCCACGCCGGAACGTCCTCGCCGGGCGCCTGCGAACTCAGCGGTAACCGCCGGATCGTACGGTCTGGTGCTCATCGTGACTTTGCTGAAGCCGTTCAGTAATTTATTTCTGGCTTGGGGCATGCGGCAATTTTCCGAGGTTCTGGCGCTGAACCCGGCCGCTTATCTGAGAGCAATGCTGGATCCGCTGGTTGCGCTCGGCATCGTGATGCAGATCCTGTGGCTGCTGACGCGCATGTCGCTGCTGAGCGTGGCCGATCTCAGTTTCGTGCTACCGGTGACATCGGCGGGTTACGTTCTATCGACCTTGCTCGGCAGAGTGTTTCTGCATGAGCAGGTCAGTGCCGAACGCTGGCTGGGGGCCATATTGATATCGCTCGGCGCTGCGCTGGTGGCTTCGACGCCCGAGAAGACGACGGAAGGGACGGCGACTGGGAAATGAAATGGCTTCTGTTAAGCGTGATCGTGGTATCGACGGTGATCAGCGATTTACTGCAAAGCCGAGGAATGAAAATCGCCGGCGGCACGAGCACGTCCGCGCCTGGGCTGGGCCGGGTGCTGAGCCTGATCGCCGCTCGCCGCGATCTCGCACTGGCTATCGTCTTGCTCGCGGTTTCCTTTTTCGCATTCTTAGCCCTGGTGCAGACCGAGCCGCTCAGCTTCGCGGTACCGGCTTCGGCCGGAAGCTTTGTCCTGGAGACCGTGCTCGCTAAAACCTTGCTCCGGGAACGCGTCGCCATGCGCCGGGCCATGGGGGCTTTGTTAGTAGCCGCCGGTATTCTGTTGGTCGCCCGATAGTCCATTTTCCGGGCTTGTTACAATTCCTTACATAGCGGTCCGCGGCCTGTTCTAAGCGCCTGAATAAACGCTTTGGAGCATGTTTCGCGAGTTAGGGTCTCGCACCTGGTCGGCTAAGGATGACTTTGGCGTAACCACAGTAGAAGCGCGCCGCGTCCTTCCCTCTTGGCGTTGTTGGATTGATGCATTACTAGATCCATACGTGAGGAGCACACGATGGGCGGTATGAAAATTGCAGTTCTCGGAGGAGATGGCTATTGCGGTTGGGCCACGGCCCTGCATTTATCGCGAAAAGGCCATTCGGTAGCGATCGTCGACAACTTCGCGCGCCGGCAGTGGGACCATGAACTGGGCGTTCAAACGCTGACGCCCATTCGGCCGCTCGCGGAGCGGCTGCGGATTTGGTATGAACTGACCGGACGCGTCATTGAGCAGTACGCCGGTGACGTAACGGATTACGATTTCCTTCACTCCACGATTCGCGACTTCGAGCCGGATGCCGTCGTGCATTTTGCCGAGCAGCGCTCGGCGCCGTACTCGATGATCGACCGCAAGCACGCCGTTTTCACCCAAGTGACCAACGTGTCCGGCACTTTGAACCTGCTATTCGCGCTGCGCGAGTTGCGGCCGGATTGCCACCTGGTAAAGTTGGGCACGATGGGTGAATATGGCACGCCCAACATCGACATCGAAGAGGGCTACATCACCATCGAACACAACGGCAGGAAAGACGTGCTGCCTTATCCTAAGCAGCCGGGTTCGTTTTACCATCTTTCCAAAGTTCACGACAGCCACAACATCATGTTCGCGTGCCGGATCTGGGGGTTGCGCGCAACCGATCTGAACCAGGGCGTGGTTTATGGGACGGTCACTGAAGAGACGTCCTATGACGAGGCGCTGATCAATCGCTTCGATTACGATGAGGTGTTCGGGACCGTTCTGAACCGGTTTTGCGTTCAGGCGGCCTTGGATCATCCGCTCACGGTGTATGGGCGCGGAGGCCAGACGCGCGGTTTTCTGGACATTCGAGATACGGTGCGTTGCATCGAGCTGTCCATTTTGAATCCCGCCCAGCCCGGCGAATGCCGGGTGTTCAACCAGTTCACCGAGCAGTTCTCGGTGCTGGAGCTGGCGGAAATGGTGCGGGCCGCGCGCGCGAGCGTGGGCGCACACGTGAAGATCGAACACCTGGTGGATCCGCGCGTGGAAGCCGAGGAGCACTACTACAACGCCAAGCACTCCAAGCTCACGGATCTCGGACTGAGGCCGCACTTGTTGTCGGACTCATTGCTGGACTCTTTGATCGATGTCGCCATGCGCTACCGCGAACGGATTGATCCGTCCGTGCTGCTGCCCCAGGTAAGCTGGAGGAACGGCACGAATCGCCGCCAGGCCCAGATGAGCGCGGCGGCGTTTGCACCGTGATGCGAGACTGCAGCGCGCTCCTATTTCTCGGGCTGAGCCGAGATAAACGGAACGAGTCTGCCGTTTCGGATGTGATAGTCGCCGCCCCGCCAGCGTATGCTACTGCGCCCGAAGCTGGCAAGCCAGAGCAGGAAAGCGGTGGCGTCCCAGAGCGGGATGAGCGGCATTCGTTTCCAGAGCACGCGCTGTTTCAGCCCGCGGATGCCCACCAGCCACATCATCGCGGCGCGCAGTGCGGCATAGGCGCCCAAGTAGCCGACTGCCGTGGCGGCCGAGGGATGCAACAGAATGGCAACGCAGCACCAGGGCAGGGAATGCGTGAACACCATTCCCAAATGCCCCCAGGGGCGCATGTGCCGCATGACAACCATCCAGCGCAGACGTTTGTGGAAAAGTTCGCTGAAAGATGCGTAATCGGCGACCGTGCCCACGGTGTACGGGAGCAACTCAATGGTGTATCCCTGCTCAGCAATCAGCCTTCCCACCAGCATGTCATCGGCGGGGCGATTCTCCAGGCTTTCGTAGCCTCCGAATTTCTCCAGGTGCGCGCGGGTGGTGGCGATCGTGGTTCCCAGAGCGAACTTCACGCCGTCCAACTGCCGGGCCACCACGATGCTGGCGAAAAAATCGGACATCATTCCGACGGTTTGCAGTTTGTCGGTGAACGTTTTGTCGCCGGTGGACGCGTAGAAGCAGGTAACGGCGCCGACTTTGGGGTCCTGGAGGGGCGCAACGACGGTCTTGAGGTAATCCGGCGCCACTCGCACATCGCTATCGTTGATGACCAGCACTTCATTGCGCGCTTCGCTGACCAGTCGCGCCAGTTTGGCCACCTTGTCATTGGACCCGCCGCGGCCCGAGCCGACGATAATGCGAATTCGACGTTCGGGAAAATCGCGCGCCAGCTTTTCGATGATCGGGACCACTGGATCGCCGGCGGAGGAGACACAAAAAAGCAGTTCGTAGTCCGGGTAATCCTGTCTGCACAGGCTCGCGAAATTCTCATAGGCTTCCGGGTCGATACCGCGGATCGGCTTGAGATTACTAATGGGAGGCGTAAAATCCGGCTTGCTCGAAGGCGGCTTCGTCGGCAAAAAGAAACGCGCCGCGCTGTACAGAGCGATCAGGTAGTAGATGAAAGGAAACGTCGCGATTGCAAGTAGAGCGTACACAACCAGGTTCAAACAGTAGCGCCTCTCCGCGGATGTTCCAGCGGACCGCTCCAAACGCTCGCGGCGTTGTCCGTGAGCAAAATCGCCTGCCATGAAGGCGGTCAGCCCCATTCTAGCAGCCGGTCTGTCGACGAGAATGCCGCGGATGATCGGGCTTCGTCTTCGTGGTACAGTGAGGGCAACACATGGTGGCTGCGCCGGGGTGGTGCGCAGCCAGGAATCGAGAAGATAGATTTGTGCGGAATTGCGGGGTTCACGCATAAGCGCCATTTACCTGACCCCGGCCTGATCGTGCGGGCCGCAAAAGAGCTGGCCCATCGGGGACCGGACCGGCAGGCTGTTTTTGAGTCCCGGCTGGTCTCGATCGGCGCTGCCCGTCTGAAGATTCGCGACCTGGTGGGCGGCAACCAGCCCATGAACGACGCGAGCGGGGATACGGTGATCGCCTTCAATGGCGAGATTTATAACCACGCCGAATTGCGCGCGGAATTGGAGCAGGCCGGGCACAAGTTTCAATCCTCCGCCGATACCGAGACCGTTTTACGGGCGTTTTTGGAATGGGACACGGGATGCTTTGCGCGCCTGCGCGGGATGTTTGCGATCGCGCTGTGGACCGAATCGGAACGGCGGCTGGTGCTGGCGCGCGACCGGGTTGGGATAAAGCCGTTGTACATCGCCAGGCGAGGCGAGGACTTATATTTCGGCTCGGAACTCAAATCCATCTTCATTCACCCCGAGATTGATCGCAATATCGATCTGGCGGCGCTGGATTGCTATCTCGCCCTGAATTACGTGCCTGGTCCACGGACCATGGTGGAAGGCGTCGAAAAGCTGCGCCCGGGTTATTGGCTGGAGTGGCGCGATGGCCGCGTCCGATCGGAGCCGTATTGGGTTCTACCGTTCGAAGCAGCCCGGCGCGTGACGCTGGACGACGCCGCCGAGGAACTGGATTCGCTCCTGCAGCAATCTGTCCGGGAGCACTTGCTTTCCGACGTTCCGCTGGGTCTGTGGCTCAGCGGAGGAATCGACTCGTCCACGATCCTCCACTATGCGTCCAACGCTCTCGGCTCTCCGCTCAAGACCTTCTCGGTTTCGTTCCGCGGGCGCAGCTTCGACGAAACGGCGTATATTCGTCCGATGGCGGCGCGCTATGGCGCCCAGCACGAGGAGCTGGATCTCAACACGGAATTGGATCTGGTGGACGCGATCGAGGGGTTTGCTTCGTACGCGGACGAGCCGAATGCCGACGCCGGTGCGCTTCCGGTGTGGTTTCTTTCCAAAATGACCAGCCGCAGCGCACGGGTGGCGCTGAGCGGGGAAGGGACGGATGAATTATTCGGCGGCTACCTGACTTATCGCGCCAGCCATCTAGCCCGCACAGCCCGGCGCTTTCCTTCGGCGTTGTTGCGATGGGGCGCCTCCGCCGTGCGTCGCCTCCCGGTTTCAGACGAAAAAATCGGCTTTGAATATAAAGTGAAGCGGTTTGTGGAAGGTTGCCGGATGCAGCCGGCGCGGGCGCACGTGTATTGGAATGGGACCTTCTCCGACGAGGAAAAGCACCGGCTACTGGGCATTGCGCTTCCCGGCGAATTGAATTCGCTATTGAGCGAACTATCCCGCGCGGGCGACAACAGCGGCGCCTACCTTTGGTTCGACCAGAAGTATTTTCTTCCCGACGATATCCTCGCCAAAGTGGACCGAATCAGCATGGCGCACTCCATCGAAGTGCGCCCGCCATTTCTCGATCATCGTATTGTCGAATTCGCGGCCGGGCTGCCGGATCGATTGAAGATTCGCGGCGCGGAGCAAAAGGTGATCCTGCGGCGCCTGATGAAGAATCGCTTGCCCGCGGCCGTGCTTCACCGCAAGAAAGTGGGCTTCGATATTCCCGCCCACCAGTGGCTGCGCGGGCCCTTGCTCCCGCTGCTCAATGAAGTGCTTTCGACCGGCCTGGCTGAACATGCAGAGCTTTTCGACTCCGGTGGGATTAATGCATGCCTCGAGCAGCACTTGGCCCGACGCGGCAATTTCGGATACCACTTATGGGGGCTCATGATTCTTTTTCTGTGGATGAAGCGATGGCACATACAGACCAATACGCTCCCAGAGCGGCAACAGCATCTGGCCGTAAGCGCCTCTACAGCCATCTAGCAGTTCTGTTGTTTGCGGCCGCTGTGTACCTGGGCTGCATCGTTTCCCCGCCTTCGCTGATGGATGACGTTGACGCGGTGCAGGCGCAGATCGCGCGCAACATGCTCACGTCCGGCGATTGGGTGACGGCGCGTCTGGACGGCGTGGCGTACCTTGAAAAAGCCCCGCTCATTTACTGGATGATGGCAGCGTGCTACAAGGTCCTGGGTGTGCATGACTGGGTGGCGCGGCTGCCGGTAGCGTTGTCGGCGATCTTTTTGTGCTGGCTGACTTGGTGTTTCGGCGCCTGGGCGTTTGGCCGGCGCGCCGGTTTTTATGCGGGCCTGTGCATGTCGACGTGCGTCGGGCTGTTTCTATTTACGCGCATACAGATTCCCGACGTCATGCTGACTGCAACCATCGCGCTGGCCATGTGGGCGTTCCTGAGAGTTCTGGATGAGGAAGAGCCGCGGCCCAGGCTTTGGGCCTTCGTGCTGGCGGCCAGTCTGGGCGTCGGGTTGCTGTGGAAAAGCTTAGTTGGCACGCTGTTTCCAGTAGCGGCGGGATTGTTATACCTCGCGGTGACGCGTCAATTATTCCAGGCCAAACTTTGGAGGCGCCTGCATCCATTCAGCGGACTGCTGATCGTCCTACTGATCGCGGCACCGTGGCACGTCCTGGCAACGCTCGCCAACCCGCCCTGGTTCGATTTCACGATGCGCAGCGCGCCGGGCGAATATCACGGGTTCCTGTGGTTCTTTTTCATCAACGAGCAGCTTTTGCGGTTTTTGAACCTGCGCTATCCGCGCGACTACAACACAGTACCGCGGCTGCTTTTCTGGTCGTTCCACCTGCTGTGGCTTTTTCCCTGGAGCGTGTGGCTGCCGGCGGTGGCCAAGCTATCGTTCCGGCCGGTGGATCGGGCGGGGCGGACGCGGCTGCTGGCGTTGTGCTGGACCGGCTTCATCCTGGTCTTCTTCACGTTCTCGACCACGCAGGAATATTATTCGATGCCCTGCTATCCGGCGCTGGCGTTATTAATCGGTTCAGCGATGGCAACGGACAGCGTGTGGTTGCGGCGAGGAACGCGGGTTCTTATCGGCATTGCTTTGTGCGCCGCCGTAGTGGTATTGAGCCTTGCATTTCTGGTGCGTAATTATCCCGCGCCAGGGGATATTTCGACGGCGTTGATTTCGCGCCCCGGCACGTACACCCTTTCTCTCGATCACATGAAAGATTTGACGCTAAGCTCGTTCGCCTATCTGCGGACGCCGCTGATCATGGCGGGAGTTGCGTTTCTGGTTGGCGCCGCGGGGATGCTGTGGGGGAACCGGCAGCGCGCGTTCTTGGCCGCGGCGGTGATGATGGTGCTGTTTTTTCACGCCGCGCGCGCGGCGCTGGTGGTTTTCGATCCTTACCTGTCGTCGCGCCCGCTCGCGGAGGCGCTTCTTCGCGCTCCCGAGGGAAAGCTGATAGTCGACCACCACTACTACACCTATTCTTCGGTGTTCTTCTACACCAATCGAACCGCGCTTTTGCTGAACGGACGCATTAACAACCTGGTGTACGGGTCCTATGCGCCCGGGGCGCCGGATGTGTTCATCGACGGCGCGCAATTCCGCCAGCTTTGGCTAGGCCAGGACCGCTATTACATCGTGGCCGGGGACTCTGCTATGCCGCGTCTGGAGAAACTGGCTGGAACATCCCAATTGAACGTTGTCGCCGCGAGTGGCGGCAAGGTGCTGCTGACCAACCATCTCTGATGCCGGGCCAGGCTTCGGAATTTGGCCGTGGCCAATTGTCTTTCATAATGAAATACATGACAAAGAGCATGGCTGTTGCGATAGCAGCACTGCTGGGAATCTGCGGCACATAGAGCCAACCCAACGTTTTATGTCGGCGTCTCGTCATATTGTCGAATGGCGCGCGGGGAGCGAAAAGGAGGACGGCGTGCAATGAGCAGAATCATGGTGAACGCAAGCCTGGCGGTGTTGACGGCTGGGTGGATGTTCGGCCAGCCCGCGACCGCGCCGCTGACTTTCGAAGTCGCATCCATTAAGCCGACTGCGGAAACCGGGTTCCGAACCGGCATTCAAATGGTGCCAGGCGGCGGGCTGCGCGTCAGCGGCGCCACCTTGAAAATGCTGCTAACGATCGCCTACGACGTGCGCGAGTTTCAAATCGTCGGCGGACCAGGCTGGATCAGCTCCGACCGGTACGACATCATGGCGAAGCCGGCAGGTAGTGGTTCGGACACGCAGGCTAGCGATCTGGGGCAGATGACTGATGCGCAGATGAAGACCGCTCGCGAGCAACTGCAGCAGCGTCTGCAGGCATTACTTGCGGAGCGCTGCCAACTGGCGATCCATCGCGAGACCAAGGAGCAATCTGTTTACGCTTTGTTAGTGGGGAAGGGCGGACCGAAGATTCAGCCCGTCGAGACAAAAACCGCGGGCGGGCCGCCGCGCATGATGATGGGCCACGGAATGGTGAACGGGCAAGGTGTCGAGCTGCAAATGCTGGCGACTGCTCTTTCAAATCAATTGGGGCGGCCGGTGCTGGATCGCACGGGCCTCACGGGCCGTTACGATATCAGGCTGCAGTGGACGCCCGACCCCGGCCAATCGATGACTCCGCTCGGTGGGCCGCCGCCTGGTGTTCAGGCTCCTCCTCCGCCTGATCCCAACGGCCCTTCGATCTTCGCGGCGGTCCAGGAACAACTTGGACTCCGACTGGAATCGCAAAGAGGCCCGGTTGAAATGATCGTAATTGACCGAGTGGAAAAGCCTTCTGAAAACTAGTGCGCTTGGCCTTCCAATTTGCGGCTCTGTTTTTGGCGGTCGTGCTGCTCAACGCCTCTGAACAGCGCGGGCAGGTGAAGTTCGGCGGCCTGCCGGTTCCTGGCGCGACGGTTACCGCGACACAGGGCGACAAAACGCTGAGCGTGATCACGGATTCGCAAGGCAACTACACGTTTCCCGATTTGGCCGACGGGACGTGGGTCATTCAAGTTGAAATGCCGGGCTTCAGGGCGCTCCAGCAAGAAGTGACGGTCGCGCGCGGGTCGCCGGCTTCTGAATGGGATCTGAAGATGCTGCCGCTGCCTGAAATGCATGCTGTCCCAGCTCCGCCGCCCGTGGCAGCGCCGACTCCCGCGGTTGCGTCGGCGAAACCGGAGCCGAAAGCAAAGGGGCGCAATGGCAAGGCACCGCCTGCGCCCACGAATACGACGGGTGCGTTTCAGCGGACCGAGGTAAACGCGACCAACACGAACGGTTCGACCGCCAGCGCGCCTGGCGGCGACGCAACCACGTCCAGCAGCAGCGGAGCCTTTGCGAATCAAAGCCCGTCGGAACTGAGCGAGCGCGCTTCTGATGGGTTGCTCATCAACGGGACGGCCAATAACGGCGCCAGCTCGCCATTCGGGCAAGCTCAGGCGTTTGGCAATAATCGCCGAGGTATGCGGTCGCTCTACAACGGGAACCTGGGAGTGATCTTCGACACCTCCGCGCTGGATGCCCGCAATTTTTCCATTACCGGTCAGGACACACCTAAGCTGCCCTACGATCATCTCCAAGGCGTGTTCGCTTTCGGGGGGCCAGTCAAAATTCCGCACCTGGTGAGTAATGGCGGGAATTTTTTCGTCAACTTCCAGTGGGCTCGCAACCGCACTACCAGCAACGCGACCGGCTTGGTGCCCAGCTTGGCCGAGCGCGCCGGAGATTTCTCGCAGGTCCTGGGGCCTTCGGGATCACCGCTTCAGATCGTCGATCCCTCCAGCGGCGCGCCGATTCCGGGAAACGTCATCCCGAAAAGTCAGATCAGCCCGCAAGCTCAGGCGTTGCTGCGCTTCTATCCACTGCCCAACTTTGCCGGGGGCACAGGCTACGACTTTCAGATTCCGCTGGTCTACAACGACCACGAGGACAATCTCCAAACGCGCTACAACAAGACCATCGGCCGCAAGAACTTCATTTCGGTTTTGTTTGCCTTGCAGAACGCGCGTTTGGATAATACGAATCTTTTCGGCTTTCTGGACACCGGGCAACGCATCGGCTACAACGCGTCGGCGAACTACCGGCACAACTTCACGCCGCGAGTTTTCTCCAATTTTGGTTTTCAGTTCAATCGCTTCGTCTCGCGAGTGACGCCGTTTTTCGCCAATCGCGAGAATGTGTCCGGCGAAGCAGGAATCACCGGCAACAATCAAGAACCACTCAACTGGGGGCCACCGACGCTCAACTTTGCAAGCGGAATTTCGAGCCTCACGGATGGGCTGCCGTCGCTCACGCGCAATCAGACCAGCACCGTTTCGGTGGATAATGTGTGGGCGCGCGCGCGGCATAATATCAGCTTCGGGGGCGATTTTCGGCGTCAGGAATTCAATCTGCTCTCGCAGCAGGACCCGCGCGGCTCGTTTACTTTTACGGGCGCGGCCGCCGGCTCGGATTTCGCGGGTTTTCTGCTGGGAGTGCCGGACACCAGCTCCATCGCGTTTGGCAACGCTGACAAATATCTCCGGGCTTCGACCGTGGAAGCCTACGTCAACGACGATTGGCGAGTGAGCCCCGGATTCACTTTGAACGCCGGCGTCCGCTGGGAATATTGGTCGCCGATCACGGAAAAATACGGCCGGCTGGTGAATCTGGACGTTGCGCCGGATTTTTCCGCTGTCGCGCCGGTGGTGGCGAGCGATCCGGTCGGCCCCCTTTCGCATCAGACTTACGCAAGCTCGCTGATGAATCCGTACAAACGCGCCGTGCAGCCGCGAGTGGCGCTTTCCTGGCGTCCATTGGCCGCATCGTCGCTGGTCGTGCGCGCCGGCTACGGCGTGTATTACAACACCTCGGTCTACTACCCGATTGCCACGCTGCTCGATCAGCAACCGCCGCTTTCGAAAAGCTTGAATGTGTCCAATAGCCCCGCCGATCAGCTGACGCTTGCAAACGGATTCAACTTTTCGCCCGCCATCACGCCCAACACGGTCGCGGTGGATCCGAACTTCCGTCCCGGATATGCGCAGAACTGGCAGGTTTCGGTGCAGCGCGACATGCCCGCCGCGCTGGTTTTGACCGTGTTGTATCTCGGCAGCAAAGGCACGCACGAGGTGCAGGACTTCCTGCCCAACAGCTACCCTTTGGGCGCCGCGAACCCCTGCCTCAGTTGTCCCAGCGGATTTCAGTATCTGGTGTCGAATGGAAATTCGACGCGAGAAGCCGGACAGGTTCAATTGCGCCGCCGCTTGCAGAGTGGATTCACAGCCAGTTTGCAGTACACCTACGCCAAAGCGATCGACGACGCGGCGCTGGGAGGAAGGAATCAAGGCACTCCCGTGATCGCGCAGAACTGGCTCGATCTGGATGCCGAGCGCGGTCTCTCGAATTTCGATCAGCGCCACGTGTTGAATGCGGAGATCCAATACACCACCGGCATGGGTCTGCATGGAGGCACACTGGTGAACGGCTGGAAGGGCGCACTTTTCAAGGAATGGACCGCGCAGACACAGATTACCGCCGGAACGGGTTTGCCTTTGACGCCGCTCTATCCTTACCCGGTGCCGGGCACGGGCGTGACGGGACCGCTGCGGCCCGACTATACGGGCGCGCCGTTGTACACGGCTCCCGCGGGACAGTTCCTGAACCCCGCCGCGTTCGTTCTGCCGCCGCCGGGTGAGTGGGGCAACGCGGGGCGCGACTCCATCACCGGCCCCGCGCAGTTCAGCTTGAACGCATCGCTGGGGCGAGTGTTCCAGATGTCCGACCGGTTGAGCCTGGACTTCCGCATGGATGCCACCAACTTGCTCAATCACGTCACATTTCCCAGCTGGAACACAACCATTACCAATGCGCAGTTCGGCCTTCCGACATCGGCCAACGCGATGCGCAGCATGCAAACCACGATACGATTGAGGTTCTAAGATGCGGCGCGTCACAGGTGTGTTGGTTTCGTTCGTTCTAGCGGCCAGCGGGCAGCAGATCGGGCAGAATACTGCTACGCCCTCCGGACCGGCGACGTTTGAAACCAGCACGCAGTTGGTGATCGAGACCGTGTCGGTGAAGGACAAGAACGGCAAACCGGTGGAGGGACTGACCGCCAAGGATTTTACCGTTACCGAAGAAGGCGCGCCGCAAACCATCCGCTTCTTCGAG
>DATJWJ010000134.1:0-35909 GCA_035501355.1 Bryobacteraceae bacterium | reverse complement strand
AAACAAGGCTCTTGAACCGCTCGGCAGCGAGCTGTTGATCGGCAGGTTTCCGTGCGAAGAATACCTCGCCCCAGATGGGCATCTCGCGCGAGCCATGGGCGCTGATCTCCACCCATTGGCCGACAATGTTCTTTACTCGTTCGGTTGGGAATGCGCCCGCATTTCGCTGGGCGAGCAGCGTTAGATCAGCGGGTGCGACTTTAAGGGCGCCGACGGCGGGACCGTTGCCTTTGCCGTCTTCGCCGTGGCAAGCGCTGCAGCGGTTCATATAGACTTCGCGGCCGCTGGGCGAAATCGCGGGGTTCTTCTTGGCAAGGACTTGCGGGATCAACAGAATGGTGAGCCCGACGAGAATCATAAATCGCCAAAGGGAAACGCCTGGTGTGGACATGTTAACGCTCCTTTGTCCGGTCGGATCACTGCGTGAGGAGCAATTTGCGAGCCAAGCCGGGGGGCGGAGGAAGTCCTCGAGGCGGGCGTTAACCGGCGCTGGTGGAAATCGAACTGCACGCGGAAACCGCAGTGGCCAAAACGTGGCTGCACAGGGGCGGGGAAGGAGTGGGATGCGATGAAGACGATTGAGCTGATTCAGCGCAAGGTTGTCATTCCACCGATCGGGCTGCATGGGGACTTGGTTATTCCGGCGAATGCGGCGGCGGTGGTCGCGTTTGCGCACGGGAGCGGAAGCAGCCGGCACAGTCCTCGCAATCAGTACGTCGCTCGCGTTTTCGAGCAAGGCGGGCTAGCTACGCTGCTGTTCGATTTGTTAACCAGCGACGAGGAACGCATTGACGCGCGCACGGCACACCTGCGGTTCGACATTGCGCTGCTGGCGCGGCGGCTGGTGGCCGCAACGGCATGGCTGAAGAGAGATGCCGATACGCGAGACCTACTGGTTGGGTATTTTGGGGCCAGCACCGGAGCGGCGGCGGCGCTGGTTGCGGCGGCCGAGCGTCCTGAAGATGTGTACGCCGTAGTATCGCGCGGCGGGCGTCCGGATCTGGCGGGTGCATCGCTCGGGTCGGTGAAAGCTCCCACCCTGCTGATCGTCGGAGGCGACGACACCCCGGTGATCGCCATGAATCGGGCCGCGCTGGAGCAACTGCGCGTGTCCGACAAGGAACTGGTGATTGTCCCCGGGGCAACACATCTGTTCGAGGAGCCCGGCACTTTGGAAGAAGTGGCCGCGCTGGCGTCTGACTGGTTTCAAAAAGAATTGAAAGCACCGCGGCGTCCGTAATCTCAAGGCGCTTTGAGGGATAGCGCGCACCCGGATTGCGCGCTTCCGGCCACTTTTTCACCCAACAGTAGGCAGGCTCTGCTCGCCGGTTAGCAGGCAACCTCATCACACTCAGCGATCAGCGTTTCTTGGTAAACAAGCTGCCGCAAATATATCGAGAGTTGGTCTGCTCTTGGCCTGGAGAGCTGAGTGTGGACAGAAAGGACAGAGATTTATATGAACCGTTTTCTTATTGCAGTTGCATCCATCGGGCTGTTTGCGATTGGGTTGACTCCTAGCCTGCGAGCGGACCAATGGGACAAGAGAACCGTAATGACGGTCAATGAGACGATTCAGGTTCCGAATAAGGTGCTTCCACCCGGAACATACGTGGTAAAGTTACTCGACTCGCCTTCGAATAGGCACATCGTGCAGATCTTCAACGCCGATGAGAACGAGTTGATCACGACCATACTGGCGATTCCGAACAATCGGCTAGAACCGACTGGGAACACGGTGTTCACGTTTTGGGAGATGCCTCCGGGCCAGCCCAGAGCGCTGAGGGCATGGTTCTATCCCGGCGACAACTTCGGGCAGGAGTTCGCATATCCGAAGACCAAGGCGGTAGCGATAGCGGCCGTCTCGCATGTTGAGATTCCTACGATCGAGGCGGAGAAGCCCGCTGAACTGGAGACTGCACCGATCGTTGAGCTAACTCCGGAGGCGCCGGTTGCGGAAGTTGCGCCGGCTCCGATGGTGGTGCCCGCAGAGGTAGCCAAGGAGGCTCCGCCGGTAGTTGTGGAAGAACTTCCGAAGACTGCCAGCCCATATCCGTTGGTCGGATTGATGGGTCTGGTTTCGCTGGTTGTTTTTGCGGTGGTGCGAACGGTTCGCACTTCCTAGCGTTGCGAAGGTGAAGTCATGAAACGACGCTGCGACGCGTTGGGGTGGGTGTTGGCAATGGCCTGCGCCGGCTGGCTGTGCGGAAGCCGGTTGGCCGGCCAGGCCCAGGAATTAAGCCAATACACCATCCGAACGACGTCGCGGCTGGTTTTGCTGGACGTCAGTGTGAAGGATGCTGCCGGCGGACTAGTGGCTGGACTGGGCAAAGAGAATTTCGAAGTACGGGAAAACGGTAAGGAGCAGGCAATTACTCAATTCGCGCACGTCGATATTCCGGTGACAGTCGGCTTAGTGGTCGATGAAAGCGGCAGCATGCTGCGCAAGCAGAGGGAGGTGATCACGGCCGCTTTAGTATTCATCGGGGCCAGCAATCCGCAGGACGAGACATTCGTTATCAATTTCAATGAGAAGGCGCGGCGCGGGCTGCCCGATATACAGTTGTTCTCCGACAATGTGGAGCAATTGCGGACAGCCTTGTGGCGCGGTGCGCCGGAGGGGCGGACGGCTTTATACGATGCGATCGAAATGGCGCTCGACCAACTGGATTTCGGCCGGCGCGACAAAAAGACATTGATCGTGATCAGCGATGGAGGAGACAACGTCAGTACGCACACGCGGGAGGAGGTGATGGGCGATGTGCTCCGGTCGGCCGCGACCATTTACACGATTGGTGTTTTCGACGAGGATGACCCCGACAAGAATCCGGGAGTGTTGAAGAGAATCGCGCAGGTCAGCGGAGGCGGTGCGTATTTCCCGAAGAAGCTGGATGAGATTGTGCCGATTTGCCGCGACATCGCAAAGGATATTCGGACGCGATACACGATCGGGTACGTTCCCGCGGCCGGGGAGGGGAAGGCGGAGCGGCACATTAAAGTTATGGCGTGGTCGGCGGGCGGCCAAAAGCTGGTGGTTAGGACACGCGCGAGTTACCTGTTCAGTGCAGACGCGAATGAAGCAGGCGCGAGATGAGAGCGCATGCACTATGGAGCGATTCAGAACCGCGGGAGCCGGGTTGGGTTCGGACGCTGGCGGGCGTGGAATGGATTTTTCTGTTGTTCGGGCTGGCAGCGCTGGATCTGTATATCTGGAACAACGCCAGCTCGATGGTGTATGAATCGTACGAAGATTGGGCGTTTGATCAGGACGTGCGCGGGCTAGAGCCATCGCCTCTGAGATTTGCCTTAGATGAGCTGCGCGTTCTGGTAAGCCGAGAGCATCGCAGATCGGGGACGCAGGCGCTTGCACCGGTGAAGAGCGGGCCAGGGCCCCGGCCAAAAGCAATGGACACAGGGCCGCGGGCGCGCTCGGGGGTTATCGGGCGGCTAGAGATTCCCAATTTACACCTGGTGGCAATAGTTGAGGAAGGAGCCGATGCCGGCACGCTGCGCCGCGCGGTGGGCCATATTCCAGGCACGGCGCTTCCGGGTTGGCGAGGCAACGTGGGTTTGGCGGGCCATAGGGATACGTTCTTTCGTGCGCTGCGCGAAATTCAGGTGAACGATTCGATCGAGCTCAAAACGCAGAACGGCACTTATCGGTATCGGGTGAACTGGATGCGGATTGTGGGGCCGCGCGATGTTCAAGTTCTGAGGCCGTCGACGGCTGCGAGCCTGACGTTAGTGACGTGCTATCCGTTTTATTACGTCGGCTCGGCGCCGAAGCGTTTTGTTGTGCGCGCGGGACTGGAGCCAGGGGTTCCGAGTAATTCGCCCTCACAACTGACGCAGTGAGGATGGGAAAGCCATCTGACCGGCATGTAAGAACCAGCGGTCCAGCAGGACTTGGCGCGCGAACCAGCGGCTAGAGAGGAGCGGGTGGCTAAGCGCGCGGATCACTCCCGTAGGAAGTCGGCGTCCCACGCGAGTGGCCCAGTGTTCGTCGAGCGAGCCGAATCTTTGCCGCAGAAGATCGGGATAGGCGCTGAGCTGTTCCTGGCTGAACGTACCTTCGGCGGCGAGTATGGTTTGTGCGGCCAGCAATCCGGATTCGACGGCGGGCAGGATTCCTTCGCCGCTTTGCGAATAAGCCAGGCCGGCCGCATCGCCGATCAAGAGCAGTCCGTCGTCCACGAGTTTTCGCGGGGATCTTCCGTACAAGAGGTACGCGTGGCCGCACATGGACGCGGGCAGGTCGAAAGAGATGCGGCCAGCCGATTTCAAGAACCGCAGGAATCCGGAAACGTGGTCGGAAAGGCGGTGCGGGTCCATCCTACCGAGGCCGATGTTCAAGAAGTTGCGCTTGCGGAAGCACCAGCCGTAGCCTTTCATGTCCGGGCAAAAGTAGAGTTCCGGGGTTTCGGGTTGGACGCGGCAGGCGGCGATTTGGGACGCGTCCATTTCAAACTCGGCTTCCTGGGCGACCACGACGGATTCGGGCTTGGGTTTGGCGGCGGTGAGGCGGGCGACCGGGCAGAAGTGTCCGCCGGCGCCGACGATAACTCGGGCGCGGATTTGTCCGTTGGCAATCCAGTGCTCGCCGGATCGTTCGAGAGTGGTGAGGTTAACGCCTTGAATCAGGCACGCGCCGGAGCGCTGGAGCAAGTAATGGTCGAATTCCCGGCGGCGGATGCCGTAACTAACTACTGCGTGGTAGTTGGTTTCTACGGCGGACCCCTGAATGCAGCCGGTTCGGAAGGCCGTGATGGTTTGCAGCACGTGCTGGCGCGCGTATTCGGCGGGATCGATTTCGAGTTCTGAAAGAACTTCGGGTGTGATCCATCCGCCGCAGACCTTGTCGCGCGGGAAGACGTGCCGATCCAGGATCGCGACGTTGAGGCCGGAGCCGCGCAGCTTCCAAGCGCAGGAGGAGCCTGCGGGACCGCCTCCGACGATCAGGACATCGCAGGCGTCCATGTCTCGTGCTCGAGGGGGGAAGCGTCCGGCAGGTACAAATGATCGCGAGTCCGGGAGATGGGACGGCAGCGCGAACCGGTGAAGACGACCTGGAACAATTGCAGGGTGCCGGTTCGGAAAGCGGCCAGCGAGCCGGCCAGGTAGAGGCGCCACATGCGGACGAAGCGGGAATCGTACATGGATTCCACCTGGCGCTGCGATCTTTCGAATCGTTCCAGCCAATGCTCCATGGTTTTCGCGTAATGCCAGCGCAGATTTTCGACGTCCTGAACCGCGAAGCTCCAGGGCTCGAGCACGGTCAAGGCTTGCCGCAAAGTGGGGATGAAGGCGCCGGGGAAAATGCGTTTCCGGATCCAGCGGCTGAGCGGCGCGGGATAATTCCGGCCCAGGAAGTGGAGAAAACCGCGCCCGCTATCGCTGATGGACCGGTAGATGATATTACCCAGTTCCCGGTAATGTTCGATTCCCACGTGCTCCAGCATGCCCACCGAGACGAAGACGTCGAATTTGCCGGACACGTTGCGGTAGTCGTCTTCGATGAACTCGACCTGGCCGTCCAGTCCTTCTTCGCGGGCACGCTCGCGCGCGTAGGCGATCTGTTCATGCGAAACGTTGAAAGCCTTGACGGACACGCCGTAGTTGCGAGCCATGTGCAGCGCCAAAGCGCCCCAACCGCAGCCGGCTTCGACGACGGTCTCGCCGGGTTGCAACCGGAGCTTGCGGCAAACATAATCCATCTTGGCGGACTGCGCGGCTTCCAGTGTGGCGGAGGGCGAAGGAAAGTATGCGCAAGTGTAGACCAGAGCACGGTCCAGCCAGAGCTTGTAAAATTCATTTCCCAAATCGTAGTGGTGATGAATGTTGTCGCGTGAGCCTCGCAGACTATTGTGTTGCCATAGCTGCATCGAATTAGACGCGAGCCGGGAATACCAGCTCCGCGCGGCGGGCGCGTTCGCCATGGAGCGATAAACGGCTTCGAGGAACCGAACCAAGTCTCCCTCGACGCGAAGACGGCCGTCGCAGTAAGCCTCGCCGAACGCAACCTCCGGATCCACGATCAGGCCGGCTAATGTCCGGCGATCGCGGATGGTCACCGTGGCCACGGGGTTGACGTTTGGCGGGCAGAAGCGTTCGTCTCCTAGAACAAGTTGAATGGGGGCTGCGCCGATGGTTTCGGAGATTCGCCGCAGCAGGCGCGCTTGGAGTGAGTTAGAACCGGTCTGCATAGCGTTTCTCAAGCCAGCTTACTACTCCCGGAGGTGCTTCGGTTGCCGGCCGTTGTTAGATGCACGTAAGTGCCCACCTGCTTCGTAACAAGATTGAGCTGCATTGTTTGTAACTGGCACTTAGACCAGTAAGGGGATGTTACAGGCTCGATTAAGGCTTGCAGGCAGGGCGAGTTTCTACGCGGGAAGCCAGAAAGCCAGCCCTCCCATGGCGATCCAATACGTCCAATCGGGGATCTTCATCGCAGGTGGCTTTAGTCTACTTGAAACCGGAAGCCGTCGGAGTCGCGCACGATGTGGCCTGCTACCGGGGCGGCGAAATGCGTGCCAATTACCAAAATGCCGTCTTCGGCGCGGCGAGCGATGAAGGCGTGGCGCGTGGCGCAGGCCTGATGCGGATCCGAATCGGCTACTGAGTTCCATTCAGGGTGCGCGATCTGGCAGGGGTGGTGCATCAAGTCGCCTGTGATGACTGCCTGTTCGCCGTTGGATGAGATGCGAACTGAAACGTGGCCGGGCGTGTGGCCTGGGGTCGGTTCGAGCCAGAGTTCGTCGGTGATGCGATGATTCGTTTCTACCAGCGTTTGAAGTCCGGCGTCCAAAATCGGCTGGATGGATTCTTCGATCAGCGTGGGCGTCCATTTCTCGCGGGTGCGGTCCCAATGTTCCCATTCGATGCGGCCGAACAAATAGCGCGCGTTAGGAAATGCCGGCTGCCATTTTCCATCCACCAGCATGGTGTTCCATCCGATGTGGTCCATATGGAGATGCGTGCAGAGCACGGTGTCGATGGACTCGCGAGGGTAACCGGCAGCGGCGAGATCTTCTAGAAATGGTCCTTTGCGATTGGCCCATCGGCGGATGGGCAGCTTTTTATCATTGCCGAGGCAGGTGTCGACGATGATGCGCTTGCCCTGGGACTCGACGATGAAGGCTTGAATGCTCGCGATGGCTTCGCCCTCGGGCGTAATGAAATGAGGGGCGAGCCAGCGGATCGGGAGCAGATTGTCCGGAATTGCGTCGGGCAGGACGAAGCTGAGGCCCGGCATTTCCAACTCGACGATGCGGGTGATTCTGACGTTTCCGACGGACAGCATCTAGGCGCGCGACGGACGCGTGGGTGCGGGGGCGCTGTGGATGGACTCCACATCGGCCACCATCAGCTCGCCGCAGATCTGGCTCATGGCGGCCATTTGATTGACGAAATGGTCGGCATCCAAATAGTCGATGCGGGCTTTAGTGGTCCAGTAGCCGGTCATGGAGCCCATGGTGGACGCGCCCGCCACTCCGATGCGTCGGGCGATTCCGCCCAGGCCGTACCAGGGGCCTTGCTCGCCGCCGTGGATTCCTTTACGTCCTGGTGCTTGAACCTGAACGCGGCGGTAGCGGTTGTCCTTGGCGGCTTTGATCGCGAGGTCGACCAGGTGCTGATTGGGAGTGACCCAGATGGAGGAAAATTCCACTTCTTTGGTTTTGTGGAATGGTTTTCCGTCGCCTTCTTCCACTTTGATCTGGCCGAGGTGTTCGATGCCCATGGCGGCGATCACTTTTTTATAGACGTCGGGATGGGTGGCGGCGTAATCCTGGGCGGCGAAAGCGCGCTCGGCGCCGGGCATGTAGTGACGGCAGTCGTAGAACAGCATGATGGTGCGGGGGCGCTCGGCCTGCGGGATGTGCGAGAAATATTTTACCATCGCGAGAATGCCCAGGCCGCCGTTTTCCTGAGAGATGGAAGGGCCGTCGGTGTGGGTGATCAAGAGGATTTGCTGGTCGTTCGGTTTTCCATAGTCGCGGCCGGGCAAGTAGCCGCAGAGTTGATAGGCTTCGGCCTGTTCGGTTTTGGAGATGAGGCGCAGCGTGGCGGTCTTACCTGCGCCGGCGGCTTCGATCATCTGCGCGCCGGTATCGCGGTCGAGATACAAGCTCGGCATGTCGTGCAAGGCGGGGACGCCAAAAGTGTAGACGCCTGCGAGCACGTCGTAGGAGAGAGGCATCACAATCAACGCGCCGAGCGCGCCCGCATCGATGAGTGGCTTCTGGGCTGCTCCCAATCCCATGATGGGGAACGGGCTGAGCGCTCCTTCTTCCGAGCGCGGGATCAGAGGGTTGGGAAAGGTTTCGGGATCCGACAAAAACTCGTAGTCGTCCGAGCCGTTGCTGCCGCCGCGTCCCTGCGCTTTGACGACGATTGCGATTTTGCCGCGCAGTGCTTCGGCGGGCATGCCTTCCTTGTACACGACTAGCGGGCCGGTGACGCCGTTCGCGGGCGTCTGGCCGGAATTGCAGCCGTAACTTGCGACCTTGATCTTGTTGCCGTCGACGTGCAGGGACCAGTTGGAATCGTCCGGGTATTCAGTGGTCGACCAGCGCGTGAAGGTGAAGGAGTTGCGGAAAGTATCGGTCACGCCGGCTTCGCGCCAGCTCTTTTCGGCGAACTCGACGTAGTTTTTCCAGGACGGGCTTCCGGTCATGGTGGGGCCGCCCTTGGAGTCCTTGACGACGTGCCAGTCATGCACTTCTTTGGGACTGACCATGAACTTCGGATTGATTTTGGTGAGGGCGGGGTGGGCGGCTGATTCCTCGCGCGCGGGGGCAAATGCGAAACCGGGAGCGAGCGAAACCGACGCGCCCATTCCAGCGATAAATGTTCTGCGCTTCATGCGGGTGCTCCTTTATCCCAGCGGACTGGTTGGCTGCGGCATTTGTTCCCAGAACTTGCGGATCTCGCCGCGCGGGTCATTTTCGATACGCGTATCGTTGTCGAAAATCATGGTCGCGCGCTTGGCGGTCTCGTAAGCCGGCCAGTTGGGAGTTTTCGGGTTGTTTGGATTGCCGGTTTTGGCGAAGGACACCCAGGCGGAGGCGAAGGTGTTCCACAACGCGCGCTGTTGATGCGAGCCGGTGCCGCCGATGCCGTCGCGGTAGTTGTTGAAGGACGCCGAGACGTCGGTGCCGTGAACGGCGCCGAATTTCCCGTCGAAGCCGGGGCTGGCGTAGGTCCATAGATACATGTACGCGGGTGCTTTTCCCAATGCGGCTTTGCGCTCGGCCTGCGCGATGGCGCCGCGGCGGAATCCGCTGTCGGTGAAAATTTGGGCCTGGACCAGGTACGGTGTTTTCTTCTCGGTCCAACTGGAGCGCTTGTAGAGGCCGTAAATTTCGTCGCCTTTGTCCTTGAAGCGCTGGTTCAGCAATCGCTTCAAGCCGGCGTCATCGAGGTCGAAATTAGTGAGCGCGAGGGCTGCGTCCTCGAGCGTGGTGGAGATGATCACGGGGACATCGGCCGATTCGGGCGGTGCGACCGGATCGAAGGGATGGTGCGGTAGCACTTTGCCGTCGACCACCGGCGCGAATCCGCCGAGCCCGAATCCCAGCGAGCTTTGCGCCTCCAGGATTTGTTGCCAGGAAATTTTCTGAAGATCGGCGATGTTGCTCTTGGAGATGCCCAGTTTGGAGAGCAGCGCCTCGGCCATTTTGGTGCCTTGTTCGCGCGTCGTGAGCCGGAGAGTGGAACCGCTTTGAACGCCGGCGCAGTGGAACAGACCCTTGGCTGACGGCATGGCTAGCACAGTGGAGGTTTTGGCGCCGCCGCCGGACTGGCCGAAAATCATGACGCGGTTCGGATCGCCGCCGAAGCGTTCGATGTTGTCGCGAACCCATCCGAGCGAGGCGGCCAAGTCCATCATTCCGGTGACGCCCGCTTCGGCGAATTCGGGCGGTGCGCCGAGGTCGGCCAGATGCAGATAGCCGTAGGCCGCCAGGCGGTGATTCACCGTAACGACAACTACGTCGCCGAAATGGGCCAGTTGCGCGCCGTCGTAGCCTGGGGCATTGCCGGAGCCGGTGGCGAATCCGCCGCCATGGAACGACACCATGACCGCGCGTTTGCCGCCGTCGTTGACGCCGGGCGTCCAGACGTTGAGCGTGAGGCAATCCTCGCCGAACCCGCCGGACTGCAGGTCCCACTGGATCATCATCCCGTAGTCGCCGCGCAAATCCGAGAGCGTTTGCGGGCAGACTTGGCCGTAGTTGTAGCACTCGCGTACGCCGGTCCAGGAGGCGGGTTTTTTGGGCGGCAGGAAACGATTCTTGCCGCCGGTGGGCGCGCCGTAGGGGATACCCTTGAATTCCTTGATTCCGGTGTTGGCGATTCCCTGGACTTTTCCGCTAGTGGTTTCGACTTCCCAGAAAAGCTGGCGGTCGGAGCTGGCGCCGAGCGCTGATGGCGCGCGGGAAGGAGCCTGTGAGGCTTGCGCGAGAGCTTTGGAGGCCGTTGCGGAACCGGCAGAGACGGCGGCAGCGGCTAAAGACGAGCCTTTCAGAAATGCGCGCCGGTTGGATTTTCCGGCGAATTGGTCGCGATTTTCGATGTCCACGTGTCCCTCCTGGGCGATCGTTTTCCCAGGCCATTGTAGCGAAACGAGCCGGAAGCCACGAAGGGAGTGAGCGTAGCCTAGATTGACGCCCGCTTGTGCTTAGGAACGTAGGCCAGGAAACGGCGCGGATTGTCAACCAGAATGCTGTGCAGCGTTTCATCCTTGACGCCGGCTTCGGTCAATTTCTTACCCCAAATGGTCACGGTTTTTCCGTAACCGCCTCCGCCGTTGTGCTTGATCTGATTGGCGCTCGAGATGTCGGCTGAGAACATCAGATTGCCCTCGTATCCGGCTTCGAGGAGGGCCAGGACCATCGGAACCTGACGCGCGTCGCCGGGGCCACCCTGGCGGTCGAATCCTATAAAGGCGCCGCGTTTGCAAATTTCCTTCTGCACCTTGACATCGGGATCCACCAAATTGCCGAGATGGCCGATGACGATGCGGTTGGGCTTCACGCCGCCGCCTTCCAGAATGTCGAGCTGCTCCATGGCGGATTTTCCGGGAATTCCAGTATGGGTGAAGATGGAGAGGTTGGTTTGGTGATGGGCTTTGGCGACGGCGCGAAAAACCTTGCGCTCGTCGTCGGTGATGAAGTCCCAGCTTCCGATTTCGCCGTACACGCCGATGGGCTGCGTTTTCGCCTGTTTCACCATTTCCTCGGCAATCCGGTCTTCGCTCCACTGGGAGATCTCGGGCGGGTAAAAAGGCTGGGAGTAGAAGCCGCCGCCGGCGACGATGGGCATGCCGGACTTTTCCGAGAGTTGTTTCAGAAAATTCAAATCGCGGCCCATGTCGGCATGACCGCCGTCGACGATGCAGGCCACGCCTTCCTGTGCGGCGGCTTTCACCTCGTCGGTCATAAGATCGAGGTCCGCCATGAAGAAGGGCTGATTTGACTGTGCGGGGGGCGCGGGCGGCCGGGGTGGGGTGGCGTTGCCGCGCCCGAACGCTTGGGGATTTGACCGGCGCGAGTTAGCGACCCAGCGCTGCATGAAGTCGGGCGCTAACGACAGGTGTTCGTGGAACAGCGTTGCGCCGCCGGCCAGGGCTTCGGGAGGCAGGTCCTTCAGGATGGTCCGGATGATGGCGCCTTTTGGAAACTGGGGCGTAGTCGCGGCGGGCAGTGATGCGGCTGCGGCGCCTAAGCCCAGCATGCCGAGCATTTCGCGGCGCGTCCACCCAACAGAACGGGGATGGTTAGACATAACAAACTCCTGGTTATGGATCAAGAACAGATTATCGCACCCACGGCGCGCGAGAAGCCCTGGGTAGCGCGCTAAATATTAGCGCACTACCCAGCCCTGTTACGGCTTGAGATGCCGGTCAAAAAATGACACGATGCGGGCCTTGGCGTCTCGCGCCGCGGGCTCGTCGTATCCGATGCGGTTGAGTTTGCTCATCAGGACGAACAGGAATGGAACGTCCGCGGGGTCGTGGTTATTGAGGAACGCATGTCCGGCGTCGGGGTATTCCTTGACGTCGTGATCCACGCCGGCCGATGTGAGTGCCTGCTCCAAGCGCTGGGCGGCGCCGCGCATTGGACGATCCTTCGCGCCGAAACTTCCGACGATGGGGCAAGCGCCAGCCAGGAGGCTCGCGGCATCTTCGGGGACCGTTCCGTAGTTGACGCTGGAAGCGGAGAAGCCGTGATCGGGCGCCAGCAGCAGCGCAAAGCCGCCGCCCATGCAAAATCCGATCACTCCGACCTTGCCGCTGCAGTTGGGCAGGGACGCCAGCCAGGAGCGCGCAGCTTCTATATCGTCGAAGATTCTTCCGCGGCGCGCGCGCATGTCATGGAAGACGGTTCGGAGGCAAGTCATCTTGCGGCCCCAATAAAAGAAATTGGGCGCCACGGCCAGGTAGCCTTCGCTCGCCAGCCAGTCGGCCTGATTCCTGAGGTCGTGGGTCATTCCCAAAACATCGTGAATAACAACCACACCCGGGCAAGGTCCGGTTTTCCGAGGCGGGGCAAGATAGGCCGGCATCTGGCCTGAGGGGCTGGGGATGGTGACTTCGGGCATCGGGTCTCCATGGGTAATCTTAGCCCGATGGAGGCGCGAGAGGTTGGTAGTCTTGCGAGGCGGCTCAGCGGCTGACGCGCTGTTCAGCCTGGTTAGAGTAACGGTCAGCTACGATCTTCAAAGCTAGCAGGGTGCACGACACGGCTGCGCTCAAAGGAAGCGAGAGCTTGTGTTCGGAGAAGAACGAGAAGCCGGTGAATCCCAGCGATACCAGGAACAGAACGTTACTGAACCAGGAAATCTGCTTTCTGGTGGACGCCAGGCTGGCGTAACGCGGGACCCTCTCTCCGCAAACGTAGCAAACCGAGTCCTTCTTCGTTATTACGCTGTAGCAAGCATTGCATCGGCTCATGTGTCAATTGAAACCCGGAAAGGGATTGGCGTCGATGGCACAGGGGTACCTTTTCGATTGAAGCCACTGTACTGTTACGGACGGACTGGTTTTAGCGTGTTGCGCGCGGGGACGGCGGATTCTCGGGCGGACGTTGCAAGTCCTTGAGATCCAGCGTGTTGACGCCGTCGATGATCATGGCGTAGGCGCGGGTGATGGCTTCCAGGCCAGTCCATGGCACTTGGTCGGCGCTTTCGTGATCGGAATGGAAGAAGACGTTATAGTCCGAAGCCTGGACGCCTGGCACGTAGGGCCAGAGACGGCTCATCTCGCCTCCGGGCGCGGCTCGCTCGGGAGTGGCGTAGGTGACCACGCCGGCTGCATGGAAGGCCTTGACGGCGATGTCCTGAAGCTTTGGCCGCCGCGGGCCTCCGGCGTACCACAACATGCCGGTATACATGTTGGCTTCGCGAATGTCTTCGCCGAGCAAGTAGGTTTGGATGGTTGACGTATGTTCGCAGTTGATCAGCAGCGCCGAGTTGGCAAACACTTCGTCGCGATGGTCGAGCAGCCAGGTGCCGCTCATGTTGCCGCCATTGTGATGGCCTGTGGATCCGATGAAGACGATTGTGCGGCGACGCTTCTCTTTGGGGATTTTGGAGAAATACTCGGCCAGGCCGAGCATGGTGGCGACGCCTGAAGCGTTGTCGGTGCCGGACTCGAACCAGCCGTCGCGGTGCGCGAGGATGTCGACGGTTTCTGAAGTCATGCCCGGCAGCATGGCCCAGACGGTGCCGGTCTTCAAGCCAGCCTCCATCTTTACATCCAGGCGAACCTTGACGTGCACGGGCTGCGAGGCCGATTGGCCGATCAAGTCGCGAATGGCGTAACCATCGTCCATGCCCATGGAAAAGGTGGGGACGTTGGTTCTGGTGGGGTAGAGCTGGGTGCGGATATTGCCGGGCAGCGCGATGATGGCGAAAATTGCGGCGGCGCCTTTGGCTTCGGCGCGGCGGAGTGCGTCTTCGGCGGTCGCGGTATGGCGCCAGGATCCAGGAAGCGGCATGCTGAAAATGAAGACGGCCTTACCGCGCACGTCGCGGCCCGCGAAGTCGGCTTCGCTTCCGGTACCTACATAGGCGGCCTCCAGGTCCAGACCCTCGGGCGTGGTGGCCTTGGTTTGATAGGCGGGCTGGGCCGAATCCAGGTGCAGCGTTTTGCCTGAACCGGATGCGACGATCTCCCAGGATTGGGGCATCCACTGCGGCGGCAGATCGAAGGGTTGGACGTGCACGTCCGAGAGGCCGAGCTTAGTGAATTTTTGGACCAGCCAGTCGCGCGTGTCGGTGTCGGCCTGCGTGCCGATGATCCTGCCCCAAAATTGCGGGTGGCCGCTGTCGCGATACTTGCGTGAGATGGCCGTGAGGTCCTCGACGTAGGTGTGGATGCGCTTCCCGTCGATGGCTGAGTAGGCTTTGTCCTGCGGTGCGAGCTGCCATTCCAGGAACGCGTCGTCGAGCTTGTAGAGAGGAGCGGCGGGAATTTGAGCCGAGGGCCTGGGCTTTGGCTCCGCTGGATCGGTCCCTTGCGCGAGCAGCGCCGCAGTGGCGGCCAGCGCGCACGTTGCGTAGAACAAGCTTTTCATCGTGAAACCTCCGGGCAGAGTGCGTCTGAACGACGATACTACAGAATTCGGGGGATGCGTGGGCTGGGCGTTCAAGGCGAGGATTTGGCAAGGATTCTCGGCTATACTCAGGACAGAGAAGTGGCATCGTTAACCCAAGAGCAAAAAATGGAAATCCGGGAGGAAGCGTCCCGGATTCTAAAGCAGTCGGGCGGAGCGTCTTCGGCATCAATTGAGCCGTTAGTGCGGGTCATAGCCCGAGCGGTTGAGGTTCTTGGAAGCAGCGAAAAGGCCCTCCGCTGGGTAAATGCTCCTGTTCGATCCCTTGGCGATCTGACACCAGTGTCGCTGCTGAGCACACCGGACGGCATCGCCCGTGTCGAGGATGTTCTCGGACGCATCGAGCGTGGCGTCTGGTAGGTGACCGTCTACCGAATCGGCAGCCGCCGCCATCCTGCTAACGATGGAATGGGTGCGAGCCTCTACGGAGGCCGCTGGAATCACAAAGGAACGCCGGTCATCTATAGTGCCGAGACCCGCGCGTTATGCGCCCTGGAAGTGCTGGTGAACTCTGCCGAGCTCGCCGACGACTACGTCAGCATTTCTATTGACGTTCCAAGCGATATTGCTATCAAGATCGTGAACATCGGCGATCTCCCGGTGGGTTGGAACTCCAACTCTGCGATCGATGCCACCCGCGACATCGGAACAGATTGGGCCAAGGGGCTCATGACCACCGTTCTCTCCGTGCCCTCGGCCGTGATTCCTCGAGAGCGTAACTATATTCTGAATCCCGCTCATCCGGACTTCGCGCGGATTCACTTTTCCAGTCCGGAGCCTTTCTACTTCGATGAGCGGCTACGATGATTGGCCGGACACCGCCCGTTTAGGCAGGCCGGTGCGCGCGGAGGAAGGAACGGATTTGGCGCACCGCCAGGGGGATGCGCTCCTTGGGTTCCTTCCAGGGGAAGATGCTCACTTCTGCATTCGGGGCGAGCATCGCGGCCTCCATGGCGACGGCGTACGGATGCGGGGGAATATCGTCGGGCAGGATCAGCACGGGCGTCTGGCAATGGCGCACGAAGTCGCGGGTCACGGTGAAGACGAAGTCGGGGTTGGTGCGGTACATCCTGGTCAGAAATTTGTCCACCATGTCCATGGTGATCTCGGGCCGGCGCTTGACCAAGTCCGGGCCCCAGCCCTTGATGTTGGTGTCGTAGAAAAGGTCGCGCATTTCCGGACGCGAACCGCTGGGCTGCGCGAGCACGCCTGCGACCACGCGATCGGGCGCCCGCCGCAACAGGTTCCAGATGAATGGGCCGCCAATGCAGAAGCCCAGCACCATGAACTTTTGGATGCCCAGATGATCCATGAGGCCGAGATGGTCGTCGGTATATGCGTCCCAGGGCCGGTCGATTTCCAGCGGGCCGGAGGACTGGCCGGGGTTGGCGTTGCGCAGATCCGCCGCGATGCAGCGGTACTCGCCCTGGAACTCCTGGATGGCGTTAAAGGGACTGGTCAGGCCGGAGATGGTCGAATTCAACCCTCCGCCGGCGATGAGTAACAGCGGGAAGCCGGAACCGGTTTCCTCATAGTGGATGCGAACGGGGCCTTTTTCGTAGAAGGGCATGGCAGCTCCTGCGGGTTCAGTCTGCTAAGCAAACAGGCGTGCGGCCATTGCGGTCGCTACGGACGCCTGTTGCCAGTATATTGCGTCGGATCGGATCTATTCTGGCATGAAAAGCATTCACATTCGCTCCCGTTCGACCGAGATGTTAATAGGGCTTTTTGGGCAGGCCGAATCCGGAGGATGGGTATGAGACATAAAACCAGCGTGGGCACGCGACTATGGGCTGTTATCGTTCTTTGCCTGGGTGTGGGGGGAGGCGCCAGCGGCGTCCTGATCCACGAGTTAAGATCGAACGTCGCGAGCTACGAGAGCACGATACAGGACTTGCAGGCGCATGGGCGGCAGCAGGACGCTGCCCGGGTGATGCAGGTCAGCTTCAAGAAAGAGGTCCAGGAGTGGAAAGACGTGCTGCTGCGCGGATACAACGCCTCGGATCTAGAGAAGTATTCCGGGCAGTTCCACACGCAGGCCGCGCACGTCCGGGAAGTGGGAATGGAGCTCAAAGGGTCGCTGGCGGACCCGGAGGCGAGCGGTGCAGTGGGGGAGTTTCTCCAGGCACACTCGGCGCTGTGCGAAAAGTACGAAACGGCTTTAAAAGCTTTTGCACAGGCCAAGGGGACAAACGCGCACGAAGTGGATGCGCTGGTAAAAGGGCAAGACCGCCCCGCCACGGACCTGATCGATAAGATCGTGGATGCGTCGGTCAAACGGGCGCAGGTCGCAGTCGCATCTCAGAAGGAGGCGGTGGCCACGCGGATCTGGGAAGTTATTCTGGCTGTCCTGGCGGCATTCGGAGCGATTGGGCTGCTGGCCGCGCTGATCATCCGCGGCATCACGCGGACGCTGCGTAACGCCATCCGGGATCTGGCCGAGAGCGCCGAACAATTGTCTGGGGCCGCGAGTCAGGTTTCTTCCGCTAGCCAAACGTTGGCTCAGGGCTCTTCCGAGCAGGCGGCGTCGTTGGAAGAAACGTCGGCAGCGAGTGAGGAGATCAACTCCATGGCCCACAAAAACACGGAGAATTCCCAGGAAGCCGCGCGTCTGATGGCGTTATCGCGCTTGAAGTTCGACGAGGCCGAACAGGATCTGAACCAGATGGTGACCGCGATGGGCGAGATCAATTCGCAGAGCGACAAGATCGCTCGAATCATCAAGGTCATCGACGAGATCGCATTCCAGACCAACATTCTGGCGTTGAACGCCGCGGTGGAAGCCGCTCGGGCAGGCGAGGCGGGCATGGGTTTCGCGGTGGTGGCAGACGAGGTTAGGGGCCTGGCGCAACGCAGCGCCCAAGCCGCCAAAGATACGTCCAGTCTGATCGAGGAATCGATCTCCAAATCCAATAACGGCAAGGTGAAGGTGGATCAAGTGGCCGTGGTAATGCGAGCCATTACCCAAGAGGCCGGCCAGATAAAAATCTTGGTAGACGAGGTGCACCAAGGCAGCCAGGAACAGTCTCACGGCATTGAGCAGGTAACCAAGGCCACTGCGCAAATGGAACAGGTCACGCAACAGAATGCCTCGAGCGCCGAAGAAACTGCATCCGCGGCTGAGGAACTTTCGGCGCAGTCTGAAACACTGAAGGTCGTGGTGGGGCGTCTGGCGGATATGGTGAACGGCGAAACCGGCCGGTAATCGCCGTGCTTTGCCGAACGGGCGCGGTCTACTTGATTTCCAGAATTTCCTTTTCCTTCACTTTGGCGGCTTGATCCAGCTTCTGGATGTAGCCGTCGGTGAGCTTCTGGATTTCGTCGTGCGCGCGGCGGTCGTCATCTTCGCTGATGAGCTTGTCCTTGAGCAGCTTCTTGACGTTCTCGTTGGCGTCGCGGCGAATGTTGCGCATGGCCACGCGATGATCTTCGGCGATGTGGTGCAGCTTCTTGACCAGATCCTTGCGGCGCTCCTCGGTCAGCGGAGGAATCGGCACACGGATGAGCTTGCCGTCGTTACCCGGATTCAAGCCGAGATCGGCCGAGCGGATGGCCTTTTCGATCACGCCGATCTGCGAGACGTCCCAGGGCTGCACAGTGATCAGAGTGGGCTCGGGGACATGCAGCGTCGCGAGTTGATTGAGCGGAGTCGGCGTACCGTAGTAATCGGCGCGCACGTTATCCAGCAGGCTCACGGAAGCGCGGCCGGTCCGCACGCCCGCCATATCGTGCTGCAAATCAGCCAGCACCTTTTCCATGCGGGACTTGGTATTGCCGTCGATCTCTTTGAGGCTCTGAAAAGTGGTCTGTGCTGCTTGAGGTTCGTTTTTCATATGGTTGGGCTAATGAATGATGGTTCCGATGGGCTCACCCATCGACATTTTCATGATATTGCCGAAGACGTTCAAATTGAAAACCCGGATCGGCAGCTTGTTATCCCGGCACATGGCCACGGCGGAGGCATCCAGCACGCCCAGCGCTTTGGATAGCACTTCATTGTAGGTGATCTCCGGGTATAGGACCGCATCCGGATGCCGCAGAGGATCTTTATCGTACACGCCCTCCACGCGCGTGCCTTTGGCGATGATCTCGGCGTGGATTTCAAGCGCGCGCAGGGTGGCGGCGGTGTCGGTTGAGAAATATGGATTGGAGGTGCCGGCGGCGAAGAGCACGATGCGTCCTTTTTCAAGATGACGGATGGCGCGCCGGCGGATGTAAGGTTCGGCCACCTGGTGCATTTGAATGGCTGTCATGACGCGGGTGGGGGCACCGGCCTTCTCGAGCGCATCCTGTAATGCCAGGGCGTTGATCACGGTGGCGAGCATGCCCATGTGGTCCGCCGCCACGCGATCCATATTGGTGGCAGCGGCCGCGACGCCGCGAAAAAAATTTCCGCCGCCTACAACCAGCCCGATCTGAACGCCTTTTCGGGCCACCTCGGCTATCTCGTCGGCCAGGCTTCGAACCCGCTCCGGATCGATGCCGAAGCGTCCGCTCCCGGCCAATACTTCGCCGCTCAGCTTGAGAACGATGCGCTGGTGTTGGGGCATGCCGGCCTTATTCGGCGGGCGGCGACTGGTCGGCGGTCTCCTCGATCAGAGCCGCTTCGCCCACTTTGAAGCGCACGAAGCGCGAAACCGAAATGTTCTCGCCCACCTTGGCGATCATGGTCTTGATGAGATCGCCCACGGTGGTGGAATTCTCGCGAATGAAGGGCTGCTCATAGAGGCACACCTCTTCATAGAACTTGTTCATGCGGCCCTCGATGATCTTGTCGATCATTTTTTCGGGTTTGCCTTCCTGGAGGGCGCGCCCGCGCTGAATGTCGCGCTCTTTGTCGAGAGCGCCGGGGGTGACGTCCTCTTTACGGATGAACTGCGGGTCGGCCGCGGCGATTTGCATCGCCAGGTCCTTGACCAATTGCTGGAAATCGTCGGTGCGCGCGACGAAATCGGACTCGCAGTTTACTTCCACCAGCACTCCCAACTGCGAGCCGGGATGAATGTAGCTGCCGATAACGCCCTGGCGCGTGGAGCGCGTGGCTTTCTTGGCAGCGGACGCAATTCCGCGTTTGCGCAGGATGATCTCAGCCTCGGGAAGGTTTCCCTTGGCCTCCACCAGGGCGCTCTTGCACTCCATGATGCCCGCACCGGTCCGGTCGCGGAGTTCTTTTACAAGCTTCGGACTAATCTCCATAAACTGGCTTCTTGTTTCCTTGGTTTCTTGGTTCCACTGGGAACCGGATTGCCCCGCGCAGGCCGGACGATGGCGCCGCGCTTACTCGGTGGTGCCGGACGATGAAGTAGCCCCGGGCTCAGGCTCTTCCGAACCAGGACTCTTGCGGGGCAGGGACATGGAAGGCAAGTCTTCGTCCGACAAACCCTCCGACATGAGCTGATCCAATTGTTGCGGATCGAACTGGGTATACTCGGGAATCTCCTCGGCCGGCGCCTCTTCGGTGACTACTTTCTCGGCGGCGAAATCCTGCTCGGTGGCCAGGGCGCGGCCTTCGATGACGGCGTCGGCGACCTTGGTGGTGAACAGGCGAATAGCGCGCAGGGCGTCGTCGTTGCCGGGGATCACGTAGTCCACTTCATCCGGATCGCAGTTGGTGTCCACGACAGCGACCACGGGAATCCCGAGCTTGCGCGCCTCCTTGACCGCGATGGCTTCCTTGTTGGAATCCACCACGAACAACAAATCGGGCAGGCCGCCCATGTCGCGGATGCCCGCGAGATTCTGCAGCAGATGCTTGCGCTCGCGCTCCAGGCGTCCGACTTCTTTCTTGGCGCGCCCTTCGTAGGCGCCCTCGGTGGCCATCGTATCCAGATCCTTGAGGCGCTTGATGGAGCGCTGCACGGTGCTCATATTGGTGAGCAGGCCGCCCAGCCAGCGCTGATTCACGTAGTACTGCGAACAGCGCGTGGCCTCTTCGGCAATAGCTTCCTGCGCCTGCCGCTTGGTTCCGACGAATAGGACGGTCTTGCCTTGCGCGGCCGCTTCAGCCACGTAGCGCATGGCGTCCTTGAAAAGTTTCAGGGTCTTTTGCAGATCGATGATGTAGATGCCGTTGCGTTCGCCAAAGATGTATTCCTTCATCTTTGGATTCCAGCGCTTGGTCTGGTGCCCGAAATGAACGCCCGCTTCGAGCAATTCCTTCATGGAAATGGAAGCCAAACTACCTCCTTGTGCTTCTAAAAAGTTACGATTTCGCCCGGTCTCGATCGGCGCACGCGGTCCAAGGCGGAATTTGCGTGCGCCGGTGGAAACCGGCCGTTTCAGTTTGCGCCCCGAAACGGGCGCCCGCGCTCACGTGCCTGGCCCGTGAAGCTGCTGTTCTCGATTTAACGCTTCGAGAATTGGAATCTCTTGCGCGCGCCCTTTTGGCCGTACTTCTTGCGCTCGTGTTGGCGAGGGTCGCGCGTCAGCAAGCCGAGCTGCTTCAATTTGGGCCGCAATTCGGAATTAAACTCGAGCAGCGCGCGGGCGATGCCCAAACGCGCCGCTCCGGCTTGTCCTGCCGCGCCGCCGCCGTTGGCGAGGATGATGATGTCGAACTTGTCGGCCATCTCGGTGGCCAAGAGCGCTTGCCGGACGACGGCGCGCGCGGCTTCGCTGACAAAATACTGCTCCAATGGCCGCCCGTTCACGGTGATGGCGCCCTTGCCCGATCGCAGAAAAATGCGCGCGACCGAGGTCTTGCGGCGGCCCGTTCCCAAATACTGTACTAATCCTGCCAAGTCAAACGCCTTTCTTCATCGCTGGCTTTGTCATCCCAGGGACAGCGGCTCCGGCTTCTGCGCCTGGTGCGGATGCTTGTCGCCCGCGTAAACTTTCAGTTTCCGGTACATCTGTTTGCCGAGCTTCGTTTTGGGAAGCATTCCGGCGACGGCGTCCTCGACGATTCGCGTGGGCCTGGTGGCGCGCACCTTGGCCATGCCAATTTCCGACAGCCCGCCGGGATAACCGCTGTGCCGCCGGTAAACTTTCTGCTGTTCCTTGTTTCCGGTGACCCGGATCTTGGCAGCATTGATGACGACGACGTGATCGCCCGTATCAAGAAATGTCGTATAGATGGGCTTGTGCTTGCCCATCAGAAGCATCGCGGCTTTGCTCGCCACCCGCCCGAGCACTTGATCGGTGGCATCCACAACGTGCCACTTGCGCACGATCTCGCCCTCGGACGGAATATGGGTTTTCATACAGACAGACTCTCTCCGTAGAGACTTAGTGTCAATTCAGCTTAGCGAATTGGCCGCGAAGGTGTCAAACTGACGGCCGACCTGGACCGGCCCATGCTATTTAGGCATGAGCACGCCACCGGTGGTGAGCTTTACTTCGATATAGCCGAGCTGATCCGATTTGGTATCCCTGAGCACGAGAGGTATTTTGGTCCAACTCTCGGGTTCCAACTCTGTTGAGCCACCGAATTCCTGAGATCGCTTGGTCTTGAGCCAGTCCTCATATTTCAAGAAATCGGAAGGCTCTTTCCTGTTCCAGGCCAGCGTGACCTTTGTGTCGGTAAAGGCTACGCCGTATGGATTGCCAACTGCAAGAGTAACCCGATAGCCGCCTGAGAACGGTTCTACCTGATCAATGCGAATGAAGAATCTGCCCGACTGCGTCGTGACCACTTTAAATTTCTGTGAGCCAGGTTCGAGCGCCACCGATTCGGCTAGAGCGGCGTCCAGCTTTTCGCGATACATTTGCGCGAAGAACGTGAGGGCTTGATCCAGGCTTTCAACCTGTTTCTTCAGAGCCGTGACTTGCTTCTGCAATGCCGCGACGGAATCTTGCGTCGCAAGGGGTCGCTGCTGGCCGCTCAGCAAGAAAGGAATGGCTAAAAATAAGGCGCACAGACGTGGCATGAGGACCTCCAATTTCGAACAACGGTACTGCTCTATAGCATATTAAGCATATTCGCGCTGCTGCACTGTTGTGACGTACAATCGCCACTGCGAATTTCCGCGATCAAACGTGACTAGCTGAACCGAGAGGTCGAAATGTTCCAGGGACCGGGCGATGCGCTATTCGCGCCGCGCGACTACTTCTGACTCCCTGCTTAGCGGCCGCTGCTTCTTCCGCCGTGGCTCCGCCCAGTATCCCAGCCAGGCCTCATTGCCTTCGTGGCAGGCGTACTCATAAACCGGCTCGGCCGAGCGTTGTAGTGGGATCGTCAGAATGGGTTTTATACAGACAGACTCTATCGGTAGGGACTTAGTGTCAAGCTTCCGAAATGACAGGTGCTACTTCCGTTCGCCGGTCCGCTTGACCGAAAGACTACTTCATCGTAGGGCTGATCCCGAGATCCTTCAACCGCTTCCATTTGTCAATTTCTATGTCGGTCAACCGCTGCGTCCTTTCCGCCTCCTCCTTGATCGCCAGTTCACGGTAGTAATTGTCGTTCGCTCGTCGATTGTAGCTGCCGGCAAAAAGGCCAAAGAAACCCAAAAGCAGCATCGCGAGTAAACAGTAGGGCATAACGTCTTTAAGATGACTGTACGCATCCTTCGAGAAGACATAGCCCACAATGAACGTGCTGACTGTGATCATGCCGGTCGACAGCGCTACAATGGCCGGTTCACGGCTATTGCCACTTGAATACCCGAGAATGCCCCCTAGAAACGCGAAAGCTGTTATGAGGCTGAACCCTCCGCGCGGCCGGATGCCAGCCAAGCGAGCTACAATCCCGAGCGCTGCTCCGCCCAGGAAGAACGCCACGAAGCATGGCAAGAACGCCTGGTAAAACGCGCGCCAGAGGTAATTGAACTGCATTGTTATTTCTTCTCGTCCTTTGGGCGATTTGTTCGATCAGACTTCGCTTTGCTGGCAATATCGTTGTAGTCTTTATATATTTCTATTCCGCGCTGGTACTCGTTCTGCAGGTGCAGGTAATCGCCGCCCCTGATCTCACCCGACTGGCGCTGGTTCTCAATCTCGGTGCGCCAGTCCTCGAGACCGTGACGAAATGACTCCGCGTCGCGTGGTGACGGGGACCAATGCCTATCGAAAACGGGAATTGGAGGTTCGGGAAGAGGGTCGGGAGAAGGTTTGCAGTCGCGATTGGGCTCACGCTTGGGCTCGCCTGAAAGTAGCTTTCCTTGCGGCGCCCGGAAAGGCGCGATCGGGGGTTTCGGAGGGCACGGAGGCTTCTTCGCCCTATCAGCCGACTCCAGACTGTCCTGATACCAACGCAGCGCGTCCGAGTCTAATCGAGCTTTTCGGTCACCGTCAACAACCTGATCGCGCGGAGGCGTCTGGATCGCTTGAGGGGCATTGGTCTGTCCAAAGAGGCTTGCGGGCTGAGCAAGCATTGCGGCAACAAACAGATGCTTGCAATGTCCCATTTGTTTCGACCTCAGCTAAGTATATGAAAACTTCCAACCTCTTGTCCGCACGGACAAAAATTATACGACAATTGTCTTCTTTCGCCAAGAAATACTTGCGGAGAAGATATGCATATGGCAAGACGTAGCCGACCCCAGCACCCCCCCCACTCTTCTTAATGACGCCGTTCCATGAACCGAGCGGGTACTAGCGGCGATCCAAACAAATGAAAGCTATTTGCGAGAGTCCTTGGCGGCCGCTGCTTCTTCGGCCCTGGCTCCGGCCAGGATGCCGGCCAGGCCCTCATTGCCTTCGTGGCAGGCGTACTCATAAACGGGCTCGGCCGAGCGCTGTAGCGGGATCATCAGGCTCCACGGCTTGGTCCAGGTGCCCGGATCGTCGATGGTGATTTCGTACTTCAGGGCATCCTCGCCAGTGCGGGAGATGCGCTCAATCACGTGCAGTTTTTCGCTCGATATGGACATGAAAGCTTTCGGCTTGTAATTGGTGGTATCGATCACCAGCGTGTCGCCATCCCAGTGTCCGCGCGAATCCCCCAGCCACTGCTCCACTGCGGCGCCAGGATGCGGGACGCCATTCAACGGAATGCTGCGGACGTCGTGGATCATCTCGGTCATCATCATCACCGACTTGGGAGTCTGCACAATCTGGTAATAGCTTTGGTAACCGGCGGTGAGCTGGGGCGAGCCGTAGGTGAGACAGCGTTCTGACAATCCCCGATCCTCGGGACCCTGTGCAGGACGGCGCATCGCCACCATCATGAGCTCGCGTCTTTTTTGTCCTTCGGGCGTCATCGCGGGCATCTTGCCATCAGGCGGATCGGTGATCAGCGAGGTTCGGTTATCCCAGACCCGCTGCACGATCCATTCCGAGCTGTAATCGCCGGTCCCGCTGTCGAACTCATCCTTGGCTTTCTGATGCGGGCCGGAGCTGGAACCTTTGACACTGGCCCACACGGTTTCAAAGATGGTGTCTCCGAAGGCGGCGTCGCCCTTGCCGTTGTAAAGCTCCAGCGCCTTTTTTCTCATGGCTACTACTTCGGCGTCGGTCAGCGTGGGGTGTCCGGCGAACTGCTTGGGCCGCTCGAGCGGAGTAGCGTTATTGTTGGCCCAGAAGCCCTGCAGGTCGGGATGACCGTCGGCGGTTCGGGGCGGTGTCCAGGTCTGTTTGACGGCTTTGGAGCTGGCTAAGGCGGTGTTAGGCGCGGTTTGTCCCTGCGCGATTACAGCCAGCGCCGCAAGCCCGAGTACGAAGCAGAGGCATCGATGCTTCACAGTCCCTCCCTATATGGCAAGTATACGCTGCCAAGGAGTGCCAGTGGTCAGCCGAGGCCCGTGCCGGTCCGCCGCACAGTCAGAACAGCAGTTTCATCGCGAACTGGATCTGCCGCGGCGGATAGGTGGATCGAATGGTTCCGAACGCCGCATCGTTGAGCCGGGGGTCGGGAATTAGAAAATTAGTGTGATTCAGGATGTTGAAGAATTCCGAGCGGAACTGCAAGTTAATGCGCTCGTGGATTCGAAACGTTTTGTCCGCGGCCAAATCCCACTGCTCGAAGCTAGGGGCGCGGAACGCATTGCGTCCGAGATTGCCGAAGGGCTGCTGCGGCGTGGGCTGGGTGAAAGTGTAGCCGGCGAAATAATTGTTGATCATCGCCGAGCTGCTCTGACTAATGCCGGTACCGGAGACGTTGGGGCGAATCTCGGCTTGGCCGCGATAATCGTTTTGCAGGCCCGTGACGTCGATGGCGGCGGGCGTCGTGTAGTAGGCGACATCAATCGGCTGTCCGGTATGGGCCGTGTTGATGCTGTTGATTTCCCATCCGCCCACCACGGCGTCCAGCACCGGATTCCAATTCGATCCGAACTGCCGGCCCTTGCCGAACGGGAGTTGATACACGACGCTGGTGACGTTGTTCAACTTGACGTCGAAGGCAGTGGGAGCGTACTCGGCGTGCAAATTGTGGATGTTTTGCGGATTCGCGCCGAAGCCTGGAGTCGGAAAATACTCCAGCGCCTGTTCGGAATCACCCATGGCCTTGCCCCAAGTGAATGAGTTCAGGAAATACAAACCCTGGGCGAAGCGATGTTCCACGCGAATGTTCAACCCTTCATAGTTGTTGTTACCGGCCGGATCGACCCAGGTGATGGGGCCCCAGCCCGGTATCGGACGCCGTGCGGCGAGTGGCAGCGTTGCGCCTGCAGGACTCGGGATGGCTTGGTTGTAATCGCCCAAAATCGGCAGGTTGAGGCTGTGGTTTCCGTTGTAGGCCAACTCCACCACGGTATTCTTCGGAAATTCGCGCTGCACCGAGAAGAACCAGTTCTGGATGTACGGCCACTTGAAATTCGCAGGAATGTAAGCGACATTCTGGGTGGCGGGATTGAATGCGGCCGGATTCGCGATGCCGGTGGTAAAGCTGTTGATGGTGGTCAGAAAGCCGGCCGGCACTGGTCCCCCGGCCGGTATGGTCTGCGAGAAGGTTCCAAATAAAGCCTGCGGTGCATTAATGCCTTCCATCGCGCTGCCGGGCCGGTTGAAGTAGGAATAGCTGATTCCGTATCCGCTCCGGATCACGGTCTTTTTGTCGATGCTGTAGGCCAAGCCGAGCCTGGGCCCGAAGTTTTTGTAATCGGGATGTACCAGGCTGCGGTTGTACAGACTGCCGCTGGTGGCTTTTACCATCGTGTCGGTGGTGGGATCGAAGTTCGAGTAGTTGTTGTCGCGTTCATAGAGCGGAGTCGCGAAATCCCAGCGCAGCCCCGCGTTCACGGTCAGCTTGGGCGTAACGCGCCAGTCGTCCTGAAAATACGCCGAATGCAGATATTGCCGGAGGTTCACCACCAGGTAGCTTCCTTGGGAAATGATGGCGGGAGTTCCGAAGATAAAGTCCGCTAAGTTGTAAGCGGCGGAATTGCTGGGCACCGAGCAGCCGGCCGGCTGACCCAGTTGCGCGCAGGTGGGTTTGCTGAATCCGCCGTTGTAGGTGTCCTGACCGTACAGCGGATTGGTGTCCAGAACCTCGGTGTGAATCTGCAAATACTCATAGCCCATCTTGAGCGAATGGCTGCCGATATTCTTTGAAAAATTCACCTTCGGATCCCAGGAGGTGGGATTTTGAAACTGTGGATTGCTGGTTTGGCGGCCAAACGTGGTGAAGCCGCTGACGGTCTGACTGTTCAAGCCACCGGCGATGTTGGGCGTAGTGGGAAGGCCCTGAATCCCGAAAAGCTGCTGTAAGCTAGGACCGCCGAGGTTGGGCGGTTGTTTGCCGGCCAGCACGTGAGTAAAGCCCAAGCTCGCTTCCAGGATCGACGTCGGCGTGATGGCCCAGGTGTAACCCCAGCCCGCGTTTTGCTGGATGGAGTGAATGAACCCGTTGCCGTCGCCGCCCGCGAAGCCGGGCATGCTGGGCTGTTGAAAGTAGATGTCCTTGCGCTGGCTCCAGCGCAGGAACGTGCTCATGCGGTCGTTAATCTGCGCGTCGACTTTGGCGTCGTACTTATCGCTGTAATCGCGATACAGCAGCAGCGCCTGGTAGTTGTTAGAGAGCGCCCCGGCAGCGCCAGCATTGGCGGCCGGCAGCGCATTCAACACTGCCGCAGCGAACGGATTCAAAGTGGATACCGGTATGGGCGTGTTGGCGGGATACACTGTGCCAGTCAGCGGATCCACCACCGTCACGGGCAGAATCCCCTGGCGATAATTCGAGTTCGGAATGGAATCGAAATTAGGATTATTCTGCAATTGGCGATAGCCTTCGTAGTCGCCAAAGAAGAACAGCTTGTTCTTGATGAACGGTCCGCCGATGCTGGCGCCGAACTGGTTACGCTTCAACGGAGGCTTGAAATAAGGCTGGGCGAATTCAAATCCCCCGGCGTTGAGCACCGTGTTCCGGAAAAATTCGTAGGCCGTGCCGTGAAATTCGTTGGTTCCAGACCGCATGACGGCGTTCACCACCGCGCCGCCCACGCGCCCGTACTCGGCGCTGTAGTTGCTGGTGATCAATTTGAACTCCGCGATGGCGTCCGGCGATGGCTGCACCGCCTGCGCGGAAAAACCTTGATTGCTGGTGCCGTAAGCATTGTTGTCGATGCCGTCCAGCAGGAAATTGTTATAGGTGCTGCGCATGCCGTTCACGTTGAAAGCCCCCTCGCGCGGTGTGCCGCCGGGTGCGAACGCGTCGGCGATGGGAGACTTCACCGCGTCGCCTGACAGCAACGCCAGGTCCGCGTAGTTGCGGCCGTTGAGGGGCAGTTCCGTGACGGCTAAGGGTGTCACCGTCTGGCTGCGTTCGCTGTTGTCGGTTTCGAGTGCGGAGGCGGCTGCCGACACCGTAACCGATTCGGTAACAGCGCCGACCTGCAGGGCCATATCCACGCGCTGCCGGGCTCCCACCGTAACCTGGATGTTCTCGGCAGTAGCTTTGGAGAATCCAGTGGCTTCCACCGTCACCGAATAGCGGCCGATCTTGACATCGTGGAAATCGTACCCGCCGCTATTGTTGGTGGTCGTCTTGGCTTCTATGCCGGTGTCGGCGTTGGTGAGCGTGACGGTCGCTTTGGGTACCGGGCTTCCGGTTGCGTCACGCACTGTTCCAAGCACCTCGGCCGCCTCAAATTGCGCCCATAGCGACGAAGCAGTGAGCAGACAGGCAATGCAGAGAACAATTCTCGTACAGGTTTTCATTAGTTCAGCCCCTTCGGCAGATAATATCAGCTTCCGACTTGCACTGATGGTAGCAAGCGTCTGTTTATTTTTCGTTACAACAACGTGACGAATTAGTGCAGCGGCGCGGCGCTCATTTGGGCGTGCGCTAACGGCCGTAGATCAGCAGACGGAAAGTGCCCGGAACGGGTCGGGGCTGGCGCTGCTTGGTATTTGCCGGCGAGGGCGTCTGGAAATCGGAGGTGTCCACCAGCAGGTTGTGGGTTTTGGGGTCGAGCGCCATGGTCTTGGCTCCCGGCTCGGTCTTTACGGTTTGGACTTCGCTGAATTTGTCCGGAGAATCTTCATGGAAAACATGAATCGTGCCGTCGGCGGTGGAGCACGCCACCAGTGCCGTTTCCGGATCGAAAATGTTGGAGTCTACGCGTCTGCCGATGGGGAACGATGGGCCGACGGTTTGACCCGTATCGGCATTCATCACCACGAAAATCGCCGGGTTGCGGCCGCCGACGAAAAGACGCCGGTGAGCGCGGTCCATGGCCATCGAGGTGGGGCTTCCGGCTGGAGCAACGGGCCAGCGCGCCGTGATCTTGAGCGCGCGCGAGTCGATGGCGATCACCTCGTTCTTGTCTTCCAGGTTGTCGTAAATCATTCCCTTGCCATCCGCCACGCCCTGTTCGGGTGCGCCCCCGAGCGGCAAAGTTGCGATCACGGTTTCCTTCACCGGATCGATCACGGTGGAGCTGTTTGGGTCGCCGTTAAAGACGAATATGTGCTTGGATGCGGGGTCGTAGAGGATGCCGTCGGCGTCCGGCTGGCCCTTGATCCGCGTTATCGTCCGCAGTGTTTTGACGTCGAACACGACGATCTCGGCGGCATCGCCATCGGTGATGAATCCGCGGCCGAGATCGGGCACCAGCACGACTCCGTGGCAGCGCTTCAGGCCGGTGATTTTGCCTGCCAGTGCGCCTGTGTCTGCCTCGACCACCAGCACCTCGGTGCCGTGCGACAGATAAATGCGACGCGCCGCGGGATCGAAAGTGATGTAGTCGAAGTATTCGCCGCCGCCCGCCGCGGCTGGAAACGAGATTTTCTTGAGCAGGTGGTAGGCGGCTGAATCGGCGAACGCGGTGGCGCCCATGCCGCACAGAAGCAAACTCAAACCGATCGTCAGACGTGTCATAGCTACACCTCTCAGATCTGATTCTGCTCCTCGATTCTTAAGAAAACCTTAAAGACGGCGGTGTTGGGGGCGAGCGTGCGATGCTGGCAGGATGATCGGACTGGCTTTGATTACCGGCGCTTCGAGCGGAATCGGCGCGGCCTTCGCCGCCGCATTGGCAGAGCGTAAATACGATCTTGTGGTTGTGGCGCGCCGCCGGGATCGGTTGCAAGAGCTGAAGCAATCGCTGGAGCAAAAACACGGCGTGACGGTGGAACCGCTAGCCGCCGATCTGACGCGTGACGAGGATCTGGCGCGCGTGGAGGAACGCGTCGCTTCGGCGGCCAACCTTGAACTCCTGATCAATAATGCCGGCTTCGGTTCGCGTGGGAAATTCTTTGAGACCGATCGGGCAGGGCAGGATCAGATGCACCGGCTGCACGTGCTCGCCACCATGCGGCTGACGCACGCGGCGCTGGCCGGGATGGTCGCCCGCCGGAAAGGCGCTGTCATCAACGTTTCTTCAGTGGCCGGATTTTGGCAGGCACACGGCAACGTGAGCTATTGCGCTACCAAGTGCTGGATGAATAGCTTCACGGAGGGGCTAGCGTTGGAACTGGCGGGAGTTCGCTCGCCGGTAAAGGTACAGGCGCTGTGTCCCGGCTACACGCGCTCGGAATTCCACGCTGCCGCGGGGCTCAATCGCGACCGTATCGGCGCCGGTATGTGGATGAGCGCCGAGGAAGTGGTGGCCGAATCGCTGCGCGGCCTGGATCAAGGCAAGACCTTCGTGATTCCGGGCTGGCGCTACAAAGCCGCAACGTTCCTTCTGAAACACATGCCGCGGGTAGTGCTGCGCGGCGCGGCGCTTCGGCAGCAGCGCCGGCTCGGGCGCGTTTAGAGCTTCTCAGTAGGTTTCGATTTCGATCTTCTGCCGCGGACCCGGGACGTAGGGCGCCACCAGGCTTTCGTTGCCGTCCCGGTCGATCGCCTTGACTCCGAAGATCACATCGTCGACGGACACATTCTTGAAGGTGTACTGATTCACGTTGCCGACGAAGACCTCGCGTTCCCAGTCGGGCGACGTGCTCCTGCGCATTACCACCACATATCCGAGCAGGTCGGGCTCGGGATTATCGTTGGTCCAACGCAGCGCGGCGTCATAGCGCGACTTGCCGCGGCCGAGCATGGTGGTGGGTTGCCCCTTGCGCGGTCCGCTCTTGATGGGCTCATTGGTCACCGGAGCCTTGGGCGCGAGCGCCAGGCTGGCCAGCGCGGCGGCGTTGGCTCGCACCGCCCGTGTTGTGTAGGGAACTGAAGCATTGGCGAACGTGTCGGTCACGCTGTGCTGATTCGCGTACGTCTCGTTGGGCGTTGTCAGGCGCACCGCCGCGTAGCCTTCCTGGTTGAACGGGGTGTGGTCGCCGCCGCGGCCCAGCCGGTCCGAGCGAAAAATCATATCGATGTTAAGCGATGGAAAATAGCGCTCGCTCATTTGCTTGACGTAGCGCGCCAGCTCGCGCGACGGCGAATCGTCGGGGTCTTCGGAAAACACCCACAGCGAACTGTTATCGATCCGCCCGTTGCCGGAAACTTCCGTCCCGATGATGTCGTTGTTCAAGACGCCGTCGATGATCTGATTTTCGCTGCGCGCCTTGCGCGCGTACAGGCTGCTGCCGATGAGCCCTTCTTCTTCGGCCGTGAACGCCACGAAGACGATGGTTTTTTCGAACTCATATTGGCTCATCACCCGCGCCAGTTCCAGCACCGCGGCGGTGCCGCTGCCGTCGTCGCTCACGCCCGGCGCCGTGGGAGCGAGGTTCTCTTCGCCGAACGCACTGTCTGGAATCGGCGAGCCATCGGTGGACTGCGGAGCATGCAGCCACGCCACGGAATCGTAATGTCCGCTAATGATGAACTGCCGCTCCGGGTTTAACTTGCCTGGCAAAACCGCCACCACGTTGTGCAATTCGACATCGCGAAATAGACGTCCCTTCTTCTTCACCTTGTAGCTGTCGAAGCGAACCTGAAGCCGCGGGCTGTAGCTGGAGAACTGATCGTAGATCCAATGCCGGGCCGCGCCGACGCCATGCGCCGGATCGTTGTCGTCGGAGAAAATATTGCGCGTCCCGAAGCTTTCCAGCTTCTGCATGATCTGGCCGATGCGCTCTTCAGAGACTTCATCCACGATCTTCTTTACGGTGGGATTCACCGATTTGTACTGCGCCGGCGCAAGTCCAGCCAACAACAGTGCCAGCAGCGGGAGTCTGATTCTCATTTGTTCGCCTTGTAGACTTTCTGGAATTTGTTACGCGCATTGAAAACCGTAAACGAGCCGTTGGATTCGGCCGTCAATTTCAAATAACTTCCCTGGCAGTGCTCGTCCACGTTGGCGATGAAGCTGTCCGGCACGTTGTGTTCCTTGCCGCCTTCCATGGCGTAATGCAGTTGCCACAGGTCCTCCAGGCCAGGAGAATCCTTCACGATCTGCCAGGCGTCGGGGCTGCCTCCCTTGCGTGCGCCGTTGTTCATGATGGCCACGCGCGGATGCACGGCTTTGACCAGCGCGGGCGACCCGGATTGATTCAGCCCGTGGTGGGATGTCAAATAAACGTCCACGGTCCCGATGGGATTATTGGGGCACATGAGAGCCAGTTCTTTGTTCCAGGTCAAATCGCCGAGATCCAGGAACCGGAAACTGCCAAACGTCACCAGCACGCCCAACGATTGCGCGTTCTCGGTGGCATCGTCTTGCCGGGCCGGGGACGCAGCGCAGAACGGGTTGGGCTGGCCGGCGCCCGATAGCGGAGTCTTGATCGCTACGCCGGCCGCAGTCAACACGTCTACCTTCAGATCCTTGATGGGAATCGTATCGCCTGGTTTGGCGACGACATGTTCGCCGCGCTGCAACGTCTTGACGTAATCGCCGTAGTCTTCCTTGGTGGCTTTGCTGTCTTCGATGTTAGGGCCATGGTCGACGAAGTTGAGGATCTTCATCTGAGTGGCCAATTGCGTCACGCCTCCCACATGGTCGCGATGATAGTGGGTGATCAGAAGATAATTGATCTGCTTGACGGCGGCGGACTTGGCAGCCTGCACGATGCGGCTGGCATCGCGTCCGTCAAAACCGCGCCAGCCGGTATCAATGAGCAGACTCTGTCCGGACGGGCTCACGATCAGCGTGGATTGCCCGCCCTCTACATCGATGAAAAAGATCTCGAGCGGCTTGGCGGCGGCGAGCGCTGCCATCCCCACAAACCCGCACAGGATTGCGCAGAAGCGCAACGCAAAACCCGGCCGAAACAACCAGTACTGCATTTTTAGAATCTATCACAAAGCGGTAATATTGCCGGAACAGGGGCTTCCAAAGTAACGTAGATAGAGATAGGGCGACTATGCCTTACTGCTGCCAGTGCGGACAAAAGGTGGGGACGGGCGACGTCTATTGCGCCAGTTGCGGCGCGGCTCAGCCCAGCTCGTCGCCGGTCTCGGACTACATGCACGGCATCAGCCCCCGCACGGCGTCGCTGCTCTGCTACATCCCCATCGTCGGCTGGATCGTGGCCATCGTCGTTCTGGCGTCGGCGCGCTTCCGCGATAACACGCGCGTGCGGTTCAACGCCTTTCAAGGACTTTATCTGTTCGTCACCTGGCTGATTGTGGACTGGGTGCTTGGCCCGCTGTTCAGTTTCCCGCGCATGTGGGGTCCCAACATCTATCGGGTTTTTCCGGCGCTGATGAAAGCCGGGATCTTCGCCGCTTGGGTGGTTATGATCGTCAAGACCGCTCAGGATGAACTCTACAAGCTGCCCATTCTGGGCGACCTGGCGGAAAAATCCGTGTCCGAACAACGATAGCCCCATAAGACGCTGGCCGTATGAATGGCGTGCGAGTGTTGGAGTGAGCCCTAAATTTGACGGACGGCGTGCGACACATTGCACTGTCGCGCACGCACTCATCTCATGCTCAGTATTCGTCCTGAACGCCCGACCTGGCCAAGTATCACTTCCGCACGCTGGGTTGATCAGTAAACAACGCATCATAGATCAAATCCGTCGACACCTCCATCCACCGTTCCAGTTCCGCTTTCCTCATCCCTGCCGCTTTTCCCAGCAATCCCCAAAAAAGCTGTCCGTGGCCCGTGCCAACCCCTCTACGTCAACTCCGGCGCGCGCCCCGGGTAACCGTTGCAGTGCCTGGAACACGACTCGGATGCGCGCCGTCGTCCAGTCTTGAATCTCTCGCTGCTTCTTTTCGAGCTCCGTATCGGCCAGCATCGCCTCCTGCCAGGCTCGGTCAAGTATTCCAAATCCCGCGCGAACGCCCGTCTCAGAATCTCATGGAGCGCGTCGCGCGGCCCGTGAAATATCCAGCGCGCAACTCAACCTCGCCGCGCGCCGGCGACACGATTGCTGGCGAGACCGGTTCCTGAGACCGTCAGTGGACGGACTCGTACGCTGTAGCCTACGGGACGAAGCTGATGCCGCGTGTGCCCGCTCCCGTCGGCACCGTGCCGATCACTTGATTGGAAAGCCGATCGATCACGGAAGTTCCGCCACCGAAGTTGTTCACCAGCACCAGTGCCCCGTCAGGACTCACGGTCACGTCGACAGGTTCGCTTCCCAGGGGAATCTGTTTGATGGTGTTGAAATTCGAAGTATCGATCAGATAGAGCTGGCCTGGAGTACTTGAGCTTGCAACATAAGCTGTCGTGCCGGCGGGATCGAATGCGATGCCCTGGGCCATCGGGACCGCCAGGTTCGTTGCCACCGTGTTCGTGAAGGTGTCGATCACGGTCACTGCATTGTTTTGATAGTAGGTCACCCAGGCTTGCGAGCCATCGGGAGTGATCGAGACATTCTGCGGAAAAACAAAACCGACTGGGATCGTTGTAACTAAACTTCGGCTGGCGATGTCGATCACCAAAACCGAGGCCCCAACGTCGTACAGGTTCGTGACATAGGCGCGCTTGCCATCTGGTGTAATGGCCACGCCGCAGGGATGAAGGCTGGAGTCCACGCGCATGGTGGACGACGTATTGGTGTTGGTATCGATAAAGTTGACTGCGTTGTCATAACTGCTCACTACCGCCGTGGATGCATCCGGAGTGATGGCCACCTGAAGCGGGTTCGACGCAACAGGGATGGTGGCGCTGGATGAGAGAGGACAAGCGTTGAGGCGCGTTACCGTGTTCTCGTAATGGTTCACCACAAAAAAGCTCGAGGTCGGGTCACACGTCGGGGCGGGAGGTGGCGAACTGAGTCGACCGATTGGCGGGAACGGCAGATTCAAAATCGGCGGGAGGGGATTGGCCAAGGCCAGCGCCTCGGGTTTCAAGCGTTGCGAACCCGGAACGCTCTTCAACGACGACGGGACTTGCAGCATCCTGCTGAGGGCGTTCTGCATGTTGTCGTTATAGGTGCAATCTATCGGGACCTGTTGCTCCTGCGGTAACGGCATGGCGCTAAAGCCATCCGAGTAACGCGCGACGGCGTATTCTTTGATAGCGTTTCCATTGTTGTCACAGAATGCTACGATGGCGGTGCCCGGCGTAGGCCCAGGCGCCAATCCAATGTGCCCGCCTCCCAATTGCGCTGATAGCAAACCAGCCGTCAGGCATCCGAGTGAAACGATTCCACAGATCGTCTTCATGGTCCACTCCTACTGAAATATCACTGTCTTGCCCATAACTGACCCTGGCAAAACAGCCCCGAAGTGGAGGCCGCTGGCCTGAAACGTCGAAGGACTCGCAAATGGCCACTGGCCGAGATAGATGGCGCCTTTGTATTGGTTCGTTGCCGCGGTTGCCGGGAAGTTCGCAAGCATATCGCTGGGGACAGTGATCGACGTTGCGCCGGGAGCAGCGACGCACAGGAACATGGCGCTCGAATTGTGCGGCAGATCTACGCCCAGACCGGAGGCCACCATCGTTGCGCCCGAGGGCGCGCCCGCAAAGTTTAGGGTCAGCCCCTGCGAGCGCGTGACTGATAAAGTCTGGTCGCGGTTGGTCCAGGTGACCGGGGCCGGCATGGTGAAGGATGCGTGAAAACCAATTTGAGCGCCTTGGCCGTTGAGGGTGAAACTCCCTGGATTGAGCAAGAGGCTCGACGGAAACCAGG
>DATJWJ010000133.1:0-18606 GCA_035501355.1 Bryobacteraceae bacterium | reverse complement strand
GGCTCACAGGTCTGACTAATCTCCTTTACGAGGTCGCATTCGCCTCACTGCATGCATCCAGCCTGTGGCCTGTCTACTCCAAAGGTCTCCCTTTGGAGCCTACCGCCGTCGAAGCGTCGGTTAATTCATACCATCTCCTTTCTTTGCGACACACGTCCTCTCTACTAATAGAGACGCAACAGGTCTGCCAAATGGAAGTAAGTTTGGTTTTGCAGATGATTCGCGATCCGGGGGGGCCGGCTGCTCCAATGCGCTCAGCAAAATATGCGTGAAAACGCGCGATCCAGCCCCAAGCTAACGGTTAACCCCGATAAGCGTGGTCTGGTCCAGCGCGTGCATCCTAAAATGACGCATTCGTGCCTGCTGAGGAAGGAGGTGCGAGTTGAAGCAACTTCTCATTTTGACCGGGCTCATCCTGAGTCTGGCCGGCTGCGCCGAAAGAGTCGCTCTGGAAGCACCCGAAACGCCCCGCGTTGCCGGAAGTTTTCCCCAGATTATGCGTTTCACAGCGCACCCCTTGATCATTCATCGCGGCGAAACGGTGGTTCTACATTGGGATACCAAGAATGCGGCGGGCGTCACGCTGGAACAGGCCGTGGACCCGAAAGCGGACATTCGCGCTGCATTTGAATCGCTCGGGACATTCCCGTCCAGCGGAACACTAGAGGTTCATCCCAAGGACAGCACCACCTATGTGGTGACTTGCGGCAACGAGCTTATCGGCTGCTCGTCGGCATCGGTGCACGTCATTGTAAAGTGACCGGACGGCGGGTAGGCACTTATAATCGAAGCTTGCTGACGCAATCAGGGCCATTTGACGATTCTGTAGGTGGGCTGCTCCGCCATGCGGCGGATCGCGATCCGAATGCAATCGCCATCATGGCGCCGGGACGCGAACCACTCACCTATGGCGCGCTGTTGAACCACGCGGTACGAATCGGTGGAGCTTTACGTTCGCGAGGTGTCCTGGCGAAAGATCGCGTAGCCATAGCCGTTCCGAATGGTCCGGACATGGCTAGCGGGTTTCTCGCCATAGCGGCCGTGGCCGGCTGTGCGCCATTGAACCCGGCTTATCGCAGAGCGGAGTTCGAGTTCTACCTGTCCGATCTTCGCGCGGCGGCCCTGGTTCTTTCTGAAGGGGATGATGGCGAAGCCGCCGCGGCCGCGCGGAGTTTGGGAATCCCGATCCTGCGAGCCGTTTCCGGCGCCAGCGCCGGCGAGTTCACGCTGGCAGGAACAACTTCACATGAAATGATAGAACCGGACTGGGCTGAAAGCGGCGACAGGGCTCTCCTGCTTCACACGTCCGGTACTACCGCACGCCCGAAATTAGTCCCCTTGACCGGGAAGAATCTGGCCGCGTCCGCGCGTAACATTGCTGCAACGCTGGCCCTGACAACCAGCGATCGATGCTTGAACATAATGCCCCTGTTCCATATCCACGGCTTGATGGCCGCCGTGCTGGCATCGATGAAAGCCGGGGCCAGCGTAGTATGCGCCGACGGGCTCTACGGACGAGATTTCTTCAACTGGATGCGCACATTTCGGCCAACCTGGTACACCGCCGTTCCGACCATGCACCAGGCATTGATCGGGCAGGCGGCGAAGCATCTCAGCTTGCTGCGCGACTCGCCGCTTCGGCTGGTCCGTTCCTCGTCAGCCGCACTCGCGCCCGAACTCCTGAATCGGCTCGAAGATACGTTCGAGGCCCCCGTTATCGAGGCCTATGGGATGACGGAAGCGGCCCACCAGATGGCGAGCAACCCGCTGCCCCCAGGCGCAAGGAAAGCCGGTTCCGTCGGGCGCGCAGCCGGTCCAGAGATCGCAATCATGGACGAAGCTGGACAACTACTAGGTCCGGGCGCAATCGGCGAAGTGGTGATCCGAGGCGAGAACGTAATGGCCGGTTACGAGGCCAATGACGCGGCTAATGCCAGCGCGTTCGCTGCGGGATGGTTCCGTACGGGAGACCAGGGAATCCTGGATGGCGATGGATATCTTCGTCTCACCGGGCGCTTGAAGGAGCTAATCAACCGTGGCGGCGAAAAAATCGCGCCAGGAGAAATTGACCAAGTGCTGCTGGCAAATCCGAACGTGAAACACGCGGTCACGTTCGCGATTCCACATCGGCAGTTGGGCGAGGAGGTGGGAGCGGCGGTCGAGTTATTCCCAGGGTCCAGGATTGAAGCGAACGCGCTGCGCGAGTGGGCGGGCACAAGGCTCGTCCATCACAAAGTGCCCCGGATCATCGTTGAGGTTGACGAGATTCCAAAGGGCCCGACCGGAAAATTACAGCGCATCGGCCTGGCGCAGCGATTCAACATCGCTCCCATCGACGACGCGGTAAAGAAAGCCGTTCGCACCGCCCCGCGCACTAGCCTGGAACAGCGTATCGCAACGATCTGGCGCGAGATTCTCGGCCGAAACGACATTGGGGTGACGGACCGGTTTGAGGCGCTCGGTGGAGATTCGCTGCTTGCCGTCCGCATGTTGACGGCCGTGAGCGCGGCCGAAGGCGTCGACCTTCCGTATCTCCGATTCCTGACAGACGGAACAATTGAATCGCTCGCGGAAGAAATCGAACGGGCGTCCACGAGCCCGCCATCGCTGCTCGTTCCGATACAACGCGCCGGGCGGCGTCCTCCTCTGATCTGGTTTCCGGGTCATGACGGGTTAATGAACAGCGCCGTCAGCTTGTCGCGGGCGTTGGGCGAGGACCAACCGGTCTGGGCGGTCGACACCGCTCGAATATCCGGCGTGCCTACGCTGCAGAAGATGGCAGCCATATGTGGAACCGCATTGCTCGATAAACCCGAACTCGGTCCGTGGCGTCTGGCCGGACAGTGTTTTGGCGGATTTCTGGCCTTCGAGACGGCCATGTTTCTCGAACAGGCTGGAGCCGCGGTGGATCGCCTCATGCTGATCGATGCGATCAACCCGGCCTGGAGCAAGGAACAGAAATGGATGGTGGTGGCCGCCGCGCGCTGGAGGGCGTATCGGTTGCGGGCCGCCTACCACATGCGAATGTTGCGCTTGGGCAACGCTGGCGGTTCGTTGAGTTATTTCCGGAGCCGCGTGGCGGCCTTCCTACGCGGTCGAAGCGAGGATCTGGTTCCGCGTGGCGCGCGTGGGGAACGCCGCTCGATTGCAAAGATTTGGAAACCGCGGCGGTGGGCAGGGCAGGTCCTCCTGGTGCGTGAGCCGGGTCGCCGGCCGGAGGCTCCGGCGCTAGGCTGGAGCGAAGTAGTGGCGGACGTGCGCGAGGAAGTAGTACCGTTTTACCAAACGGGTCCATTTGCGTCGGAGCGAGTTACGATTCTAAAAGAAATCGTGGAGCGATATTTGAATGCGACCGGCCGCTAACGTGCTCGAACCGCGTCTTATCGCGTTTCCAACTTTTTGCGACGATCGCGGCAGTATTGCTGTTATTGAATTCGCGGAATATCTTCCATTTACGCCGAAGCGGTTTTATTACATCTACGATTCCGACCCCAAGTCTGTAAGGGGCGCCCATTCGCACTGGAAGGAACAAGAGTTGATCCTGGCGCTGCGCGGGACATTCCGCGTGCGCCTGGACGATGGCCGGCGCAAATCCGAATACGTTCTCGACCGCGCCGACGTCGCACTGTATGTTCCCCCCTCGACCTGGCACGAGGTATTCGAATTCAGCGCAGGATCGCTTTGCGCCGTCTTCGCCTCCGAACCCTACAACAAAGAGGATAATTGCGTTGACTACCAACAGTTCATCCGGAATCGCGACCAATGTGGCGGCGGTTCCGTTCCTTGATGTGGGCGCGTGCTATCGGGAGCTCCGGGAGGAGTACGACGCGGCCTATCGCCGCGTGATGAATTCCGGGTGGTACATCCTGGGCGAGGAAGTGGAAGCGTTCGAGAGTGAATTCGCCTCCGCGTGCAGTTCTTCCTACTGCATTGGAACCGGTAACGGCTTGGAAGCGCTCTTCTTGATTTTAAAAGCATACGGTATTGGGGAAGGCGACGAGGTGATCGTACCGGCGCACACCTTCATTGCCACCTGGCTCGCCGTCAGTAACACCGGAGCGCGGCCTGTGGCGGTCGATTCCGAGGAGAAGGGATTCCAGATGGATCCCACACGGGTTGTCGACGCGATCACCGCCCGGACTCGCGCCATCGTAGCCGTGCACCTCTATGGCGAGCCTGCGGACATGGACGCCTTGCGGGAAATCGCGTCGGCTCGCAACATCCGCCTGGTTGAAGACGCCGCTCAGGCCCATGGAGCCAAGTGGCGAGGCAAACCTGCCGGAGCGCTTGGCGATGCCGCCGGTTTCAGTTTTTATCCCACCAAGAATCTCGGCGCTCTAGGCGACGGGGGGGCGGTGCTGACGGACGACCCGCGGCTTGCGACATCAATTCGTACCCTACATAATTACGGTTCGGCAGGCAAATATAATCACGTAACCCGCGGCTACAACTCCCGTCTAGACGCTCTTCAGGCCGCATTCTTGCGCGTTCGCTTGTGCCATCTGGAGGCCTGGAATACCCGCCGAAAGGAGTTGGCAAAAGCATATCTCACCGGCTTGGCGGGTACCCAGTGTATCTTGCCGATAACTCGGGAGGGGGCCCAGCCGTCATGGCACTTATTCGTCATCCGTTACGCTGAACGCGAGCGATTACGTCACTTTCTGCGGCTGCACGGCATTGAAACTTTGATTCATTATCCCGTGCCCCCACACCTGACAGGCGCATACCAAGACTCGGGGTACAGTCGCGGAGATTTTCCGCGAACCGAACAACTCGCCGACACGGTGCTGAGCCTACCCATGGGCCCGCACGTCGATCCTGTAATGGCTGAGCGTGTGATTGCAACCATCCGCGCTTTCGAAAATGGCCATGCATGACCGCGACGCGACGCCCACCGTAACGGTGGTGATCTGCGTTCATAATGGCGAGAAATTTCTCGCCGATACACTCGATTCCGCACTAACACAAAGTTATCGCGCCTTTGAGATCGTGGTGGTGGACGACGGTTCAGCGGACGGATCGCACGCGGTGCTGGATCGGTATTCAGACCCGCGCCTGCGAGTGATACGGCAGGATAATCGCGGCGCGGCTTCGGCGCTCACGGCGGGTATCGAGGCCGCGGTTGGGGAACTGATCGCGCCGCTCGATCAGGATGACATATGGGAGACGGACAGCCTGGCCTCGCATGTCGCATCCATGCAACGCCGGCCGGAGGTCGCCCTTTCGTTTTCGTGGTTCCGCGTGATAGACGAAGCGGGCCGCCCGATGGGCATTCGTTCCAGCCGTTATCGCGGAACTATCGACTTCCCTGAGCTTCTTAGAGATTTTGTCATCGGCGCAACTTCCAATGTGGTGATCCGAAGGAGCGCGATCGATCTGGCCGGCGGGGTCGATGCGAGCCTCCCGCGCCTTTACGACCTGGATCTGTTCCTCCGAATTGCGCTGCTTCAGCCCGGAAACGTTTTGGCCATAGAACGCGATTTGATGCGATACAGAAGACATCCCGGACAGAATTCCCGGAATTTGGAAGCGGTGAAGCTGGAGTGGTCGCGGACGCTCGAGAAGCTCCGCGGGCTGGCGCCGCGCGCCGTAGCTCAAGTTGAAGAGCAGGCCCGTTCCAATATGAGCCGCTATTTTGCCCGGCTGGCCTTCGAAGATGCCAAATATGCGGACGGATTGAGCCTGTTGTTCGAGGGATTTCGATTCGCGCCGGCGCCATTCATTACCGACCCCAGAAACTGGCTCACTGCCATCGCTTGTCTGAGCGGCATGTTGTTGCACCCCCGATTGCATCGAAGACTCGAGAAACTGGCGGGGCTTCGGCTTTCTTAGAGCCCCGGCCAGGCCACGTTGTGGGCGTCTGTCCACGTCATTGTGAAGTAACCGGGCGCGTCAAAAGCTGGTCTGGCGCGGGCGCAGCCGGTGCCACATTCAGCTTCTCGCGGCTGATTTCTACTGCCCCAGTGCGGCTATTCTTACCCACACCTCCCACGGCCACTCGCACGCTCTGCGTCTGGGACGGAACGCGCAGCCGAACGCGTATTAGCACCGTTTTTTCCGCAAGTTGCGCCGGGTCTTGCGTCGGCTCCGATGCCGTGACATTCTCCACTTTCGAAGCCAAGACACTTCGGTCCGCGCTGAGGCTGGCTGCAGCTAGCAGCAGGTTGGTCGTGCTCTTTCCGTCGTCCGTTTGTTGCCATACAAGATTGGGCGAATGCAAAGCGACAGTAAACTCCACCCTGCCTGTATCCGGATGGCGCAACAGATTCTCTATTCTCAGCGGCAACGCGGGAAACGGCAGTGCGGACCGGATCACGTCGCCGATGTCGACTAAGTTTTGCTGCCGGCGATGGACGCCGGTGGCCCCGCTGGGCGCAAAGTAACCGGCTTTGGTCAAAGCCCGCAACGAGGGATCGCGCAGGGTCACGCGCACCCGGCGGAATTTTCCGTCCGCGGGACCGTCCGGGGGCTCATAGGTTAGCGTGTAGTATTGCGAGCCAAGATTCTGTGAGCGCCGGATTTCAGCCGCGATGTCATTGCGGTTGTAGAACAGATTGCCGCCGGTCTCATTGACGAACACGCCGAAATTGATGTTGCCGGCGAATGGGTCGTCGTCGCCAAGGTCCACGCCGGCCGACCATTCGCTGAACCCAAATCGCATACCGTGGGCACTCAGGCCGGGATAAATTACAAACAAGCTCATGCGCGCGTCCACCAGCATATTGGTGGTGTCATGAACGTACTGATTCAGCTCGTCCACGATCTTGCCCTGCAAGACTTCCGTCATCACCGCAGGCGCTCCGTGTCCGACCCAGATTATGTTCTTGCGGCCCGGTATGCCCCGGTTTTCGATCGCGATCTGCTGCAGCGCGTCGATGGACTGCACGAATCGCTCAGGCCAAAAGGACCCATTGATGAGCTTGAAAGGCAGCGCGGCCGGCACATGAGCCAAGGCGTAAAGCAGGTCGGCCTTGCTTCTGGTGTAGCCTTGAGGCATCTCGAGAGTCGTGTTGCCCAACACCAGCAGCTCGACTGGCGCGCTCAGTTGATCGGGCTGCGCCTCCAGGTACTTGCGCACCTCATAGCGTATGTAGGCGAAGTCCTCGAACTTCGAATTCAGCAGGTCTAACACTAGAACCGTGGCGGGCGCTTTGCCGGACGGGTTGTCGTCGGGCTTGTTCGTGTCCACATGCATTTCCGGCGCTTCGAAGGAGACAATGCGCTGCGGCTTTTTGCTCTCGGTGATGATGAAGTCATCCTTGGTCAGACCCTTGACTACCGGATGGCCTCTTTTGTCCAGTACGGTCACGTCCAGGAACACCAGGCGTGTCGTGACGCGAAACGTGGGCGTGCCAGAGGGCGGCGGAGTCACCTGGGCGTCCAGTACTCGGAGCAAGAACGCCCCGGCGAGCATGCCAGTCAATAAAGCTCGAATGGATCGCATGACAAACCTCGCTTCTTACATAAGTCCGGAGGCAAGTAACGCCTAGTCGATTGTAAGTAGCGAGGGTTGTTCCGAAATATCGCGCTGGCCTGGTATTTGCCAGCTATAAACAGCGGTAGCGTTTTGCCAGGCGGAGCCGGTATGATCCCGGCCCCGCTCGGTGGACGAAACGATCAGCGATGATGTCCTCCGCCCGACGGGGCCGAGCGCGGAGCCGACATACGTGGCGGCGCGACGGTGCGAGGAATCCCCGGAGCCTGCCCGCGACTCTGGTATTCGCCCTGGCGCGATTGGCCCAGCGAACGCGACTGGCGTTGCTGCTCCAGCCCTGGATTCGGAGCTGCCTTGGTCCATTGGCCGGACCGATTCTGTTGATACCAGCCGTCGTTGCGATGTTCGTAGACTTGTCCGTTACGGCCGGCATAAACATCGCCGGGCGCCCGTGCTCCAACCGCAGGTCTCGCGACCGGAGCGGCGTGCGCGCGCGACACCACCGCACCCGCGGGCCACCGGTTATACACATTCACGTTGTTGCGAACCCATTCGCGGTCACCCGGATGCCAGTGCGTGTTCCAATGTTCGCTGTAGACGCGGCCCGCGTACCAGGGATGGTGATACCACCAGTACGGCCCCACCGGCCTCCAGAACCATCCACCGCCCCAGTAGCTGAACTGGAACCCGAATCCCCAGGTCCAAGGCCATCCGAACCACCAATCTCCATACCAGCCCGGATACCACCAGCCGGTTCCAAACACGACCACGCCGTCGTCTACGAACGCTCCCAGATAGCCCGGCGTGTAACCGTAGTACACGTAATCCGGCGAGCAACCATAGTTGTAGACGTAGCGCAGATGGTACAGCGGCGAAGTGGGCGGAATGGTGTAGATTTCGGATGGAATGTTCTCCGCCAGTTCCCACGGCCCCAGCGGCGAGTCGGAATCGAACCACACCGCGTCGCGGCAGGCCCAGTAGCGGCCCTGCGTGTAAATCACTTCCGTAGAGCTGTTGACAGCGTACTCCATGGACGTGCCTGGGATGGGCTGGAACTTGGGCTCACCGTCGTAGCGCACGTTCAGCTTAGCCTGATCGCGCCGCACCGCCGCGGTTTGCGGAATCTGATTGGCAATCACAGCCTCGCGCGCTTGCTCGGTATTTGGAACCGAAGCCAGCACGTAGCCTTTGGGACTGCCGGGCGGAATCTTCGCGAACTCGGCCGGGAGCGCGGTTCCAGGCACGAAATTCCAAGCACCCTGGAACGATTTCGCCTGGAACCAGCGGCCCGCCAGCAACACGTAATAGTTCTGGCTCTTTACGTCCATGAAAATGTCGCGATCGGTATTGGTCACGTACATAAGCTGCGTCCCGGCGATGGGCGAGTATTGCGGATCGCCCTGAGTCACGATCAATTCCGCGGGGGTTGTACTCACATACACCACCGCGGGCGGCAACTGAGGCTGATCCTGCGGATGAGCATGCGGATCTTTCTCTTCTCCTTCGAGCGCGATGGTTTTAGCTTGCTCGAGATCCGTAGGCGGCGCCGTCGCGACCGTCCAGGGTCCGGTGAGCGAAGCGGCCGTCATCCACCACTGGACGCCATCCAGATAAAACCGATTTCCCTGCGGGTCGAAAAGCAACAGTGCCGGCGTGTTGATGACGCGCGTATACGCCGTGGTGGCAACGGGCCGGAACACCGGTTCGCCGTCGATCAGAATCAAAGCCGCTGGGACGCGGCTGTAAATGATCTTGGGCGGTTGATTGTTTAGCTGGACCGATTCGGTGCTGCTCTGGGCCTGCGTGATCGCCAGATCGGCCAGCAGGCGGTCCAGCGAGATAGTGCGCGGCCAATCGGGAAGGCTCTGACGGATGGCATTAGCCAATTCCGCCTGCCGTGGTTGCGCCGCGGGAAAAGTCGCGCCAGTGACTTTCAAATCATCCAGCAAAACTGTGCGGGTTTCTTTATCGACGCTGGTCTGAGCGGAAAGCGACACAATGCCGTAAACCGGCACTGGTTGGCCGGGACGCGTGACAGACACAGCCGATCGAGCCAGCAGGTGATTGTTTTTCCAACTGTCCACTTGCGGCTGATACACGACGAAATGCGCATTGGCATGGTCGAACTCGCGCGGCCAACCATCGCCCGTCGGCGGCTGGGCCGATACAGTCCAGGCGATAGCCGCCAGAAAAATCCAGGGGGAAAATTGAACCTTGCTCATAGCAATGCTCCTTCTTGAGGGAAGAAGGGTCATTTGAGAAACGCGCAAGCCATTAACCAAAAGCGGGTTCGTCATCGCTCTGCCAACAACGCGTCAGGAACCCGCCCTGTTGTGCCAAAACCTGCGCCGGTTCAGCCAAATTCCGTGCGTCAATTCGCGCAGGCGCGATCTGCCCGAACCCGGATACGCCTCCGCAGCGCCATTATCAGGCCGGTGCATGGTTGGCCGCGGGATTGCAGATTTTGTCGATGTGAGGTGAACTCATGATACAGGACACCCATATTCGAGATGATGTGCAGCGCGAGATGTTCTACACGCCCGGCCTGAACGCCGCGCGTATCGGCGTCTCGGTTGAGAACGGGGTGGTCACGCTCAGCGGCAGCGTGGACACTTACGAGCAGAAACTGGCCGCGCTTCGTGCCGCCGAACGCATCGCCAACGTCCGCGCGGTAGCCTGCGAACTACAGGTCCGCCTGCCCGGCCCTCATGTCGCCACCTCTACGGGACTGGCACAGGCCGTCGCAAACGTGCTGGCGTGGAACAGCTCAGTTTCACCGGATCGCATTCGAGTGCGCGTCGAAAATGGATGGATCACGCTGGAAGGAACCGTCGATTGGCAGTATCAAAAAGACGCTGCCGCTCGCGTGGTGGCGGAGCTGACCGGCGTTAAAGGTGTGGATAATCTGATCGGCGTGAACCCGACGCTAGACGCTGAAGGCGTGAAAGAGCAGATCGAATCCGCATTGCGGCGCAGTCCGACCATCGAGGATCGGAATATCCTGGTGGAAGTGAACAACGACAAGGTTGTTCTACACGGTGAAGTACGCTCCCTCGCCGAGCGCGAGGAAGCTGAGAAAACCGCCTGGTCCGCTCCGGGAGTGGCCGATGTCGCCAACCACATCCTGATCGCGGAAGCCGTTTCCCCGGGCCGCTAACGACGCCTGTAAAACGAACGAGCGCAGGCGATTGAGAGTAAACTGGGTCTGCCGTTCAAAACGAAGCGCCGCGGCTGGGAGGACACCTGAACATACGACGCGCCATATCGGCCGGCCCCTTTCTGTTGGCCATCGCCGCGCTCGCGGCGGCGGACCAGTTGCCGGTCTCTTGCGGCGCGGTTGGCGCGAAAAGTTATACCCCTCCATCCGTGACCATTCCCGCCGTTACTCTCAATCGCGGCACGGTGATCACAGTCACCAATGCGACCATCGCGGTGAATGGCGACACCTCCTCGGTGAACGCCCTGATGGCCAACCCAGGCTCAGACGGAATCTCTCTCTATGAAGCCATCTTGGCGACCAACAGCAATCCCGGCACCTGGAACATCCAGTTCGCACCTGCCCTGAAGGGATCCACTATCGTGTTCGATCCTCTTGGAGGGCCCGGGGGAATGCCTCCGTTGACCGGAGGCAACGTCACCATCAACGGCGACATCGATGGCTCCGGAAAACCCGGCATCACGCTCTCCAGAGCGCCGGGGACGAATACAACCTTCTTTACTATCCTTTCCGGCGGGAACACGCTCAACGCGCTGGCTCTCCAGAACTGCGCGCTTTGCATTCTCATCCAACGGCCATCCGCGAAATTCACGCTGCCCCCCGCTACCAATACAACGTTCTCTAACATCACCCTCAGCAACCTGGTGATCACGGGCGTGGAAAATGAGGGAATCACGTTGAATTCCAGGCTGGGCGAACAGGGAACGGCTCCTCCCAACCCCGGCCTGCTCACCGACAACACCTGGGACCATATTCTGATTACCGGCAACACCATCTCCGCCACCTCCTCCGGCCACGTAGTGGGAATCGATCTCGTGCTCGGCAACACCGTGGGCGACGTTCTACAGCACACCACCATCGCCAACAACAATTTAGTGATCCAATCGCCTGGCGGGGGCGGCATTCAAGTAATCGCCGGAGCTGGACTGGGGACAACCAATAACCAGGTGCTCGACACGTTAATCGCGAACAATACCATTACAGGCACTCTTCTCGAGTCCGGAATTCACGTCGGGACGGGTATCGGCAGTGCCTCGAAAAATACCATGAACGGAATGCAGATCATCGGCAACCAGTTGCACATGACCGGACCGGGCCCTTATCCAGCCGAGCCTGTTGGAATCGAAATTGTGGGCGGCGATGCCGCCTCCGACGATGTCGACGGTGATCCGTCCCTTACCCCCATCCAATACTCGGAGAACAACCTCATCAGTAATCTCGGCATTCTGGCGAACACCATCGAAGTGACCGAAAATGCATCGGCGGCACTGGGGATTGACGCCTTCGGAATCTCCGTGCAGGAATCCTGCTGCGGCAACCGCAATAACACACTCACCGGCCTGTCGATCCTGGGGAACACCATTACGGGAAATCTGAATGTCGGAGTGAACCTCAACAGCGGCAGCTCCGGTGGGTATTACAGCAGAACCACCACTGCGGACGTTCTTTCCAATGTCCTGGTTCAGGCCAATACCATCCGGATGACATCATCGGTTTATAACGGCTGCAATTGTTACAACGGATCGTTAGGAATCACATTCGGAGGCATTCAGGTCTGGACCGGACAGGAGGAGCCGGGGAACACCGTCAACGGTCTCTCGATCCTTAATAACGAGGTGGACACGTCGTTTGTGGGAATCAGCATCATCGCGGGATTGGGCCAGTCCGGAGCACCCGGCGCCCCAATCTCCCCGGCCGACAACAACGTCGTGTCAGCTGCGAACATCTCCTGCAACCAACTGGACCAGGCTGCCACGATCGCTCTTGCGCCGTATACCGGCGTCAAAGGCATCAACGTGGTGGCGGGCCTGCTGAACGCCAGTGGCAACCAGGTGCAGCAATTGAGCATCGGAAACAACCTGGTGGGTGGCGTACTGAACGATGTGTCCTTCTTTACCTACCTGGGCGCCGGCGCCTCGGGAAATTCGATCTCGCTCGCCAACCCCTCTGGAACCGTTAACGGACCTCAGACCAAGGGGGGATTGGTCAACGCCGCCACCTTTCAGCAAAACGCTCTGGTCCCAGGTTCCTTGGTGACCCTGTTCGGTCTCGATCTGAACGGGGCGACCGTGCAGGTTGGCGGCATCCCAGCTCCCATCCTCTATGCCTCTTCGTCGCAACTGAATTTGCAAGTGCCTTGGGAGTTGCAGGTTATGCCGATTGTGCCGGTCACCGTCACCGTGACCGGCAATTCGATCAGCAGCGAACTGGAGTCGGTTGCGGTGGGGCAGAACGACCCCGGTATTTTCTCGCTGGGCGCACCCCAGGGCGGGCAAGGCGCCATCGAGAATGTTGCCGGAGCCGTGGTGGACTCCAACTCGCCGGCCCACGCCGGGGATTATGTACTGATTTTCGCTACCGGCCTGGGAATGGTGACCAATCAACCCGCCACCGGTGCCGTAGCCTTGGCAGCGCCCCACCTTTCCTACCTGATTAGCTACCCGTCGGCGACCATCGGCGGCGTGCAGGCTCCCGTCAGTTTTGCGGGACTGGCTCCCGGCTATGTCGGACTCTACCAGGTGAACGTGCAAGTGCCCCAGGGAGTGGCCGCAGGGGATTCTGTCCCGGTTGTGCTTTCCTTCGGCGCGACCGTTTCGAATAGTGTGACGATTTCGGTTCGCTAGCCCCGATTCGGCCGTCGCGAACGTGCTGGCGTGAACTCGACCGTATCGCGGAAATGCACCGTTACGATCCGAAGCTCTCGATGAATTGATCAACCAAGGCGGCCTGCGGCGGTCGCGCCCGACCGCTAGTTTATCTGCGAGCTGGATTCCTGCGCGGAGACGTAGAAGCCGAAGAGCGGTTCGCCGTCGCCGTGGCCACATCGGGCCATGTTCCACTTGGCCCGCAGGTAGCGGACCTGAGGATGCGCGGCTAAGTTGAGAAAGGTCGAGTAAACCCCGCAATAGGCCTTGGGCGGGAACGAAACAAGCGGTTTTTCGCCCCAATCGTTCCCGTCCACAGAACCCCAGATCGAGAGCGTGAGCCTTTCGTTCTCGATCACGTGATTGATGCCCATGCTGATGACGAGCAGGCTGCCGGGATCGAGTCCTAGATCGATCGTCGGGCCTGTTCCATCGGCGCGCTGCAGGCAGGGTGAAAGGAGGCGAAAAGTGGTCCGCGCCAAGACGGCGGACTCATCACGTTGTGTGAGCGCGGGTGCAAGCATGGTTGTTTCCCAATTTTGGAGCACTTCCGATACCGTTTGGAATAAGACACTTTCTAAAGGATTTACCAAGTGGCCTCAGCATGAGAATTGCGTGATCTCGCGCATCCCACCCTGGATCAATCTGCGCAAAAAGCCCAAATCCAAAACATTGCATTCTGTCTTACCATGTTTTGCCGTTCAAACCAGGCGGTTTCCAAGTTGCACAGTCCCGGTTTGGGGGCCTCTTTGCGACTCAATCTGATCCGCGGGTTGATGGCCGGTATCGTGCTCGTTTCTGCCGCCCGCGCGGAACCGCCCCCGCAAGAAGCTCTGCAGTCCATGGCGGCCTCCGGCGCGTCAGCCGAACTGCGTTGGCCGGATTTCTCCTCACTGAAAGGCCCGGTCTCGAACTTCTACGCACCTTCCAACTACGCGCTGGCCTGGACTCGCGACGGCGCACCAACATCGCAGGCCAAGGCCCTCATCGAAATGCTGCAGCATGCCGAAGCCAAGGGCCTGGATGCGGAAGATTACGACGCTTCTCGCTGGGCAGCCAGGCTGGCGCGGCTGCGGCCTGCGCTCGCCAAGCCGTCCGGCCACGATCTGGCCGCGTTCGATCTGGCGCTCACAGTATCCGGCATGCGCTTCGTCTCCGACCTGCGAGTTGGACGGGTTAGCCCCAAGGTCTTCTGTTTCGGGCTGAATACCGATCAGAAGCAATGCGACCTCGCGAATATCTTGCGCCGGCTTACGACCTGCAGCGATGTGCGCTCGATAGTTGCCGGAATTGAGCCTCTCTATCCCGGTTATCGCCGTCTGGAGCAGGCGCTCGAGAACTATCTCAAGCTCGCGCGGGCCGATGACGGAGAGCCGCTGCCGCCAGTGAAAAAGCCGGTCGAGCCCGGCACGGCTTATGCGGGCGTACCCAGATTGGAGCGGCTGCTGCGCCTGGTAGGCGATCTCCCGGCAAGTGCGCAAGTTTCCCCCGAAACCGGGATCTATGCGGGCCCGTTGGTCGATGCGGTGAAGCATTTCCAGGTTCGCCATGGCTTGGAACCCGATGGGCGCATCGGGAATGCCACTTTGCAACAATTGAACACGCCCTTGAGCCACCGGGTCCGGCAAATTGAGCTGACCTTAGAGCGTTGGCGCTGGGCGCCCTCTAGTTTCAACCGCCCGCCCATCGTGGTGAACATCCCCGAGTTTCGGTTGCGAGCCTTGAACGATCGTTATGAATCCGAGCTGGAGATGAAAGTCGTCGTGGGAGGAGCCTATCGTCATCAGACGCCGGTCTTCACTAATGACATGACGCACGTGATCTTCCGGCCCTATTGGAATGTCCCCCTCAGCATCCAGCGGGCAGAACTGGTTCCGAAGATTGCCAAAGATCCTTCCTACTTGGCCAATAATGACTACGAAATCGTGGACGCTCGTGGTAACGTGGTTGCCGGCCGAGTTACGGCTGAGACACTCGGCCAACTGCGCTCCGGAAAGCTGGCGATTCGTCAAGAGCCGGGCGCGAAGAATGCCCTGGGATACGTCAAATTCATGTTTCCGAACGAGTACAACGTGTATCTGCATGGCACGCCCGCCAAGCCCTTGTTCGCCAGGTCGCGGCGCGATTTTAGCCACGGTTGCATCCGTGTCGAGAAGCCGGACGAATTAGCGGCTTGGGTGCTGCGGGGCTTGCCGGAGTGGACCCCGGAGCGAATCCGCGAAGCCGAAAGCGGGGCACGAACGCTGCAAGTGAATCTCAGGCAATCCATTCCAGTGCTGATCGTGTATGGGACGGCAGTGGCGGATGAAACGGGCGATGTTTCTTTCTTCGACGACATTTACGGCCATGATGCGTCGCTCGACACGGTGCTTTCACACGGCTATCCGTATTCCGGCTGGCAGCCGCCTTTGAAAGCCTGTCCGCGGCCTCGAACAGTCTGGTAGAGTTGCGGCAGACTACCAGCGGCGGATACGGCCCAGATCCACGTGAACGAAATCGGACTGGGCGTAGTAGCCGACGCCGCCGCGCTGCAGCGCCAGGGCCGCATCGCGCAGCCTGGACGTCTTCGTCCCTGGCAGGCGAATATCGATGGCCTCGGCCTCCATATGCAGGCTGTTCTTGGCGACGCCGCTCGTATGAGTGCGGAGAAATTCGTTGCTCCAGGGTGTCCGGTAGCCGCAGATGATGTGGATTTCGGCCAGCGGCCGGCCCACGGAAGATTCCAAGTCGCTCAGCAGATCGAGCAGGCGGGGATCATAGTGACGCACATCGCCGGTACGGTGGTCGCGGAGAAACTGGTCCACCCGTGCCAGCGCTTGAGCGATGTACTCGCCACCGCGGCGATAGACGACGTCGAGATGCTCGCCGGTATGGGTGTGATACAGGCGCAAACGCCCTTCCTGCGGCGCCAACGGCGCGGAAAAACTTGGAGATGCAATCAGTAAGAAGAAAACCAACAGCCTGGAACGCACTTACTCATGATAACGTATGGGCGTAGTTTGCCGTGGCCTTTGAGTTGCTTCCCGGCTCACGCAGGAGTCTCCAAAGAAGCGACCGCGGCCCTGCGCGCAGCCTGCCGTTCGCTTTCGAAAGCGGATCGCCAGGTGGACGTATTGTACGTCGCTGGCGAACCGCGCGTGCCCAGGTCCGGCGGGATCGCCCAGCCTGCCTTCCAGCATGGGGTCGCGGCCGAGACCAGGCGCATTTTGGACGGCGCCAAGCGGGCGCGACGAGCGGACCGCGTGCAGGCTCCCGTCAGTTTCGCGGGACTGGCTTCCGGCTATGTCGGACTCTACCAGGTGAACGTGCAAGTGCCCCAGGGAGTGGCCGCGGGGGATTCTGTCCCGGTTGTGCTTCCTTCGGCGCGACCGTTTCGAATAGTGTGACGATTTCCGTTCGCTAGCCCCGATTCGGCCGTCGCGCGATTGGCGGCCGCGAAGAAGCTGGGACGAAAAACGAACGCGGTCGTTATAGCGATTCGATCAGGCACGGCCCGTCGGCGACTGAGGTCACCGGAGTCGCCAGTAAGTCCTGCAAGAGGCCGTCCCGCAGGCTGTAGACCCAACCGTGCACGGCCAGGCCCCGCTGCTCTTTCCAGGCGCTTCGGACGATGGTCGATTCGCACACATGGCGGACTTGCTCGAGGACGTTCAAGCGGCATAGCGCACCGGCGCGATCCTCGACCGGAAGCTCCGCGAGGGTCGTGGAGAACTTATCGCGGATGTCGGCCAGGTGCCGCAGCCAGTTGCTCACCAGCCCGAGTTCGCGTTTCTCGAGCACCGCCTGAACGCCGCCGCAGCCATAGTGGCCGCAGACGATGATGTGCTCAACCTTCAAAACTTCCACCGCATACTGCATCACCGCGAGGCAGTTCAGGTCAGTATGCACCACCAGGTTGGCGACGTTGCGATGGACGAACAACTCGCCCGGCAGCAGTCCCACGATTTCGTTGGCCGGGACACGGCTGTCCGAGCATCCGATCCAGAGGTACTTGGGCGCCTGCTGCTCGGAAAGCTTACGGAAGAAGGCCGGGTCGCGCTGGGTGAGTTGCCGAGACCAGGCGCGGTTGTTGTCGAAGAGTTCTTGCAGTTTTAGTGAAGCCGGGCTCAATAAGTGAATATACACTGACGCCGGAGTAGCTGTGCCGGACATGTCCCGGCCGATCTGAACCTATACACGATCTCAACGGTTGCGGTACCTTGCTCGCATGCCGTCTTCTCAATATGGGGCGCTGCTTCAAAAAACTCACCAGCTCGCAATTGAATTTCTGGAGGGACTAGAGCAACGTCCGGTTGCGCGGCCAGTGGACTTCGCTGCTCTGGTTTACAGCGCCGGCGGGTCGCTGCCGGCGGAGGGCGAAGATCCAATGTGCGTGGTCGAGCATTTGGCCAGGAGGATCGACGCCGGGCTCACCGCGTCCGCGGGGCCGAGATATTTCGGATTCGTGACCGGCGGATCCGTCCCAGCAGCGGTCGCGGCCGACTGGCTCACCAGCGTCTGGGATCAGAACGGCTTCAATTCCGTCTCCTCGCCCGCTGCCGCTGCCGCCGAGGAGATCGCGGCACGATGGTTGGTCGACCTCTTCGGAATGCCTTCAGGCACCAGCGTAGGATTTACAACTGGCTGCACGATGTCCAACTTTACGGCCCTTGCGGCCGCCCGGCATGCTCTTTTGCGCCGGGTCGGATGGGATGTCGAAAGCCAGGGATTGTTCGCAGCGCCTCCAATAAGAGTGATCGTGAGCGATGAATCGCATGTGACGATTTTTGCGGCGCTGCAGATGCTCGGGTTCGGGCGCGATCGGGTGCAACGAATTGCTACGGACTCACAGGGACGGATCGAAATCGCCGAACTCCGCGCCGCTCTCCGCGATGTCCGTGATCCGCTGCTGGTCTGCGCGCAGGCGGGGAATGTGAACACGGGCGCATTCGATCCAATTTCTGAAATTGCCGAGTGCGTTCACGCTGCGGCCGGATGGCTGCATGTGGATGGAGCCTTCGGGTTGTGGGCCGCCGCTTCACCCGCCTATCGAGCACAGGCGCAAGGGATCGAACAGGCGGATTCCATTGCCTCCGATTGTCACAAATGGCTGAACGTACCGTATGACTCGGGGCTGGTGTTCGTCCGCGATCCGGCGGCGCACCGCGCGGCCATGACTCTCACCGCGGCTTATTATGGCGAACGTCCGGAGACGGCGCGCGACAACTATAACTGGGTGGCGGAGTCTTCGCGGCGCGCCCGCGGCTTCGTGGTCTACGCCGCTCTTCGAAGCCTGGGGCGGCACGGTATCGCGGAAATGATCGAGCGCT
>DATJWJ010000132.1:0-2711 GCA_035501355.1 Bryobacteraceae bacterium | reverse complement strand
AGAAGTGCTAATAGTGTTGCGAGCTTCGTTCCCATGACAGCCAGCTTAGGCGAATATTATAGCCGTGGCGGTTTGGGGCGCGCGATGTAGTCTTGTCTCATGCAAGATGAGCCTGGAGCGGGGATTGGATTCTCACACAAGATGAGCCTGAAGGAACGGATAGGGATGCTGAGGATTGACTATCAGCATGGACGATTCGGGAAGAATGAGCCTGGAGGGGATCCGGGCGTTTCTGGCCGCCAGCGAGGCGGTGGAGTTCGACGGCCAGAAGCGGGAAGAGATTTACAGCTGGGTAGAGCGGACTCTGCGAGAGCAAGATTACGCGCGGCTGCGCCGCTCCGAGAAGGGTCTGGTGCGGCAGTATGTGGGAAAGATGACAGGGCGGAGCCGGGCGCAAGTCGCGCGGCTGATTCGAAGCTATTGCCAGGAGGGCGCAGTGAAAGCGCAACCCTACCAGCGGCACCGGTTCGCTTCGCGCTACACGACAGCCGATATCGAGCTGTTGGCCTATGTCGACCGGATGCACTCGGCGCTCAGCGGCCCGGCGACCCAACGGATTTTGGAGCGCGAGTACACCGAGTATGGGCAAGCGGTGTTCCAGCCGCTGGCGGGGATCTCGGTGGCGCAGATCTATCGGTTTCGCAAAACCGCCGCGTACCGCAAGCGCAACAGCAGCTATCAAGCGACGCGGCCTACGCCGGTGTCGATCGGCGAACGGCGGCGGCCCGATCCGCGCGGCCGGCCGGGCTATCTGCGCGTCGACACCGTGCATCAAGGCGACCACCAAGGCCAAAAAGGCCTGTATCACATCAACGCGGTCGACGAAGTGACGCAATGGCAGGTGGTGGGCGCCACGCCGCAGATTTCCGAGGCGTTTCTCATTCCCGTGCTGGAAGCCATGCTGGAACAGTTCCCGTTCCGCATTCACGGGTTTCATTCCGACAATGGCAGCGAGTTCATCAACCACACGGTGGCCCGGTTGCTCAACAAGCTGTTGATCGAGCAGACCAAGTCGCGGCCGCGCCACTCCAACGACAACGGCCTGGTGGAGTCGAAGAACGGCGCGGTGATTCGCAAACATATCGGCTGGGGTCACATCAGCAGTCAGCATGCCGCAGCGGTCGATCGGTTTCACCGCGAGTTTCTGAATCCGTATCTGAATTTTCACCGGCCGTGCGGCATTGCCGAGATCATGCGCACGGCCAAGGGCAAGCTCAAACGGGTGTATCGCCGCTGGGCCACACCGTGGGAGACCTTGCACGAGTTGCCCGACTGCGCGGGATTCCTGCGGCCGGGGGTGAGCGTGAAGGCACTCGAGGAGCTAGCTGCGGCTCAATCCGACACCGAGTCCGCGCGCGACCTGCAAGAAGCCAAACGTCAGTTGTGGATCAAAATCCGGAGGCGCAGTGCCTAAGCGCTGTGGAAATGCCGGGCCGTGGGAACCGAGGAAAACCAGACTACGGTTTCCCTCGGTTCCCCCAGCCCTTGGAAATCGCTACGCGATTCCCACATTCCCACAGCGCCGACGAGTGCGGCTTTCTCTCAAAAACCAAACCCAGAAAGGAGCCCCAGCCCTATCCACCTTCGTCTCGCCCTTTCAGGCTCATCCTTCGATGAGAAAATGCTCCCGTGACCGCAACTAGCGTACGCACGGGATTTCCGAGCCCTCCGTAGGCAACCGGCGTGGAGTTGCCGATGAGGCACACCAGTGCAGCTTGGAATGGGGGGAAGCCGAGCCCGATCATCATGGCTGCGGTCACCGCGACCGGGGCGCCCCCGCCACCCGCGCCTTCGAGCACCGATCCAAACGCGAGCGCGATCAGCAGGACCTGCAGGCGGCGATCATCGGAGATTTCGCTGATGGACCGCTTGATGATTTCGAACTGACCAGATTCAACACAAATGTCGTAGACAAATACCGCTCCGACTACCATCCACGCAATGCGAAACCAGCCGAAGACCAAGCCCGCCGCCACGGCGCCCGCGACCATATGAGCAGGCATGCGAAAGATGGCCAGCGCCACCGCTAGGGCGGCAACCAAACCGTAAACGGCAGCCCGCCACGCCGGTGCGCGCCAGACGGCCAGGAAGAAGAACAGCGTGCACACCGGAAGGGCCGCGGCCAACGTCGATAAGAACGCATTTCCCAGTGGATCGAGGTTCTGAAACCAGGGCTGATTCATGCCTATCCGATTAAGAGAAACACGGTAACGGCACGCGCCGGAACGACACGAGGTGGCCCTCACTTCTAGCGGCGCTCAAGGAGTTCCTCCACCTGCTGCCTCGGCACCGGCAGCTTGTCGATATTCTCTCTCAGCCAGGCGGTAAAATCCGCCTCGATGGGCGCGGACCAAATGGCATCGATCTGTCCCGCGGCGTACTTGCCCTCTCGCAACCGCTGGTGGCCAAACAAGTCTCGGAGGTGTGTGATCTCCGAATACTGCACCACCTGTCCGGCCAACTGCGGGGGAATGAAAATCACCCCGCCATCGCGGCCTAAAACCACGTCACCGGGCATCACCGTGGCCTTGCCGATGCGAATCGGAATGTTGATGCCGATCATGGTGGAATTCAGCCGCGCGCCGTCGGCGAGGCTGCCGAAGTGGTGGGAAGGATCGTAGTAGCGGACGAAGGACGTGAAATCCTCCAGTTCCTTGAGACCATCAATGTCGCGTACGGCGCCGTCGTAGACGATTCCGTTGTGACTCCTG
>DATJWJ010000131.1:0-26395 GCA_035501355.1 Bryobacteraceae bacterium | reverse complement strand
CGCTCTACTTCACCTGGATCGAATACGGCATCAGCTTCAGGAAGCCGCCGTGCTTCAAGACTTCAATCGGGACGTGGCCGATCAGTTTATTGATTTTCAATTCCGCGGCCGCCGAGTCGTCCGCGCGGCTGAAAAGCATATCCAGAACGCTGCGCCTGCCTGGATACGGCACCAGCGTGATCCGCTCGCCCGAGCCGATGTGAGCCTTCTGCTTCACCAGATCGATGGCCCGATCCAGTCCGCCCAAATCGTCCACCAGGCCGTTCTGTTTGGCCTGCGCGCCCAGCCACACCCGCCCCTGAGCCAGCGGCTCGATCTGGCCGAATGTGCGTTTCCGCCCCTCGGCCACCACGTTGACGAAACCTTTGTAGAACGCATCCACCTGAGAGGCGAGCTTCGCGCGCAGCTCGTCGCTCAACGGCACATATTCCGAATCCAGGTCCGCATTCTGACCGCGCGAAAGCTCCTGCTTTCCGATACCCAGCTTGTCGTACAAGCCGTGCAGATTCGGCCGTACCAGCAGCACGCCGATGGAACCCGTCAAAGTGTCGGGATAAGCCACGATCGGATCGCCGGTCATCGAAACCATGTAGCCGCCGGACGCCCCCAAATCGCTCATCGAGATCACCAGCGGCTTTTTCTTGCTGAGGTTTTTCGCTTCATGCAGAATGTCGTCCGATGCGGTGCTTTCGCCGCCCGGCGAATCGATGCGCAGGATCACACCCTTGATGCTCGAATCGTTTTCCACTTGCCGGAGCAACTTGACGAAACCTGTGGAAGTGAAGCCTTGGTCGTTAGCCGACTCGTTCCCCGAGCCGGTGGTGATGTCGCCTTCGCCAACCACCAGCGCGATGCGATTGGCGGTCCCCGTCGAGCCTGCCGGTGCTCGCAAGTAGGCCTTGCCGGAAATGCGCTTGAGGTTGTTATTGTTCGTTCTATTCTTGAGATTCTCGATGGCCTGGTCCTCGTAGCCCAGAGAATCCACCAGGCCATTGGACAACGCCTCGCTCGCCAGGAACGGGCCCTGATCGATGAGCGCGTTCACTGCATCGGGCTGCTTCTTGCGGCCCTGCGCGATGACGCTGGTCAGGTTTCCATAATCCTGGTTGAGAATGTCAGTCAGCACTTCGCGTGTTTCGGGCGACATCGAGGTTTGCGTGAACATATCGCCGGCATCTTTGTATTTGCCCGCGTGAACAACGTCCACTTTGACGCCCAGCTTGTCCAGCCCGTTCTTGAGGAAAATCGACTCCAGGCGCATTCCTTTGAGATCGAGTTCGTCTTCCGGGCCAAGAAATACGCGATCCGTGGCGCAGGCCAGATAGTATTCGCGCGCGCCCGGGCTGCGGAGATAGGTGACGACGGGCTTTCCGGATTTCTTGAATTGCTCGATGTCCTGGTGCAGCTCTTCCAGCTTTCCAAAACCGACGCTCAAGCCGCGCGGCTCCAGGATGACGCCTTTAATACGCGGGTCGGCCGCGGCCTTGCGGAAAATTTCCCAGACCTCGTATATCGCCAGCGGAGTCTGTTCCTGGAAAAAAGGCACTGGGATTTCAGGCGGCGCAATTTCAGGCAGATCGCCGTCGAGGGTGAGCACCAGCATGGACGAATCCGAGACGCTAGCCGGCCGCTCGGCGAACGATCCTGCGAATCGCACCGCGGCGAAGAACAGGATCAGCAGCATCAGCCCCGAAAAGAGGATGCCAACCACCAGCCCAATGAAGAAATTTTTCAAATTCCCGCCTCCGCGCCGTCCGACCTAATTTTACAACGCTCGAGATGCCGGACCGCCAAAGGTTTGAGTGCGCTGGAGCCGGCGCGGTTTCAGAAGTTACTTGAATCAGTCCCTGAACGTAACGCCCGCCTAACACGGCCGGTATGTGCGCCGCGCCATTCGGAGATATCCTAAGCAATGGACCTTTAACTGACACTTATGGGAACACACGCCATCGACACCGTGCTCAAGGAACAGCGGGTCTTCGAACCCTCCGAGGATTTTCGTTCCAAGGCGCATATCAAGAGCCTGGCCGAATACGAGCGGCTATATCAGCAAGCCGAGCAGGATCCGGAAGGCTTCTGGGCCGGCATCGCCAGCCAATTGCATTGGTTCAAGCCGTGGGATCGGGTGCTGGAGTGGGATCTGCCGTTCGCGAAATGGTTCATCGGCGGGCAATTGAATCTGTCCTACAACTGCCTGGACCGGCACGTCGCAACCTGGCGCAAGAACAAAGTCGCCTTGCTGTGGGAAGGCGAACCGGGTGATTCCCGCGCTCTCACTTACCAGCAATTACTGCGCGAAGTTTCTAAGTGCGCCAATGTTCTTAAATCGCTGGGCGTGAAAAAAGGCGACCGCGTTGCCATCTACATGGGCATGGTTCCGGAACTGCCCATCGCGCTGCTGGCCTGCGCACGGATCGGCGCGCCGCACACCGTGATTTTTGGGGGCTTCTCATCGCAGGCATTGATCGATCGCATCCACGATTGCGGCGCAGTGGCGGTGATCACGCAGGACGCGGGCTTCCGGCGCGGCGGCGAGGTCAAACTGAAGGACGCGGTGGACCAGGCAGTCGAGCAATGTCCCACCGTCAAGAGTGTGCTCGTCTACCGGCGCACCGGCTGCGAAGTGAAGATGCAGGCTGGGCGCGATCACTGGTGGCACCAGCTCATGGAGATCGCCTCCCCGGATTGTCCCGCCGAACCTGTGGATGCCGAGCACCCGCTGTATCTGCTCTATACGTCAGGCACCACCGGCAAACCCAAAGGGATCCTGCATACCACCGGCGGATATTCTGTCCAGACCTATATTACGATGCAGTGGATTTTCGACATCCGCGATGAAGACACGTATTGGTGCACGGCCGACATCGGTTGGGTAACCGGCCACAGCTACATCGTATATGGACCGCTCCAAAACGGCGCCACGTCACTGATGTACGAAGGTACGCCCACGTGGCCTGAGCCGGATCGCTTCTGGAAGATCGTCGAGAAATACCAGGTCAATATTCTGTACACCGCGCCCACGGCCATTCGCGCCTTCATGCGGTTGGGCGAGCAATGGCCGCGCAAGCATGAGATGAAGAGCCTGCGGCTACTAGGCAGCGTGGGCGAACCGATCAATCCGGAAGCCTGGATGTGGTATCGCGAGGTGATCGGCCGCGGGCGCTGTCCCATCGTGGACACCTGGTGGCAGACCGAGACCGGCGCGGCCATGATCAGCCCGATGCCGGGCGCGATTGCAACCAAGCCGGGTTCGGCCACGCGGCCGCTGCCGGGAGTCATCGTGGACGTTGTGAATCGCGAGGGCCAGCCTGTGCCCAAGGGAGCGGGCGGGTTTCTGGTGATCAAGCGGCCCTGGCCGGCGATGCTGCGGACCATCTATGGAGATCCGGAGCGCTTCAAACAGCAATACTGGTCGCAGATTCCGGGCGTGTATTTCGCGGGCGACGGCGCGCGTATCGACCAGGACGGCTACATCTGGCTGATGGGCCGCGTGGACGACGTGGTGAACGTGGCCGGGCACCGGCTGAGCACCATGGAGATCGAGTCGGCGCTGGTTGCAAATCCCATGGTGGCGGAAGCGGCGGTAGTGGGACGGCCCGACGACATCAAGGGACAGGCCGTGTCTGCTTTCGTCACGCTGAAAGCCGGACAAACCGCGAACGACGAGGCGAAGAATCAACTGCGCCAGTGGGTGGCGCACGAGATCGGGCCGATTGCCAAGCCGGACGATATCCGCTTCACCGACGCGCTTCCCAAGACGCGCAGCGGCAAAATCATGCGGCGCCTGCTCCGCGAGATCGCGAGCGGCAGTGAGGTCAAGGGCGATACCACGACGCTCGAAGATTTTTCGGTGCTGGCGAAATTATCCAGCGAAGAAGAGTAGCCGTCAGCGGACAGCGGGCACTTCGGCCGGCTCGTCCGCGCACGCTTCCAGGTACTGTTCGAAATCCCGGAGCCCTTCGGGCGACCCGATTTCGTAGAATCGCTGATCCACTTCAAATCCGGCCAGTTCATCGCGCAGGCTCAGTTCGTGGAAGAGCGTGGCGAGGTCGAAGACTTCAGCGGTAATGCCGTCCAGTATGTCCCGCCGCAGGGCCGACAGGCCGTAGTCGATGTAGTGCATCGACGGATGACCTTTCTTGTCGTACAGCAGCACGCGGCCGTCGCGATAAACGGCGTTGCTGCGGTCCCACCGGCCGTCGTTGCGCAGCACGGTCATCAGCGCCGGCATTCCGCTTGAACGGAACGCTTCCCAAACCGGCGCGAACCGGACCGGCAAGAACGAATCGCCGTAGATCACAAAGAAGGATTCCTGGAGCACCCCCGCTTCACGCGCCAGTCGAAGTGCCCCGCCGGTTCCGCGCAAATCGGTTCCTTCGTCGACGTAGCGAACGGACGGAACCAGCGACGCTTCCTTCTCCCAATAGCGTCGAATCATGTCGCCGTGGTGGCCGATCGAATACACAACCTCTGTGACACCTTGCGACGCCAGCCAATGCATCTGGTAAAACGCGAACGGCCGGCCGTGCACCGGAAGCAGGGTCTTGGGGCAGGTTTCGGTCAGCGGGCGCATGCGCGTTCCGAGGCCGCCGGCGAGAATCACGCACTGCATCGCGTTAGTCCCGCGCCAAGAGCTTCGAACCTTCATGGTCGAAGGCGAAGCGGACCTCGCGCAGTCCCTCGCCGGTCATGGCCTTGCGCAACGCATCGCGATCGTCGGCGTAGAACAACAGAAAGCCGCCGCCGCCTGCGCCCACCAGCTTGCCGCCGACGGCGCCATTCTCGCGGCCGATCTCATACCAGCGATTGATGCCCTCGTTGCTGGTTCCGGGCGAGCGCTGCTTCTTGTGCATCCAATGTTCGTGCATCAACTCGCCGAAGCGGCGCGTGTTGCCTTGCTCCAGCGCCAGCTTGATGCAGTGGCCGAGCTGCTTGATGTAGTGCAGATTGTCCAGCATGGCCGTATCGCCTAAGTCCGACCGAAGCTTCTGGTCGTCCAGCACCGCCGAGGCATTGCGCGAATAGCCGGTGAAGAACATCAGCAGGTGTTCTTCGAGATCGTACAAGGTGCTGTTGCTGATGTTGAGCGGGCTGACGCTGACCTCTCCGTCTTCATGAAAATCGAAGCAAGCCAAACCCCCGTAAGCGGCGATGTACTGGTCCTGTTTTCCGACCGCACGCTGCAGTGTCTCGATTTCGATCTTACAAGCCTCTTCGGCCACAAAGGCGGGATCGACATACTTACGTTTGAGCGCGTGCACGGCGCGCAGCAAGCCCACGGTAAAAGCGCCCGAGGAGCCGAGACCGGTACCGGCGGGAATGTCGGCCATGCTGACAATTTCGATGGGCGGAGGCACGTCGTGCAGGCGCAGCGCCTCGCGAATCAGCGCGTGCCGGATCTCGTCGATGTTGATGGCATGTTCGAGCGAGGAGTATTTCAGCAAATATCCGCCGCTGAAAGTTTCATTGATGCCGACGTAAATGTGCTTGTTCACCGCGGCGGCAATGACGAATCCACCGAAGCGGCTGTAATAGGACGGCAGGTCGGTGCCACCGCCGCCGATCGAGATTCGAAGTGGGGTGCGTGTAATAATCATGCGGACAGAAGAGTCCACTTGTTGATCGGCCAGCGTCCGGGAACTCTTTAGCGGTTACGGCGGGCGCTTGGGTCTGTAACCATATTTATATGCGTTTTCCGCGTTCCAGCGGGATCTTGCTGCATCCCACTTCACTTCCAGGGCCGTTCGGCATCGGCGATTTGGGAAGCCAGGCCCGGCGCTTTGTCGACTTCCTGGCCGCAGCGGGCCAGACGCTATGGCAGGTGCTGCCGCTGGGGCCAACCGGGTTCGCCGATTCGCCCTACCAATGCTTTTCGGCCCTGGCTGGGAATCCGCTGCTGATCTCGCCTGAGCGGCTGGCCGAGCAAGGCTGGCTGGATCAAGCGGCGCTCGCCGGGGCGCCTGAGTTTTCTGAGTCGCGAGTGGATTACGAGCGCGTGATTCCGTGGAAGACGGCGTTGCTCGAATCGGCCGCGCGCGGCTTTCTGCGCAGCGCTTCGCCCAGCGACCGGGCCGAGTTTCAGTCCTTCTGCGATTTGAATCAGGACTGGCTGGATGACTTCGCTCTGTTCATGGTGCTCAAGCAACGGCACGGCTACGCGGTCTGGAGCCAGTGGGAGCCTGCGATTCGATGGCGCGATCCTGCGGCGCTGGCGGCATTCCAGGAAAAGCTGTCCGAGCCAATCGCGATTCAGAAATTTCTGCAGTTCGCCTTTTTCGCCGAGTGGCGGGAGCTTCGCGATTACGCGCATGCGCGCGGCGTACGGCTGATGGGCGATCTGCCCATTTACGTCGCTCACGACAGCGCCGATGTCTGGGTGAATCCACAATATTTCGAGCTGGATTCAGAAGGCAATGCGGCGGTGGTGGCCGGTGTTCCGCCAGATTACTTCAGCGCCACCGGGCAACTGTGGGGCAATCCGATTTATCGCTGGAGAGCGATCGAGGGCGATGGCTATCGCTGGTGGCTGCGGCGTTTTCGCGCCGTGTTGGCGCTGGTGGATATGATCCGGCTGGATCATTTTCGCGGGTTCGAGGCCTATTGGGAAGTTCCAGCGGGCGAGACAACCGCTATACATGGCCGCTGGGCGAAAGGGCCGGGCGCTGGGCTTTTTCGCGTGGCGCACGACGCGCTCGGCGAGCTGCCGCTGGTGGCCGAGAATCTGGGTGTGATTACGCCGGAAGTGGAAGCCATTCGCCATGAGTTCGGTTTTCCAGGCATGACTATTCTGCAGTTCGCATTTGGCAGCGATCCGCAGGCGCCCAGTTTCCGGCCGCACAACTACCCGCGCGAAGTGGTGGCGTACACCGGCACGCACGATTGCGACACGACGGTCGGCTGGTGGACCAGCGAGGGCCGCGGAGAGAGCACGCGGTCGGCCGAGGATATCCGGCGCGAGCGCGCATTCGTGCGGGCATACCTGAACACGGACGGCAGCCAGATCCATTGGGTGTTTATTCGAACGTTGCTGTCGTCGGTCGCCGATACGGTTCTGATTCCGTTGCAGGACGTGCTAGGGCTGGGAAGCGAGGCGCGCATGAATCAACCGGCGACAATTGGGGGCAACTGGCGCTGGCGCTACCAGCCGGAGATGCTGACGGCCGAGATCGCCGAACGGCTGGCTAAACTTGCGCGGGTCTACGAACGTTAGGGCTGCTGGCGCTGATCCGGATCATCGGGCCCCGGCGGCGCGTCCGGGACCTGCGGCGTCGTCTGGAGTGGTACCCGGTTTTGAGTTACGCCGCCATCAGCGGTGAACTCGACTTGCACCTCTTTGGGAGAGCACTGGGCAGTGGGCTGGGTGCCTTCAATGAAATACGACGCCCCGTCCGCCGGGCAATCGGGGCCGGCCAATTCACCCGTCTCGAGATCCACGGAAGCCTTCACGACGCCGGGCGGGGGATTGAACGGTTTGGCATTTCCATATTGCTTGTGGCTGGCCGCGCGCATCATGAAATCGGTCCAGATCGGCAGGGCCGAGCGCGCGCCTTCCAGGTTCAGGTCGCGGTAATCGTCGAATCCGACCCAGACAACGCACAGCAGCTGCGAAGTGAAACCGGCGAACCAGCCATCGTGCGAAGTTCCGGTCTTCCCGGCCGCGGGCAAAGTGAATCCGCGCGCGCGAACGCCGGCAGCGGTTCCACTGCGCAGCACCTCTTGAAGCATGTCTAGCATGACGTAGGCCACGCGCGGGTCGATGGCGCGCTGCACCATCGGGGTATGCGCATATACAACTTTGCCTGAGCGATCTCGCACAGCCGAAACGAACGAAGGCTCGACGCGCGACCCATAGTCGGCAAAGACGGTGTAAGCGCGCGCGATTTCGAACGGCGTGACTTGATAGGCGCCCAGCGCAACGGCAGGCGTGGGTTTAATGTCGTCATTCATTCCCGCCGCGCGCGCAACCTGAACTACGTTCGAAAAGCCCACTTGCTGGGCCAGCTTCACGGTGGCAACGTTCAGTGAGTGCGCCAGCGCCTGCCGCAGAGTGACCGGGCCCATGAACTCGTTTTTGAAATTTGTGGGCGTGTAGGTCTGGGTGCCGAACTGAAAAGTCGTGGGTGAATCGTCGATGGTGGACAGCGGTGTCCAGACGGTGCTGCCGCCGGTGATCGCGCTATTCAGCGCAGCCGTATATACGAAGGGCTTGAAGACCGAGCCGGGCGGGCGCTTGGCGAACACGCGGTCGAACTGGCTGCTCTCATAATCGCGGCCGCCGCACAGCGCCTTTACTTCGCCGGTTTGGGGATCCAAGACAATGAGGGCGACCTGCGGCCGGGGTCCGCGTTTGTCGCGTCCGGCGAGCTGCTTGTCGATCCCAGGCATGTTGTCGGCGATGGCCTGTTCGGCGGCGCGCTGCAGACGCAAATCGATGGTGGTGTAGACGCCGGCCAGGCCGTTGGGCTTCGATTCACCGAGATCCTTTTGAGCTTCTTCGCCTGCAACGTCGAAGAAGTATTGCGACTGCGAGGCATCCGCCGTTCCAGGATGCAGACCAAGCAGCGCAGAGATTGCGTCCTGATACTGCGCCGCTGAGATGTACCCATTCTCGTGCATCAAGCGCAACACGACGTTGCGGCGGTCGATGGCACGGTCTGCATAGTGAAAAGGGTCGAAATAGCTTGGCCGCTGGATCAAGCCCGCCAGCGTGGCGGCTTCGGTCAGGCTCAATTGGCGGACGTCTTTGTTAAAATACGCCCGAGCGGCTTCACCGAACCCGTGGAAGCCGAATGTGCCCCGGCTGCCCAGATACACCGCATTACAATAATCTTCGAAAATTTGTTGTTTGCTCAGCGTGCGTTCCAGGTGGACAGTGGCCAGCGTCTCGGTCAGTTTCCGCTTCCAGCTTTTGTCGTGGCGCAGCCAGAGATTGCGCGCCAGCTGCATCGAGATGGTGGATGCGCCCTGTTCTTTTCGATCTTCCCGGAGATCGACGTACATGGCTTTCAAGATCCGGGCGCCATCGAAGCCGGAGTGTTCGAAAAAGCGTTTGTCTTCGGCGGAGACAATGGCCTGAATCAGTACCGGAGGCAGGTCGGAGTAATGGATGATGGTGAGCCTGCTGCGGTCGCCGTCGGAGGTGCTGGTAATGAGCTGCGGAGCGATCTCGAACTGTGCCAGACCGCGCCCGCTGGTTAGATCAGTGAGGGCGGCGATATGGCCTGAAGCGACCTGAATGCGCACCGGCGGGCGCGCATCGACGACGATGGCACTCCCGCTTGATGTGAAGCTGGAGCCGGCACGTTTGAGCGCGGCGCCAAGTTCGGCGGCCGTCGCGGGGTCGCCTGGGGTCACCGATTCAGGGGCCGTGTAGTAGCTGAACGTGTTGCGCCAGGGGCCGGCCGCGAGCTGTTTATCGATGCGTTTGGAAAGCCTATAGTAAGGGAGGGAAAATGCTGCCAGCACAGTGAGCAAGACAGCGGAGACCGAGATTGCGACCCACTTCAAGAGCAGTTGGGTCCGATTGGCCGGCTGAGGTGAGGGCTGCTGCGCGTCTGTTTCGTCGGCAGGCAGCTGCTGCGCGTTTGGCTCGTTCTGCGGAGGGTTGTCCATCCGGCTTGGACAGAGTGCACGTCGGCTTCCGCGTCCAGTTGCGCATGGCTGGATGGCGTTACGTTTTGTGAAATAGTTGAAATGCGGTCGAATTTACCGATTTGCGTTACATTGGAGTGACCGAGTTGCATGCCTAAGTTTTCTTATATGGTCGCGCTCTTTGCGATTGGGGTTTCCGCAACATTCGCGCAGCAGAGTAATCCCTCGAATGCCAATGTGCAAGATGCAGTGGCGAGTCTCGTAATGTCTCACAATAATTGGGGACCGCAAGCCAGCACGCCGAACGTTTCGCTGGTTATCAAGGAATCTGCGCGGTCCGGCAAAATCATCAAGCTGCGATTGTACGCCGAAGGTGTTCCGAAGGACGGGATCTACTCCATTGTGGCTTGGCCGGTGACCACAAAGGGACCCTCGGTCACACAGCAGGGCGTGACGCTCGCCGCTGACGGTCTCGCTATCTGTGCCGGAACTCCGGGAACGTGCCGCGGCGACAGACCTGATGATCCCGTTGATCTGGTGGTGCAACCTATTCCAGGTGAGCCTGTACGATTGGGACTTGTTTCCGCGGATGGTTCCGTTAGAGCGTTGGCGAAAACGGTACCCGTTCCGCTGAAGGGTGAAGACCATGGCTGCACTGTCGAAGCGGTCTTACTCACGCCTGGGGCTGAATTGGTATGGTTGGAAGGCTCGGGTTTCCCTCCCGGTAGCGAACTGACCGTCGATTCCAACTCAGAAGGTGAGCGACAAAATAAGAAGGTCAAAGCCGACGGACAGGGGCGATACACGACGGCGATGCTGCCATATAAACAGGGGTTGCGGTCTGGAACTTTGAAGGTCAACCTGAAGTCGGCGGGCTGTTCGCCCACGGTGACAGTGCCCTGGGGGCGCCGCAACTAACCGTTCTCTAACTGAGCGTGGCTCTGGCCAGAATCGCGAGTTTCTCCCAAGTGGGGACGCGGATGCGTCTGGCCAGCACGTCGTAGTTGGAGCGCTGGATGCGGCCGAGCAGGCGGCGGTAGATTTCGATCAGTGCCCATAATGATGCGCGGCTGCGCGGGGCTACAAGCGAGAGCAGCGGGCGGGATTGATCGTAATAGTCGAGGGCACGTTGAGCCTCGAAGCTCAGCAGCGCTACGAAGCGGTCGTCGTGTTTGGCGAGATCGGCGCCGAAACGGTCGATATCTTCCGCCGGGATGTAGACGCGGCCGTTGGCAGAGTCCTCGCGCACGTCGCGGAGGATGTTGGTCAACTGGAAGGCGATGCCGCATTTTTCGGCCAGTTCCAGCGCGTCCGGGGATTCGAAGCCGAAGATGTGGATGATGGTGAGGCCGACGACGCTTGCTACCTGGTAGCAATAGCGATAGAGTTCGTCGAATGTTTGAATGCGGCGCGGCACGAGATCGCCGCTTACGCCGTCGATCATTTCATGGAAGTAATGGCACGGGATCTTGTAGCGTTGCACTGTGTCGTGGAAGGCGGGCCAGAGCGGGTTGTCCGGGTATTGGCCCGATAACGCGCGATCCAGGTCTTGGCTCCAGCGCTCGAGCGCGCTCCCGCTCGCCCCCTCGGCTTCGCTGATGTCGTCGCAATAGCGCATGAAGGCGTAGATGGCGCACATGGCGTTGCGCTGGTCGCGCGAAAGAAGCAGGAAGGAGTAGTAGAAATTGCGGGCGCGCGAGCGGGCGATCTGGCGACAGAAGGTGTAGGAGGCGTCGAGATCGACGGTGCGGTTCATCGCGATCATGCGCTCAGGCGAACGCGGCGCGTACGAGGGCATGCGCTACCAGCCCCACGCGGTCTAATTTCGATACTTTGGGGCGTTTGGCCAGCACGTTGTATTTCTGGTTCTCAATTCTCGAAAGCACGCGCAGGCCGCCGCGGCTGAACAGATCCAGATCGAACGCCAGGCGGCGATCCACCATTTTCGTCAACGGAAGGCCTTCCAGGAACAGCCGCCGAGCCACCCCCACTGCTTCGCGCATGGCGGCCTGAAAGGCGGGGGTGAAGTTGCGCATCGCGATGTCGCTTACCGTGCAGCCGTGTTTGGTCAACAGGTCAAGCGGCAGGTAAACGCGATTCTTTTCGTAGTCCACCGTAACGTCTTGCCAGAAGTTGGCGAGCTGCAGTGCGGTGCAGGTGGCGTCCGACAACCGGTCGCGCTCCTGGTCGGCATAGCCGCACAGGCGCAGAACCAGCCGGCCTACAGGATTGGCCGAACAGCGGCAGTAGGCGAACAGTTCGGTCCAGTTGTGGTAGCGAGTCACCACCTGATCCTGTTCGAAGGCGCTGATCAAATCGGAGAAAGGGCGTATCGGCAGGTCGTACTTGTGGACCGTATCTTCCAGCGCGACGAAAACCGGATGGCGGACTTGGCCGGAATACATGGCTTCGAGTTCCCCTCGCCACCACGCGAGCAGGCGCAGGCTTTCAGCGGGATTGCCGATTTCGTCGCCCAGATCGTCGGCCCAGCGGCAGAACGAATAGACGTTGTAGAAATCCTGATGCAGGCGCTTAGGCAGCAGGAACGTGACGACGTGGAAATTTTCGTAGTGGTGCGTGGCGAGCCAGCGCGTGTACTGCTCGGCGTCCGGCTTGCTGTAAACAACGCTGAGCGCCTCCGGGGAGTAAACAAACTCTTTCGGGGCGAGCAGAGCCACTAGGGTATGATAGCGGTCTTCATGTGACCGTTGTGACTCATCAGGTGGCGCATCACTTCCAGCAGATTCGTGAGCGGCTCGACGCGGTTCACGAAATCGTTGGAGGTGATCACGCCCCTCCGCACGAAATCGAGGGCTTTCTGGATGTGCGCGGGGGTGTGATGGAAGCTGGCCTTGCAGGTGATCTCGGAATAATGCAGCAGCGAGGTGTCCAGGCTGATGCGGCTGTCGTTGGGGCAGCCGCCGAAGAAGTTTACGATGCCGCCGCGCCGCAGTAATCGAACCGCCATTTCCCAGACGTCGGGATGGCCCACCGCCTCGATGGCGATGTCGGCGCCGTGGCCTTTGGTCAGATCGCGAACGCGGCGCACGGTTTCCTCGCTGCCCGTGGAGGCGATCAGCTCGTCGGCGCCCATTCTGGCGGCGCGGTCAAGCTGGGTCTGGCGCCGCCCGATGGCGATTACACGCGCGCCATAAGCCTTGGCCAGGCGCACGAACATCAATCCGATGGGGCCCAGGCCGATGATCGCTATAGTGTCGCCGCTTTGGATCCCGGTCTCGTCGAGACCGCGCAGCACGCAGGCCAGCGGCTCCACCAGCGCCGCGTCTTTGTAGCTGACGTGGGCGGGCATCTCGTACATGTTGTGCTCGACAATGCGGGCCGGGATTCGGATGTACTCGGCGTAGGCGCCGTTGTTGAACAAAAGATCTTCGCACAGATTCGGGCTGCCGCGCCGGCAGTAGAAGCATGCCAGGCACGGCGCGGAATTGGCCGCGACCACGCGCTGGCCGGGGCGGAACTTGCGGACATTTTCGCCCGTGGCCACGATGTCGCCGGCCAGCTCATGTCCAAACAGAGCCGGAGGGACGATCATGCGGGCGTGGTAGCCGCGTCGAAACACCTTTACATCGGTACCGCACGTGAGGGCTGCCTGAACGCGCACCAGCACATCGCCGTCTTCGATTTGCGGTACTGGTACTTCCTCGATCTGCAAATTTTCTTTGCCGTACAGTATCGCGGCCGTCATCTGACTGTTCACTAAGACCACCTCTGAGGCTGCACTATAATTTTCAACGATTTAGGTTCGGGATGCAACGCGAGGTCAATACCGGTCCGGATGGCGTCCAACGAGAAGCGGTGGGAGACGAGGTCCTCGACGGGCAGCGCGCCGCTGAAGACCAGGCTGGCAGACTCCTTTTGGAGGTCGACCGAGGCGCTGTAAGAGCCGAAAATGAGGCGCTCGCCGACGCAGACGTCCGCCCCGGAGATCTCGATCCGTTCCTGGTGGGAGGTTTGGGCGAATAGGAGAATGCGGCTGCCGGGGCGCGAATAGCTCACGGCCTGTTGGACGATGCCGGGGACGGATGCCGCGACGATGACCGCGTCGGCGCCACGGCCTCCGGTCATCTCGCGGATGCGTTCTTCGAGTCCGGGCTGGCGGGGATCCAAAGCCAGAGCCGCGCCGAACTTTTCAGACAGCTCGCGGCGATAGGGCATGGTGTCGGTGGCGACTATGGTGGATCCGAATCGCTTCACGAGCATGGTGAACATCAAGCCGATGGGGCCCTGGCCCAGGATGACAACTACGTCCTCGGGTTGGGGCGCGAGTTGCACGACACCTTTTAAGCACGTGTTCACCGGCTCGACGAAGCAGGCGCGATCGTAGGAGACGCCGTCGGGGATTTTCTCGACGCCGCGCTGGACGATCCAGTCCATGACGCGGACATATTGCGAGAATCCGCCGCCGGCCGGCTCGTAGCCGGCGGTTACGCCGACGCGCTTGTAGACCGGGCACTGCGCGTAGAGCTTGTGACGGCAGTAGAAGCATTCCCCGCACGGGATGTGATGGAAGACGATGACCCGATCGCCGGGCGAGAATGCGCGGACGCCCGATCCAGTGGCCGCGACGACGCCGGCCGTTTCGTGGCCGTAAATGCGCGGGGGAGCCAGCAGGTTGTATTCGATTTTTTTCAGGTCGGTGTGGCAGATTCCGCAGCTTTCGACGCGAATCAGCAGCTCGCCTGGGCCGATGGATGGCGTCGGAACTTCGGCCACCGAGATCGTGCTGTCGCCGGTGTAGACAGCGGCGCGCATTTGGGCCGGGGCGGCTACGAGTTCAGAAACGAGTGCCGGCAAGAAAATCTCCTAAGGCCCGCGAGGCCTGGTTGCATCTTCGATTCAAGTTTAAAAGAGCCGGGAATGCCGCGGGGCGGCGTAGCGCGGCTAGTAGGATCTTGGTGCGGCTGAAGCGGCCTTCAGCGTCGCGGAGCCGGTTGAAATCGAGCGGGAAAGTTTCCGAGGCCGTGTCGGTTACTACTTTGATGGCGTAGCAGGGGATCTGCCATTCTCTCGATTTGGCGGCTAGAGCGGCGGCTTCCATTTCGACGGCGGCGGCGTGGGTTTGCTCGAACAGAGTGCGCTTTTCTTCCGCGGTGGCGGCCACGCGGTCGATTGATAACAGCTTCCCCGGCCGGCGTTCACAGCGTGGCACGCTGAGAGGCTGCGGCAGGCCGTGTAGCTCGTTGGCCACGAAGATGTCGCACGCGCTTAGTTCGGGGTTCAGCGCGCCACAAAAGCCGATGCTTACCAGTCCTTCCAACTCCTGATGCTCCTTTGTCACTTCAGCCGCCCGGGCCGCCAGCCGTGGGCCGGGGCCGTTGGCGGCCAATATTACCGGCTGGCCGTTCAGACTCGCATTGCGCGCGAAATCCAGCGGCCAGTTGAGGCGCGCGACCTTCTCGCAATGCCGCACAAGCCCGGCAAACTCTCGCGCTTCCGAGGCTATGAACGCCAGCAATCAAACGTAACCATTCGCCCGGAACCAATCGACCGCGCGACCGAGCGCGCCATCCACCGGTTCGGGATTGAAACCTAACTCGCGCTTCGCCTTGTCAAGCGAAACGAAAACTTTGGTGCGCGCCATTTTCACCGCATCCAGCGGGACGCGCGGCTCGTGACCGGTTAAGTTAGCCCATCCGGTACTGGCCACGCCGGCCGCGTAGGCCAGAGCGTGCGGGATTCGCCAGCGCGGGGCGTGTCCGCCAGTCACGGCGGCCAGGCGCTCCAAGAGCTGCTGCAGCGTCAAGTTCTCCGACCCGAGGATATAGCGCTCGCCTGGGCGCCCGCGCTCGGAAGCGAGCAAGTGGCCCTCGGCCGTATCCTGGACATCGACGAAGTTCAGGCCGGTGTCGACGAAGGCGGGCATGTCGCCTTTCAAGAAATCCAGGACGATTTTGCCGGTGGGGGTGGGCTTGAAATCGTGATCGCCGACGGGCGCGGTGGGGTTCACAACTACAACCGGAAAGCCGGAGCGCGCGAACTCGAGCGCGACCTGCTCGGCCTGGAATTTGGAACGTTTGTAGGATCCAGTCATCTTTTCTAATCGCACTGGCTCATCCTCGCTGCCCAGCCCGTCCTTGGGGATTCCGATGCAGCCTACGGTGCTGGTATAAACCACTCGCTCGACGCCGCGTTTCCGGGCCGCGTCCAGCAGGTTTCGCGTGCCGTCGACATTCGAGCGATACAGGTCACTGGGGTCCTTGGCCCAAAGCCGGTAATCCGCCGCGACATGAAAAACAACCCCGCATCCCGCCGCCGCGCGCTCCAGAGATTCCGGATCGCGCAAGTCGCCCCGAACGACCTCGACATCCAGTTCCCGCACCTGGCTCGACGGCCGAGCCAATGCCCGCACCCGGTCCCCGCGCGCGAGCAGCTTTCGAGCCACGTGCCAGCCAATGAAACCGGTGGCCCCGGTTACAAGGGTCGGCTTCACCTTCCCGTGCGCTCCACTTTAATCGATTCCGCGCACAACGGAACTCCGCGGCAGCGCTTTCCTTTGGCCATTATGAAGCCGCGGCGTCCTACGCGCTCCTGGTCTCCTATCGAAACGCCCAAGTCGCCAGCTTGAACATGTCGCCGGATTTGGAATTAATTCCCAGCGCCGCGGACGGCTCAAATCCGCAATGGACCATGCAGTGGTCGCAGCGGGGATCATTGCCCGCGCCGTAGCTTTCCCACTGGGTCTTAGTCATGAGTTCTTCGAAGGTCTGGTAGTGCGCGTCGGTGATGAGGTAGCAGGGACCCTTCCATCCCTTGACGTTGTAAGTCGGGTTGCCCCAGGCGGTACAAGGATAATCGCGCTTTCCCTGCAGGAATTCCAGGTACGTGGGCGTGCTGAACAAGGGGAAGCGCGCCGCCAGCTTATCGATGGCCTTGAATTTTTCGTGGATGTCGTCCCGAGTCATGAAAATCTCGCGATCGTTCACCGCCGAATAGCCGTAGGCCGGCGAAATGGTGTGGCCATCCACGTTGAATTGCGCCAGGTATTCGAACAGCTCCTCGATTTCGTCCATGTCCGTCTCTTTGTAGACGGTGGTGTTGGTGCACACCCGGAAGCCGGCTTTCTTGGCGGCCTTCACGCCTTCGATGGCTTCGCGGAACACGCCTTCGCGCTCCACGGCGATGTCGTGGTTCTTTTCCATGCCGTCCAGATGGACGTTGAAGAAGAACTTGTCGGCCGGCTTGAAGTCTTTCAACTTCTTGACGATGAACATGCCGTTGGTGCAGAGATAGATCGTTTTGTTGCGCTCGATCAGCTTGGCAGCCAATGGTCCGATGTCGGGATAAAGCATGGGCTCGCCGCCGCAAATGGAAACGACGGGCGCGCCGCATTCATCCGCCGCGTTCAGGCACTGGGCGAGCGAAAGCTTTTGCGTAATGGTGGACTCATACTCACGGATGCGCCCGCAGCCGGTGCAGGTGAGATTGCAAGTATGCAGCGGCTCCAGCATCAGCACCAGCGGGAAGCGCTTGTTGATCATCGGATGTGGCTTCCGTGGCGCGTCGGTATGCGTGTACACGATGTGGAAAGGATTGGCGGCGTCGGCCGTCGACACTACTGTCTTTTGCCATTCCGGTTTGGGGCGGAACCTGTTGCGGGCGATATAAGTCGCCATGCCCGCCATCATGGAAAGGGGGAATCTCATTTCTTGTCCTCGGTTGCAATTTTGGTCTTGAGGAACGTGTTCATGGCCAGCAGGGGGAACGAATTGCGATACAGGTGGTAGCAAAGATAAAAGACCTGCGGGAAGCCCGTCCCCGTGGCCAGCTGTTCATCCCAGGTTCCGTCGTTGTTCTGCGTGCGGATCAGATAGTCGATGCCGTCGTGCAGGCTGGTGCTGGTGGTGTCGCCACCGGCCAGCAGCGCCAGGATGGCCCAAGCGGTTTGGGAGGGCGTGCTGGTCGCCGCAACATAGCTACCGACGCGATAGCTGTCGCAGCTTTCGCCCCAACCGCCGTCGAAGTTTTGGATGGAACGAACCCATTCGAGCGCGCGCTGGATGTAGGCTTCGCGATCGCTGACCCCGGCGGCTTGCAGTCCTCGCAGGGCCAGGAAGGTGCCGTAGATGTAGTCGACGCCCCAGCGGCCATACCAGCTTCCGTCGGCTTCCTGGGTTCGCACCAGGTATTCGACGCCCTTGCGGATGGCCGGATGAGTGCGCGTGTAACCGAATGAGCACAACGCTTCGAGCACGCGCCCGGTGATGTCCGGACAGGTGGGGTCCAGCATGGCGTTGTGGTCGGCGAAGGGCACGAAGCTGAGCGGACGCCAATTGTTGTCCACGTCAAACGCCGCCCAGCCGCCGTCTTTGGACTGCATGTCCAGCAGCCACTGGATGGCGCGGCGCTCCACCGCTTCCTGCTCGGAGCCGCTGGAGGCTTCCGAGCGGTTCAGCGCCAGCAGAACCATCGCGGTGTCGTCAATATCGGGGTAAAATTCGTTGGCGAACTCGAAATACCAGCCGGAGGGCTGCGTGTTGGGGCGCTTTACGGACCAATCGCCCTTGCGGCGCACTTCCTTGGTCAACAGCCAGTCGGCGCATTTGCGCAGCGCGTCGCGGGGAGGTTCGGCCGATTCGCCCATGGCAAAAGCCGCTATGGCGCTGTCCCAGACCACGGAAAAACACGGCTGGAAGAAGAAGCGGCGCCCGTCGTTGACCATGAGAGCGTCGAACTGTTTTTGAGCTTCCACGCGCTCGGGATGATCGGGCGGATAGCCTAGCAGATCGAGCGCCATGATGACGTACATCATGGGCGGATAGATGGCCGCCAAGCCCTCGGTGTACTTGGTTCTCTCCAGCATCCACTGCTCGGCTTTGTGGATAGCTCGCCGGCGGATGGATTGGGAGCCGTACTTCTCCCAAAGCTTCAGCACCTTGTCGAGGCGCAGGAAAACGTTGTGCCAGCTGAAGCTGTCGCGGGAGCGCGCGTACTCAGGATGCCCGCCTTCAAGGAGAAGCTCTTTCAGATCGAAACCCGCGGGCACCGGGCGGCGAGGATTGAGCGCGTGCACGATAGCGAGCGGGATTACGATGGCGCGCGTCCAGGAGGACATCTGGTAAATGAAGTTGCCGAACAGCACGATCTCGGGAGGAATGGACGGCGCGTGCCGGCGAGGATACAGATCGAAGAGGCTCAGGTTGACCTTGACGTAGCTGTTAGCCGCGTGCAGGCCGCCGAGTGCCAGAATGCGTTCGCGAGCTTGCGCGAGGCGCGGATGATCGTAATCCAGGCCCGCGACTTTCAGCGCAAAATAGGCCTTCACGGTGGCGCTGATGTCGGCCGGACCTTGGGGATAGATATTAAATCCGCCGTCGGGGAGCTGGCGCGCCAGGATGGATTCGACCGCTTTATCGATCAGCGGGCGCGTGGGTGGGTTCCACACTCCGTTGACAGGCGGATGCAGCCAGAGTTGGAGAAGGACAAAATCGGATTCCAGCGTGGTGTCGGCGGTGAGGTCCGCCAGCCAATAGCCCTGGTCCTGCTGGTTGCGTAAGAAGAAATCAAGCGCACGCTTGGCGGCCTTGGACGTACTGGACAGCAATGAATCTGCAACTTGGAGTTGCGGCATCATGCGCGAGCGATGGTGGTGAGCTGAAGCGCGGATCGCTCCAGGTCCGAGGGAAGATGAAACCGCACATCTTCTTCTTTGAGTTCCATTTCTTCCATGTAGTCGAAACCGAAACGGGTTTCGAGTGACTGGATCAATTCCTGCACGAGGTTTTCCGGCGCCGAAGCGCCCGCCGTGACCGCGACGGTGTCGACGTCTTTCAGCCACTCCGGGTTCACTTCGCGGCTATCATCCAAAAGATATGCCGGAACTCCTTCGTTTTGACAAACTTCAACCAGGCGGCGGGAATTGGAGCTGTTCTGAGAGCCGACCACCAGCAGCACGTCGGTCAAAGGCACAACGGCTTTGACGCCCAACTGGCGGTTCTCGGTTGCGTAACAGATGTCCTGCGTGCGAGGGCCTTTGATGGCCGGGAAACGCTGCTGCAGGCGTGTCACGATGTCTTTGGTTTCGTCCAGGCTGAGCGTCGTCTGGGTGAGATAGGCGATCTTGGAGGGATCCTTCACTTGCAGGCGGTCGACGTCGTCCACCGACGAGACCAGGATGGTGGATTCGGGCGCTTCGCCCAGCGTGCCGATGACCTCGTCGTGCCCGGCATGCCCGATGAGCACGATGGTGTAGTCCTGGCGGGCGAATTTAACGGCTTCCAGGTGGACTTTGGTGACCAGCGGGCAAGTGGCGTCAATTACCTGTAGATTCCGTTGTTTGGCCTCGTCCCGTACGGCGGGTGAAACGCCATGGGCGCTAAAGATGACGCGCGCCCCGGCCGGCACCTCACTGAGCTCTTCGACGAAGATGGCCCCGGCCTGGCGCAACTCGTCCACAACGTGGCGGTTGTGCACAATTTCCTTGCGCACGTAAACTGGCGCGCCATAGAGGTTCAGCACGATCTTGACGACGTCGATGGCGCGGACCACTCCGGCGCAAAAGCCGCGCGGTCGTAACAGAATGATCTTTTTGACACCCCTGTCGGGAAGCTGCCCCATGCGTAGTGATTATAGCAGCTTGACGGCATCTTGATGGTATGGGGGTAGTTAGGGTCCGGCGTCGCCCGACAAGGCCCGACAAGGCTCAAATGAAACAACCTGTAATAGTACTGCTCGCGAGTAGTTTTGAACCTGAATGTTCATCAAAACTCGCCTTTCGGGCGTATTCTAAGCTTGGTGGGAGCCATCAGTCCAGTGGACTGAGATGTTGGGGGCTCGACCGCCGTGAAAAAAAGTCTAGCGTTCCTCGCCGTCGGCACGCTTGGTGCCGGCGTAATCGCCGCTGTTGGGAGTTGGCAGCGGTCTTTCGATCCATTTCCTGAAAGTCCAGCAGCAAACCAGACGCCCGCCATCGTGGCGCCCGCGCCGATCGTCAAGATCGTGGAAGAGCAACGCCGGGTCTATCCCTACTCCATCGTTCCGGGAGGCGCCCGAACGGTGGAGGAAGCCAAGCGCGCCATGAGCGATCCGGCGGTGCGCGCTTTATACGCCGCCGTGAACCTCAAGAAACTCAAGCAGGTGACCCTGGACGCCGACATCTCCGGGTATGTTTCTTATCGTTTCGGCGACAAGATCTACTGGACGTCGAACAAGCTGCATTTGAAGGCGGGTGAAACGGTTTACACGGACGGGCAGAACATCGTGCGCGGCCGCTGCTTGAATGGTTTCTCCACCCATCCCATGATGCCTACGCGGCCGCACGAGCCGACAGAAGTGATTATGGACACGTCGGTGGAGGTGCCAGTGATCGCATTTAGTTTGCCGCGAGCACCGTTGGAGACGCCAGTGCTGCCTGCACCCGGGGGTGCGGCAACGAAGTCGAGCGGCCTGGCGCCAGGCCACGGGCATTGGTTTTTCCCGATTATTCCCATCATCCCGCCGCTACACAAACACCACGGGCATCCGCCGCCTGTACCGCCGCCAGGGCCGCCCAGCGTGGTACCCGAGCCGCGATATAGCTGGGTGGTTCCAGGGGCGCTGCTGATGGTCATTTTCCTGGGAAGGACTTGGAAGCGCCGTCGCTCCACTGAACTCACGCATTAGCCGGATCGCGGCGAGAGCGTGCTAACAACGTTAGAACCAGGGACAGAGCTACGAGCAGTCCGTCTCTGAGCAGAGTTGCAGCGCTGATGGCTTCGCCCAATCCAAAACAGCCGCAGTCGATCGCCATGCCTTTGATGAACGCGCGTGTCATCAGTGCGAAGAAGATCAGGAGCAGTCCGGTGGCGCCCGCGGCGATATAACGCAGAAAGATGCCGGCTGCAAGGAACAGGCCGATGAAAAGTTCTACCCAGGGCAGCCAGTGGCCCAGCAACAGCACGGCCCACTGCGGAAGAATCTGGTAAGCATCGATGGACATGGCGAACAGCATCCACGGCTGGCGAAGTTTCGTATAGGCGGCGTAGAGGAACACTGCAGCCAGCAGCAGCCGCAGCGGGAGAATCAGGCGCCGCACGTCAATTGGAGATCAACTGATCGATGAATCGCGCCAGGATTTGATATCCCGTGCCGGTTGGGACGCGGTATTGCTTGGCGCCGCGCTTGATGAAAATGGTTGGGGTTCCATCCACGTGCGCGGCGATCCCGTCCTTGATGTCGGCTTGCACCTCGGCGGCGATGCTGGGGTCCTTGGCGAGGGCCATCACCTGCTTGGCTTCCCCCAGCGTTAGCACGCTGCACGCAGTTTCAGCCACTTTGCCGCTGGATGCCCAACTCTGCTGCTGGCGAAACAGAACATCGGCAACCTGTTCGTACTTGCCGATGCGGCGAGCGGCGAGCGCGTAGCAGGCGGCTTGCATCGCGAAGGCGTGGATGGGAAGCGGGAACTCGTGGTGCACCAGGTAGACCTTGCCTTTGTCCACGTAGTTGTCAATCAGAGGCCGCAGGGTGGATTCATACATCGCTTTACAGCCAGGACACTGGAAGTCGGTGAAGACGTCCATCGTGACGGGAGCCGAAGCAGAGCCTCTGCTATTGATCTGCTGATTGCCGGCGCCGGCGGCCAGAGCAGCGAAAGCAATCGCGGCGAGGATGGTTCTCATAATGATCAGGATATCGAAAATCTCGAGAGGTTGGACGCGGGAGTAAGTTAATTTGACAGGCTGTCTGTCACGGCAAAGTAGAAAAGTCCTATTTTAGGCAAAGTAGAAATGTCCGGTGTGAGAGGTCCGTTCCCGAGTGGCGTGTTAGTGTGAATGCGTCCGCGTGGGGTCGCGCCCGAGCGGATGCCCAAGGCCGAGGCGACGACGGAGCTGGCTCCAAAGAAAGCATCGGCCGTGAACCCTCCCGGGCCGGCGGCGCAGCCGCCCTGGGAGGGTTTTGTTTTGTAGGATTTCAAAAAAACCTCACTTTCTTTGGTGAAGTTTCAGAGCTAAAAATATCTGAGCCTTGGGCTTATGCATGCCTTTGAGAACGCTGATTGTGGATGACGAGCCGATAGCGCGCAAGGTATTGCGCGAGGAACTCGACTTTCTCGATGACGTCGAGATCATCGGAGAGGCAGATAATGGCGCTCTCGCTCCGGAGAAAATTTCCGCGGACCATCCCGACCTTGTGTTGTTAGATCTTCAAATGCCAGAGATGGGCGGACTTGAGGTAGTCCGAAATCTCAAGGGTGGAACGCATATGCCGGTGATCGTAATTGTAACCGCGTATGACCAGTACGCCCTGCAGGCGTTCGAAGCGGGCGCGATCGACTATCTTCTTAAGCCTGTGAGCGGAGAGCCTCTAGAGCAGGCAGTAGAACGGGCAAAGCGACTTACCGAAAGGGACGCCGCCGAGAGGCTGCGCACCTTCAGGAAGTCGCCGACCAGCCAAAAGGTCCTCAGGCCAGAAGAATCGTGGGAAGAGTGGCGAGGAGTACCGCTTGACCGTCGTCAATCTGACGACCAAGGAGGCGCTCTACAACTTCCTTTCCACCTTCAGTGCAACGCACTACGTGACCCCTCGCACTGTGACGGGAACGATCGGGTTCCACTTCTAGGCCCGTTAGCGAGCCGGCGTTCCGAACACCGTGTTGGTTTCGACCTCCTGGCCGCTTGGCATCACGGCGTTCACGTGCGCTTGCTTCAGATCGTTCTCGCTCGCGATGTTCGTCTCGTCCGGCATGGACGCAACCGGGCGATTGTTCGCCTTGGCCAGCCGCATGGCTTCTGACTTCGGATAGACGAATTCATGACCAGTCTCGTCCTCCGGATAGAACCATGCGTAAATGGCCTCCGGCGAGCCCACGGGGCGCTCGGCGAATTCAAGAACCGGTTTGTTGGTACGCGTAAGACGATGATCGGGGATGGTCATAAACATCCCGTACAGATGATCTTTACTTTTGTTATATACCCGCACGATATGTTCGTATTGACTAGTGTTACCAAGGCCCAACTCGAAGACGTAAGTACCTGGCTCCAGCACGTGGCCAGGAATTTCGACCGGATTGCTGAATGTAAGGGTGACTTGCTGATTCCACCGATCGGCCTTGGCCGTGTTCGCAAAGAAGAAAGGCTGGTTGCTCCAAATACCGAAAGGAGCACAATGGTTCTCATAAAGCAGATCTCCTTGAACAGTTAGAGAGCAAATGCTGTGCCATCGCGAGGATTTCCGTCGCTTCGGCCCGGCCGGTAACACGTTACTCTGCTTCCGACGGCCACGTAGCGGCTTCTGGCGCTGGGATTGGCTCGCAACACCGGCAAGCCCTGGCAAACTTGAGGTTCAATATATGCGCGCCGGCGATAAAACACACTCCGACTCCAGCTCCGATGGCCTCCACGGGAAGGCGCGACGGGATATGATGCCGCAACACTAAACATAAGATGCCAGTGCAAAACATGACGAGGCAGGACCGGCGCCCATGATGCCTTCGATAGCCTGGGATAAGAGTTGCGACGCCCATCAATAGCGAGCCCAATAGGAACAGCGGTTCCAACTTTTCCGATACGCCGATCAGCGATGCGAAACCAGCGAAAGACAGCAGCACCGGTCCAGCGATGCAGTGCACGAAACAAACCGAGGCAATCACTATTCCTGTCTTGTCGCCGCGGGTACTTGTAGAATCCGCTCGGCGGCTCATGGAGCGGGGCCTCGAACCACTTCTACAAAGCCATTCGGTTGAACCCAGGTTTTGAAGGCTGCCCGAACCTGCTCGGCGGTCAGATCGAAGTAGCGGCGCGCGGCTCGGTTGGGTTCATCGAGAGGCAGCCCAATTCTGGCCCTGGCGAGCAGTCCGCCAGCAACCGCTTCTTCGCTGGATTCCAGCAGAGGGAGCTGTCGTAGCAGGAGGGCTTTAGCCTGCTGCAGTTCCGCCGGAGTAACCGGGTTGGTCCGCATATCCACGAGATCGCGTGCGATCAGGGCGCGTGCCTTTGAAGTATTCTTGGGATCGCAAGCATAGGTCACCGCAAACGTGGCGCGCGAACTGGTCGCATTGAGGCTTACATTCACGTTGTAGACATAGCCAGTAACCTGTCGAAGGTCGTGATAAAGGCGGGTGGCGTAAAAGCCACCACCCAAAACGTGATTCCCAAGCTCCAACGCGTAGTAGTCTGCGTTGAATCGATTCATCTCCAGTTCCTCGGCCAGCGTAGCGTTATCCTGCAATTCGCTCGGGTCCGGGACCCTTACAGCGGAGACTCTATTGGCGGGAACGGGCGGAAGCGTGACATTCGGCGGGGGGCCGGACGCTTTCCAAGCACCGAACCACTTCTCGACGACGGATCGTGCTTCTCCGGCGGAAACATTTCCGATCACTACGATGGTCGTCAGGTCCGGACGGATAGCTTTGGCATGATATTGCCGGACGTCTTCCAGCGTGATGGTTTCGACACTCCGGGGCGTTGCCTCTCTACGCCCGGGATCGCCCAAAGGCAGTAGGGCCTCGGTGAAAGCCCGCCGTGTTCTATAGCCGGGGCTTTTCAGGTTGCCTTGCACAAATTGGGCTGTCTGGCGCTTGACGGTCTCAAACGCATTTGCCGGCAACGCAGGATTCAGTTCATTGTCGGCCAAGAGCTCCACGCCACGCGAGAAATCGTTCTTCAGTACCCGGACGGAAAAGTTAAAGCCGGCGCTTTCACTGGCGGCAATATCGTCTAGAGCTTTTTGAAAGGCCAACCGGTCCAAGCTCTTCGTGCCATAGCTGAAGAGGCCGTCGAGAACATCAGCCACGCCTTCTTTTCCCGGCGGCGTGTCGAGATTCACCTCGTGCTTCACACTTCCCAGGACGGTCACCGTGGGGCTTGTATTCGCAGTCTTGACGATGAGCCGTACTCCGTTGGGCAACCGAGTGTCCGTGATATCCAGATCCTGGCGGGGAACCTTCAGTGCCAAGAGTCTCCCCGCGGCCCAATCTGGAAGAGTGACTTGTTTCGTAGGCTCCGAAGTCACCTTTTCACTTCCGCCAAAACCGCTTGAAGCAACCGGACCGCCGGCGGGTATTGGCTTCAAAATCCCGACCACCGAATTCTGTGCCTGAAGATATTGCTTCGCCAGCCGGTTGACATCGGACGGCTTCACAGATTTGATCGCATCGATGTCGTCCTCGGGAGAGTTACGTCCCTCAGCGGCCAAGGCCTGCGACCACGTTGCCGCCAGGCCCGGAATAGAGTTGCGTTCGAACTCCGCTCCAGCGATCTCCTGGCGCTTGGCGGCCTCCACCAATTCCGCCGGTACGCCATTGGTAGCGTAATCGGAAAGAATCCGCTTCATCTCGTCCACAATCGTTGCGCCGTCGGCTTGGGCGGGAAGTGCTGCTGCGGCGAAACCGACACTGGCGAGCGGGTAACTTTCGGCCATCCCGAATTGTGCCGCAAGCGCCTTTCCGTCGGGCACCAGAGCGTACAGGTTACCTCGCTGACTCCCGAGGACATCGGCAAGGATCTGCGCTGCGGCATAGTCGAGACTTCCGGTTCCCGGCATCCGATACGCGATGAAGCTGAGCAAATAAGGCAGGTTGCTGTCGAGGGTAAATGTTTCGGGTTTGACCGGTTTTAGGACCACCTGGGGCCTGGCTGGCAGTGCGTGTTTGGGAATCGATCCGTAGAGTTGGTCGATCTGCGCGAGCGCCGCTCTGGGATCTACATCTCCCACAACCACCAGAAGCGCATTGTTGGGAGCGTACCAGTCATGCGCGAACGTTTTGAGCATCGCGCCGGAGGTAGCGTCGAAAGACGCCTTGGTGCCGAGCGCATCGTGGGCGTAAGGCGTGCCAGAAAACAGGTCCTCATTCATCCTGGTGAGGAAC
>DATJWJ010000130.1:0-3763 GCA_035501355.1 Bryobacteraceae bacterium | reverse complement strand
ATTTGGCTCCGAGCGCACGCGGCTGCTTTATGGTTCCAATTACGCTGTGGCACGGAAACCCACCATGGCGGGCGAAGAGGAAGTGTTCCGTGACAGCACCGGGTTGATTGTGTACAAGAATCCGAGCGCACTTCCACGAGTCTGGACCGTGCATCAACTCATTGTGGCGAAGAATCCGCAGGATGCCGACCGCCTGATGCACGACTCGAATTTCGACCTGCGAAATAAGACGTTCGGCTATTCCCCGGCGTCTGGCTTGCAACAGTGCGAAGGAGATTCCGTTGAATCTTTCAAGCGCGACGCCAATTCCAGTACGGCCGTGGTGGATATGAAGTGCGCGGGCATGCTAGTGGAGAGCGAGAATGACGCGCCAGGATGGAGCGCGACCATCGACGGCCAGAAGGCGCCCATCTACCAGGCTTACACCGCGCTACGTGGCGTCGTGGTGGGTCCGGGAAAACACACGATAGAAATGCGCTACCGGCCGCTCAGCGTCATGGCCGGCGCCGCGGCAACATTCTCGGCGTTCCTGGCCGCGCTCGCGCTGTGTCTTCTTCCGCGCTTGCAGCGGCGTCAGAACGGCGTGTAGCCGATGGCTCGCACTGCGATGCCAAGCGTGCGAGGGTCTTGCGGCTCACCGCGCCGCGCCGGTTTGCTGAGAATAGTGATGTGCTTGTCGCCTGAGTTTCCAGGGGGCAGCTTCCAACGCAGGGTTTGAGCGGGCTGCGATAAAACCTCGGTCCCGACCGCTTGTCCATCCTCGAGCAGCGTCACCTGCGATGGGCCGTAGCGGTCCAGGCTCTCTGGGGTCATGCCGGCTACGATCTCGAATTGCGTCGCAATCGCAGGCCGGTAGAACATGGCGTCGGCGCGAGGCGCAATCCAGCGCAACTCGCTGCCCTGGTCGTACCAGCCGGTGAGTAACTGAGACTCCGGAGTGAGGCTCATCATGTGGAGGTAGGGCTGGATCTCAGGCCGCGTGCGGAGCAATCCTTCCACCGCGAGTGGCGGCGCTTTGAACCGGATCACAAGCACGGGCAACTTGGCCATCGCTTCTTTTGCATCCGGGCGTTCCGACCAGGCGGCCTTAACCGGAAATCCGAAAACCTGGGCGATCGCTCCATCCAATCCCCAATCGCGGATGTGGTCAGGCACATTCTGGTAGACGACCGCGCGCACCGGCCGCACCTGGCGAGCATACTCCTGCAATGTTGCGATCAGAACCCGGTCGCGGTTTCCCTCGGCCAGAATTTGGCTTCGTTTTTCACGGAGTTGGGCATAGTTGAAGGGCAGCCACAGCAACAGCAAAATCGCGATCGCCCAGCCAGGCGTCTTGGTGGCGATGCAGGCGATCACAACGGCAACACCGATCATCGGCACATACCAGTACACGCTTTCCTGCCGGCCCGGCACCGCGATCATTGGCCCAAGCAATGCCAGAGTCGCGATCAAACCGAAATACAAACGCCGGTCGCGCAACCAAATGGGCAGCAACAACAGACCCAATCCGGCGAAGGCGCCCAAAAAAATGGCGGAAGAATAAAAGACTACCGAGTGCCACAACAGTTGCGGACTGAACTGAAGGGCATACGCGTTTCCGGGATCGATGGTGCGATTGCGCCACAGCGCTTGCAGTCCGAAGTTCAGGGAAATCAGAAAAAAAGGAATCAGACGTTTCCACTTGCGATGGCCGAGTAACCACTCCCAAGCGAGCAACGCGATGGGGAGGGCTACCGCGATCTCTTTGGATTTATAAGCCAGCCAAAACGGAAGCAAAGCCAAAATCCAGCGGCCTCGAATGTAAAGCAATAGCGATATGAGGCAGAGCGTGGCGCACAGCAGGTCGAAAATGTACATCGGCTTCCACCAGATCTCCAGCACTGCGGCGTGAAAAGAGTAGAACAGCGCTCCGGTCCCGGCGGCGACGCGCGAGAAGTCCAGACGCCGAAGCAGCAAAAACAGAAGCATTACGTTCAGCCCGTGAATAAGCTGAATCGTCACGACGTAAGGAACATAGTTCAGATGGAAGGCGCGATACAGATAGCGATAGTAGAGGTCGCCGACGGGCCGGAAGATGTCGGGGCCGAGTGTGAATGACAGTAACTGATGGAAATAGACGTCCAGGCCAACATAAGTCGGCCAGGTGAGATTATCCAGATCGTCTTCGGAGAAATAGCCTTTGTAGGCGGCGCGATTGGCGAAGTAAAACAACACTGCGGCGGCGAGAACGCATGCCATCGCGATCCAACGTTGGTCGAGCCGGGAGCGGCGCACAGCCAATCCGGTCATTGAATGGCGAACTCCCCAAAGGCAAGACCCAGATCCCGGTCGTCAGTGGGCACGCGGATCGTGCGGTCGATCGCAAAGGCGATCTCGACTTTTTGGCGGCCGACAAGATCGGTGGGCAAATCGTATTGGAAACGGAATTCGGCGTTGGTCCGATCGATGATTTTGACGGGCTGTTTTTGGCCGTCTATGGTAAGCGCAAAATGCAGCGGGCCGGCCTTTATCTGTTGCTCGGGCGCGAAACCGTGCACCAACAATTTCTTGCCGGGCGCCGAGGGTCCGCCAAGATACACGACGGCGCTTTGGCCCGACCAGCGAAAGCCGCCCTCGAGACCGTACCAACCCTGGCCCACTTGGGAGGCGAAAAACGATGCTCCTACATCAATGGATGGAGCCGGCGGCGGCGCGGGCTCGGACTCAATCAGCTCTGTGTAGGTTCGGGTGATGTTCCTCAGCTTGCGATTCTCAACCGTGTATACCAGCGCAGTGCCATCCTGGAGGGCACTCGCAACCGCCGAGGCCGGAAGAACAAACGGATCGATGGTGCCCAGATGCGGATCGGCTTTGATCAGGGGCACGCAATCGGGCGTCATAAATACATCCGTCCAGCCGAAGATGTGAAACGGAGCTCCGTAGACGGCTGTCCAAAACAGCTCGTCGTTCACATTATTCAGCAGAATCGTTTTTCCGGGGTGGATGTGCTTGGCATATGCGACGCTTTGAACCAGAACGCGGGCCACTTCGCCGCGGTGAAAAATACCAGCGACATTGCGACGAGCGACGAGGGTGGAAGGAATCAAATACAACAGCGCCAGGCCTACGGCCAACACGCGAGTCCAGCCCCGCGCGAAGGCGAGTTCCATGGCCTGAGCAGCTAAAATGGCCAGCCCCAAGGCGGGAATGAACACATAGTAATCGGTGACGTGATTGTGCAGGGGAAGTAGCGGAGCCAGCGCGATCAGAAACCAGCCCAATAAGAACAGCGGAAGAAACTGGCGTCGCCGGGCCTGCCATGCGACGAAAGCCAGCAGTGCGGCGGTCAACAGCAAGACGGCCACATCGCCGCTCCAGCGATGCCAGTGCTGGAAGTTTACGTATTCCGGGACGGCGAGAAGAATCCTCCAATACTGCCAGAGCGCGCCCGCCAGCCAGCTGGGGTGAAAATCCATGTCATAGTAAAAACCCGCCGCTCCTTCGCTGGCGAGCCTGTGGAGCAGGGCGTAAACCGCCGAGACGCCGAACATCGGCAGCGTGGACAACCAATAGCGCCGCGCGAACAGGATTGCGTACAGAGCCGCGAGCGCGGGATACACGACATTGATTTCATTCGCTCCGAAGCCTAGTAAGAACGTCGCCCACTGCGCCCAGTAAAAGCTGCTGCGCCCGGTCTCGGCGTAGCGTAGGAACAGATAGAAGCTGGCGAGCATGAAGCCGGCGCACTGAACTTCGTTGTAAGCCGAGGTCCACCCCAGGGGCG
>DATJWJ010000129.1:0-9633 GCA_035501355.1 Bryobacteraceae bacterium | reverse complement strand
CAGTTCCAAGATCTCCCGGTCGGCGTCATAGCTCTGCTTGTCCGCCGTAAGGGCGTTCACGGCACGCCCGGAAGTTCAGTACCACCCCAACCGGCGCGCGCATGATATCGCGCGCCAGCAACGCTTGCTGGCCAGCAAGTTTCTACGACCGGACTGTAGCACGGGGGTGTGCGGGTTTCGGAGGCCGAAGTCTGTAAGTTACTGAGTAAGTGGCGAAAATAAATTTCACTTCGCTGTGAACGCAAATCGGCTAATAGGCCGGAGGCAGGAATCCTCCACGCGACCGGCCCGGCGGCCGGGACCTCGTAAGTTAACAACTCCTACATTTCTATTGGGTTGCATCGAAGGAGCGCCTGGGGCAAGATAGGACTCGATGCGAAGCTTGTTTTTCGTCACACCGCTTGTGTTGGGACTGCTTTCGGCGCAAACACCCTCGCCGGAAGCTCGCGCGCGGCAGTTTCTGGAATTGCTTTCCAATAAGGACGGCGACGGCGCGGCTGGCATGCTGGACCCGCAATTCAAGGCCATGCTGCCGCCGGAGAAACTGCAGCAGGTGTGGAGCAGCATAAACGCCCAGGCGGGAGCGTTCCGTCAATTTGCCGAAACACGCGTCGAGACAGGCAGTGTGACGGACACCGTCTACATCACCTGTGAGTTCGAGAAGATGAAGCTCGATGCGCGCATCCCCGTGACCAAGGCAGGGATGATCAGCGGCATGAACTTCGGCCTTCACACCGAGTACTCGCCGCCAGCGTATGTGAACACGGCGTCATTTCACGAGCGCGAACTGATTGTAGGCCGGGGCGAATGGGCTGTGCACGGGACGCTGACGATCCCGAACGGGCCCGGCCCATTTCCCGCGGTGGCGCTGGTGCACGGTTCAGGGTCGTACGACCGCGACTATACGATCGGACCGAACAAACTGTTTCGCGACATCGGGTGGGGCCTGGCGTCACGGGGTGTGGCGGTGCTTCGATACAACAAGCGTTCTTTCGAGCACGCGACTCAGTTCGGGCGGCTGGCTGTCTACACGGTCAACGAAGAAGCCGTTGACGATGCCGTATTGGCGGCGGCGCTCCTGCGGGAGCAACCGGAAATCAATCCGAAAAAAGTTTTCGTGTTGGGGCACAGTTTGGGCGCGACGGTCGCGCCCCGAATCGGCAAAGCCGATCCTTCGCTCGCCGGCTTGATCATGGCCGGTGCGCTTGGGCGATTCATGCTGGACGTGATCGTGCCGCAGATGGTCCATAACTATGAGCTGAACGGCGAGATGACCCCTGCGCAGCAGAAGGCCGTTGACACGATGAAGGCGCAGATCGCGCGGGCGGAAGATCCGAATCTCAAGCCGGACGCCCCGGCGAAGGATATGCCTCTGGGCGCGGCCGCATCGTACTGGCTGGATCTGCGCGCGTATCACCAGTTGGAAGTGGCTCGGGCGCTGAAAATGCCGATGCTGATCCTGCAGGGCGAACGGGATTATCAGGTGACCATGGAAGATTTCGATTTGTGGAAGAAGGCTTTGGGCGACCGCAAGGATGTCGAGTTCAAGGTCTATCCGAAGCTGAGCCACATCTTCGTTGAGGGCGAAGGCCCGAGTTCCGACGCCGAATATGCGCGGCCGGGCCATGTGTCAGGAGCGGTCATTGAGGATATCGCGGCGTACATTAAGATTAAGAAGTAGCGGGGGTTTCCCATGAGGCTCATTTTGAGATTCGCGCTCGCCCTGGCGGCGTTGGCGGCTATTGCGCCGGCGCAAAATCCGGAAGCAATGGTGGCTCCGGCCATCAGGTCCCGCGTGCAAGCGAAGTACACATCCGAAGCGCTCGAAGCTGGCCTGATCGGGAAAGTGCTCTTGAGCGTCAAGGTGGATGCCAACGGGGTTCCGACCGAGGTGAAGTTCCTACGATGGACCGGCGGGAATGGAGACGATCCGCTGGGGCTGGACAGCGCCGCGATTGAGGCAGTGCGGCAATGGCGTTTCTATCCGCAAATCAGGTGGGGCACGAGGGCGCCCTTCCAGGCGAATATCACGGTGGATTTCGATTTTCGCCGGCACCCGGAGCAGGCGCCAAAGAACCGCGCGTGAACCGCTGATCCGAACGGGGCGCCGACCGTTCGCTGATGGCCTGCGACGTAGTCCAAACCAGCGGCCCTGAGTCGGCAGGGTCGACAAAAGACGATCGCCTGTTCGTCCCACGTCGCGGCGCTGCGAACGGGATATTCTCACGCGCCAGACGGGCGCCTGAGATTACGCGGCCGGCGCTCTGCGGAAAAATAAAGGACAGACGGCCAATAGATAGCAGACCGGCGTCAGCAAGGGAACCATGGCCGTGGCGAAGCCGGGACTGCGGATCCCCAACACTTGCAGCAGAATGATGGCGCCGATGAACAGCATGAACGCGCGCAGTCCGAGGGTCCGAAAGGCTTTCCATCCGCGGAAAAGGTTGACGGACAGCCGCGGAAGAGCTGGGGCGGGGAATTGGCCAGACAGTGCGCCTCCCCAAAGGCCCTGCGGCAGCGGTTCGCCCCGCCACCAGCTTTCCAGTTGCGCCCGCAGGCGCCGCGCCTTGCGGCTGTAGGTGGTTCCCAAGTCGGGCCGGGTCAGGCTGAATGCGCCGCCCTGCCACGTCACCGTCACCACGTGATGCGGGGTCCAGGAGAGCGGTCCTTTCTGTACGGTAATGCCGGTCACTTCGGCGCGCGGTACCGAGAATGCAGTCTGTTCGCCTTCGTAGGTGAGGAAATCCGGCGTGAACGAGAGAAACCCGACGTCCCAAATGGGATATCCTTCCGGCAACGCCACTTGTTCTCCGGGCAAAAGACCGACGAAGACGCCTTCGCCTTGCGGGAGATGCCGCTCCGTCTGCAAAGCACGGCGGATGCGCTTCATGAAGCGGCAGACCAGGAAATTGTCCACGCCGAGAAAGGTCCGCACGACGAGCACGATGCCGGCGAGCATCGCCAGGAAGCTCCACAGGATGGCATCCCAGCTCATTTGGCTGATCAGAATGGCAATGCAGAACAGCTCCGATACCAGGACGGCGTTCATGGCCCATCTCCCCCAAAAAGCGCGCGCTTCCTTGGCAAAGGTGGAGAAGAGGATGCTCCGCTGGGGCAGTTCGTAATGCAGGGGGAATGGGGCCCGATCGGGAGCCGTCATCGCGCCCGGGGTTATCGCGGCTGGAGTTTGCAGCAGGTCCGGATTGTCGAGCAGCGCGAGCGCCCGTCCCTCATCGACGCGGAACTGGCGGGCGATTGCGAGAACGCGCGCCTGCATCGAGGGATGCGAGAGAATCGATCCCTGCATGCCTCCCCAGGCGACCGGCGAATCGGTGAGACGGCGCAGACGCGCCAGACTGGCGATCATTCCCTCGGGGTCGCCAGTGAGTTCGACGGATCGCTTGTCGGCGCTGAATTCGCGTCCGCGCGAAAGGAAGGCTGTTCCCATGATGTAGGCTACCGGCAGAATCGGCAGCGCCAGGATCCAATGAGGCACTTTGGCGGCGGCCGCTACAGAGAAGGCAATGGGCTGCAGCACAATATAGATCCAGAAACCGGCCGCGGCGGCGAGGGTATGTTTGCCGCGCAGATGGCCGATTTCATGCGACATCACGGAATCCACCTCGCGCCAGGTGAGGTTCTCGACCAGGCCGCGGCTGAGCATGACCACTCCGGTGCCCGCGGCGAACGCATTGGCTTCGCGCCGGGCGCGATTGTCGGTGAGATAGAGGCCTTGCAGCTTGACGCCCGCCCGTTGCGCGATCTCCATGGCCCTCTGCACGAGCGCTCCCTGGGTGAGGATCTGGATGTTGCCATGAGTCACGCGGGCCGCGGCAATTGCCATCATTTTATAGGCGGCATAAGCGGCCAGCAGGCTGCCCATGGCGACGCGCGAATCGAGATTGAAAGCCTCGCCGCCGGCGATGAAAATTCCCAGGGGAACCAGCAGGACGGCGGTCTGTATCGTGGCGCCGCGCGCGGCCGCCACGGCGATTGTCCGCTCTTCGGCGGGATGCATCAAGACAGTGCAGGAGGCCACGGCAATCAAAGGCGGAATTGAAAAAGCCAGCGCGCCGATGGCCACCAGCAGCACCGTGCTTTCGATGTGCAGGCGAATTCCCAAAGCGGCAAGGTCGGATGACGATCCGGCCGTAATCCAATAGAGGAACATGCCGTTCAGCAGCCAGTTCAGCCACACGACGACGGAAGGCCGGCTGCCTTTGCGCTCGCTCCGCCGGCGGAGCCACAGCGCCAGGATGGCGGGCGCGAACAGCGTCACCGCCAGAGGTGTCGCAAAGCGCGAGACGCTCCAGGGTGTGCCGATTCGTATCGCCGCGACCAGGGGGATTTCCTTCATCGAGTGCGATTCGTAGAAGTACATCCGGTCGTTGGAGGAGCTTTTGCCGCGCAACGTATATTGTTGGAGACGCCAGCCGTTGCCGGGAGCTGTCTGGAAATGCTCGAATCCCGTGAGGGAGAGCCGCACCGTGGACGCGCCCAATGCGCGCAGCGCCACCACCAGCCCGGCCACCGGAATGCCGCCTCGGACGGAGGCGCCGTCGCTCGGGATCATGCGATGGCAGGCGCCGTGGAGATACCCATAGGCGCTGCTTTCACCACGCCAGTCGCAGGGCAGTGCCGCCGCGCGGAGTTGACGGAGATCGACCGGCTTCAAGTTGCCAGTCCAGACGGAGACGTCGACATCGCCTTGGACAGTGACGGCAAGGTGTACGCTGGCGGTGGGATTCGGAGCATCGTCCGGATCATTCTGCGCCCAACAAATGGAGAGCGCCGGGAGGGAAAGCGCCAAGATGAGCTTGCGCAGATTCCGAATGGGCATGGCGTCTGACTAGTCCTGCCCGATTCTAAAATCGGACCAGCGAATCTGCAATGTTGCTGGCTGTTAATAGGGGTCTGGCGTAACTCGCTTACTAACCAGAGTTAGTGTTGAGGGTCTTACGATGCGCGCACCACCAGGTCGACGAATTGCACCCACGGATTCGCGGCCCGAGGCAGGGCGCGGTAGGCCGACAGCAAGGTTTGCGAATGCAAGCCCACGCCCGCCAGTCCCGGGAAAATAGCGCCATCGGCGCTGTATTTCGAGATTTGCTGCTTGCGCCAGCGGTCGGGGTGCTGGACGAAGGGAATGAGATAGTCGAAGGACTTCTCCACAGCGATCCCGGCGTTGGTGCGATAGGTCCATAGATTGACGCCGTGGGTTTGCGCGACGCGGCAGATTACGGAAAAGGCGTCGAGGTTCATGGTGGAGTAGCCCAGCGAATTGGTGCGCTCCTCTTCGCGCGGGCAACTGCCGTCGGGTTTGATTTCGGTGGGAACCAGATAATTGCGGTAGTGGTCCCAGGCCATGGAGAGCAAGGAGTTGTCGCGCGTCAGGCTGGCAAAGGCGGATACCTGCGCGGTCCACCAGGTGGCGTGATTGTTTCCGGACTTCTTCTCGTCGTTGCCGTACTTGCTGGTGTTCATCCACTGCGCGTAATCGGCGAACCAGCGGCGGACGCCATCGCCGGTTTTGGCGTCGAGCGCATTTGCCAGTTCGAGCAGACGGACACCCTGGGCCACATGAATCAGGGACACGGTGTCGATGATGCCGGTGCCGCGTCCGGTATTGTGTCCGCGCACGGCCTGGCCGTACTGCAGATTGGGATTCATGCGGGTTTTGGGGTCGAGAAACCAGGTGGTGAGGACGCGGCTGGCGTGCGGGCCGCAGCGCGAGTCGCCAATCAGGTATGCGCCCATGCCCAGAGACAGCACCGCGGTGCACATATTGCCGAGATCGTTGCGATTGCCCATGAAGCGGGCGGGATTGCGTTCGCCGTCCTTGCGGATGTAGGGGCCGGAGGGATTTTTGGGATCGGGCCACCAGTAGGGGCCTTCGCTGTAATAGTCGTTGGGGCCGGCCGGTGTGTTCTCGGGCCGATGGGTGGTGACGCTCCACGGTCCGGAATGGAGAGCCGAATCGGCGAGTTTCGCGGCGGTGGTGGCGGCATCGCGATAAGCGTCGTCATGCTGGAATGCGGCGCGGATTTTGGCGGCTTGCGCGGAATCGACGAGGATGGCGTGATCGGTGGAGGCGGATTGCGCGCGCAGCATCAGCATGGGCGAAGTGAGGCAGAAGGTTCGACGCGAAATCGAGTGCATTTAACGATATAGTAGCGCGATCGAAATGAGGCGCGTAGGCATAGGCCGTGATCATTGTCACTAATGAGATAATAGCTTCGTCCGTCGCGCACCGTACCGCGGCTACGGAGCACGGCGCTCAAGTGCCGAGTGCCCGATTCTCGTATGGCTGATTCGCTGAACAATCGCACTGACCGGTGGATAGACCGGCTTGAACAGCAACTGGGGGCTAACTGGACAGCGATTCGGAAGGCGCGCCGGGAAACCGAGCAGAAGAGAGCAACGCTGAAGGACGCTTTCGAAGGGAAGATTGCCTCCGATACCAACCTCGTCGTGTTCGGGTCGATTGCGCGTGAGGAAATGACCTCTGGCAGCGATTCCGACTGGATCCTGCTGGTCGACGGTCAAACACAGCCGGAACATGCTGACCAGAGGCACGCACTTGAATCAGAACTGGAGACTCTAAAATTTCAAAAACCTGGGCGTTCAGGAATCTTCGGATGCATGGTCGGTAGTCACGACATCGTGCACAAGATCGGAGGCGAGGACGACACTAACTCCAACACAACCAGGCGGGTCCTCTTGTTACTGGAGTCTCTGCCGATTGGAAATAGCGAACCCTATGACCGGGTACGTCTGCAGATCTTAAACCGATACCTGCGAGATGATCGCGGCATCACCCGTAGCAGCGGCAAGATCAAAATACCACGCTTCTTACTGAACGATATCACCCGCTATTGGCGAACCGTGACTGTAGATTTCGTATACAAACAACAAGCGGAAGCCGGTAAGAAATGGGCGCTTCGCAACGCCAAATTACGGATGTCCAGAAAGTTGGTATTTGCGTCCGGGCTGCTTCGGTGCTTTTACTGCCAATTGGACCCGGAAGCTGAAGAAGCTCGCAAGTCATTAGCGAGTCCGACGCGAGATGTAAGTCGCTTATTGACTTATCTGCAGAAAGAACTCGTCCAGACGCCGCTTGAGTTATTAGCAAGAGCGGCATCCAGACCGAGCATAGGTACAGCTACGAAAAGAAAATATTTGACAGTTATGATGCCTTCTTAAGTCTCCTGGATGGTGAAAAGCGGCATGAGCTTGAGCGGATGACGGAGCCGGAGATGTCTGCCTCACCCGTTTGGAAAGAGGTGCGGGACATGAGCCACGAGTTTTCGTCCGGAATTGTCGAGCTTTTCTTTGGGGCCGATGAAAAGCTCCGGGAATTGACGACTGAGTATGGAGTTTTCTAGTGAGACCGATGGGGTTTTCAACGGGTGCTGTTGCCAAGGCTGATTTTCGTTCGGCGCTGGGCCGCCTTCGTGAATTAAAGGTTCCTATTGTGGAACTGTCTGCCCTGAGGATTGACGAACTCGATCCCCTGGTGGCATCGCTATCTGAACTCGATCTTAAGGAGTTTGAATTCATCTCCTTTCACGCCCCAAGCAGTTTCTCAGTAAACGATGAGGATCATGTCGTCGGCCAATTACAGACTGTGGTCGAGCGCGGTATACCAATAATCGTTCACCCTGACGTGATCGCGACGCCAATGATTTGGAAGACACTGGGCCAGATGTTACTAATCGAAAACATGGACAAGCGGAAGCCCGCCGGCAGGACTGCCGATGATCTGAAATGTCTATTCGAACAGTTTCCGGATGCCGGACTGTGCTTTGACCTCGGACATGCCCGTCAAGTCGATCCAACAATGATGGAGGCGCGGCTGATCCTGGAGTGTTTCGGAGACAGACTAAAAGAAGTCCACATTAGCGAGGTAAATACGAGCAGCCGGCACGATCCCCTCTCAATCTACGCTATCTCGGCATTCCGATCGGTTTCACATCTTATCCCGGACTCCATTCCCGTCGTCCTTGAGACATTAATCCATCAAGGCCAAAGCGACATCCTCACGGAGATCAGCCGCGCGCGGCAAGCACTGGATCCTACTTTGCTTCGGGCGGTGAGTTAGGACCAATTTACGTTGATTTCGACTGACTCTTCGCCACGAAATACAGCGGCAGTCCGAGCAGCACGATGACCAGTCCCGGCCATGTCGTCGAGGCGCGATAGGCGAACAGCATGTACAGCACCACAGCCGCCATCACGATGTACAACGCGGGAATCAGCGGATAGCCGAACGTTTTGTAGGGCCGAGGCAGGTCGGGCCGTTTGCTGCGCAAACGGAAGACACCGGCGATGGTCAGAATGTAGAAAATCAACGCCGCGGAAATCACCCAATCCAGAAGATTGCTGTAGAGGTTGCCGTATGCATGAGTCGCCGGGTTGTAGGTGCGCGGCAGCACCAGAATGGCAGCCCAAATACATTGCACCATCAAAGACCACCCGGGCACGTGGGCGGCGTTCAGTTGGCCGGCGCGTTTGAAGAACATGCCGTCCTTGGCCATCGCGTAATAGGCTCGCGGACCGGCCAGCACCAGGCTGTTGATGCAGCCGAATGTCGAGATCATGATGATCACCGCCATGATGACCGCGCCGGCTCCGGGAAACACTCCGTTCATCATGGCCGCCGCCACGCGATCGGAGGGTGCGTGTTGAATCGCGTCCAGCGGCAGCACGGCGAGATAGGCGACGTTGGCCAGAATGTACAGTCCGATGACGATGCTGCAGCCGAGCACGAGCGAGAGCGGGAGATTGCGGCCGGGATTGCGGACCTCGCCGGCGACGATGGTGATGTCGTGCCAGGAGTCGGCCGAAAACAGCGATCCGGATTGCGCCACCGAGAGCGCGACAATGAGGCCGAAGATGCTTCCCGCGGCCACGCCGAGCGAAGGATCGAAGGCCGAGAAGCGGAACATGTCGTGGAAATTGATGGAGGTGGCGGCGGCGTTGCGCCCGAAGAGAATACCGACGACGATCAGCCCGATGAGTCCGACGGTCTTGGCGCTGGTGAAGACATTCTGCACGATGCGGCCGTATTCGAGTCCGCGCGAGTTCGTCCAGGTGAGGAAAGCGATTACGAGGATGGCGACGAGCTGCGCGGTGGACAGCGAGACTGCGTAGCCTTCGGTGATGTGTATGGGCGCGATGAGGTAGTGGTCCTCCGCTACGGGCGGAAAGACGATCGACAGGAATCGCGCGAAGGCCACGGCCACGGCGGCGATGGTGCCGGTCTGAATCACCATGAAGAGCGTCCATCCGTAGAGGAATCCCCAGAGCGGCGAAAAGGCCTCGCGCAGGTAGACATACATGCCGCCGGCGTGCGGGAGCATGGCTGCCAGTTCGCCGTACGAGAGCGCCGCGGTGATGGTGAGGAATCCGGTGATCACCCAGGCCATGAGCATCCATCCGGGGCTACCGATCATGCGGGACATGTCGGCGGAGACGATGAAGATTCCCGAGCCGATCATCACGCCGATGACGATCATGGTGGAATCGAAGAGGCCCAGGCCGCGTACAAATCCCTGGTCCGCTTTGGCGGTTTCGGTGGCAGAACTCATGATGGAAGCGCTTTCGAGGTAGCTTACATCTTACGTCAGATCG
>DATJWJ010000128.1:0-59279 GCA_035501355.1 Bryobacteraceae bacterium | reverse complement strand
CGGCTCGCGATCGGCATCGCGGAGGAGCATCGCGCCGACAATATCGCCGCGAACGCGCTGTGGCCGCGCACGATCATCGAGAGCCAGGCGTCCATCAATTGGGGCCTCTCCACGCGCGATCAGTGGCGCACGCCCGAAATTCTGTGCGACGCCTCGCTGGCCATCTTCGCGCAGGAGCCGCGCACCTCCACCGGCCGCGAATGGATCGACGAGGACTGCCTCACGGAGCTGGCCGGCGTCACCAACTTCGATCACTACTGGTGCGAAGGCAAACCGCCCGCGCATCCCATACACATCGACAAGTGGTGAGCCATGCCGACCCTCCGCCTGCTGGCCATCCTTCAAACCGACTGCCCCACCTGCCGCCTGATTACGCCGTATCTAAACAAGCTAGCCGGTAACGCGGCTTCGGTCGCGGCCGTCTCGCAGGATCCAGAAGACGCGACGCGTGAGTTCGTCCGCCAGATGGATGTGCGCTTCCCGGTGGAGCGCGATCCGGGCTACGAGCTTTCCAAACGTCTCGGCGTCGTGACAGTCCCGACGCTCTACGTCCTGGATGAGCACGACCGCATCGTGCGCCAGGAGCCGGGTTTCGACAAGACAGCGCTTAACGAAATCGCCGGGCTTCTGGGACGCGAGCCGGTCGCGACGCCCTACGACGGCGCACCGGCGAGCAAGCCAGGCTGCACCTCGCGTCATCTCGAAGCGCAAACCGAAGACGCCACAGCCGCGGCGCTCGACCTATACTCGACGCGCGGCGCTCCCGCCTCCGCTATCGATCTTGCCGACGACGAAGATCCGCACGAATACTGCTTCCGGGTATTCAAAGATGCCTTGCCCGTCGTGCCGCCTACGCGCGAGCGCGTCGAAAAGATGCTGCGAGCCGCCCCCGGGCACGACCCTCGGCAGATGATCGCGCGCATTCCTCCCTGCTACGGCGAAGCCACCGTGGAAAAAATCGCGGCCAACGCGGTGATGGCCGGCTGCGTTCCTGAAATGATGCGCGTCCTGATTCCTCTGATGCGTGCCATCGCAGACGAACGCTTCAATGCCCATGGAGTGCAGGCCACCACCCACTTCGCCGCGCCGCTCATCATCGTGAACGGCCCCGTGCGAGGCGAACTGAATTTCCACTCGCGCCAGAACGTCTTTAGCAACGTCGCCCGCGCCAACAGCACGCTAGGCCGCGCGCTGCAGTTGATCCTTTTGAACTTAGGCGGAGCGCGTCCGGACGGCATCGATATGTCCGCGCTCGGCAATCCCGGCAAATTTTCCTACTGCATCGCCGAGAACGAAGAAGAAAACCCCTGGGAGCCGCTGCACGTCGAACACGGCATCGAGCGCGATCAAAGCGCCGTTACATTGTTCGCGGCCGAAGCTCCGCACGGTATCAGTGAGCACAACGCCCGCACCGCGCGCGGCGTGCTGAAAGCCATCGCCTACGCGCTCGCAACAGTCTGGAGCTATCGCAACTGCCTGGGTTTTGAAGCGCTGCTCGTGCTCGGTCCGGAGCACGTCCATACCATCCATCGCGACGGCTTTTCGAAGCAAAACGTCCGCGATTTCCTGTTCGAGAACACCGGCGTACCGCTGCGCTGCTACGATGGCGAGCCGGGCGAGGGCGTCGCGCAGCGCGGCATGTACAAAGAGATCTCGATTGACGGCGAGCCGTGCTATCAAAAATTCCGGACGCCCGAATCGATTAAAATCGTCGTGGCCGGAGGAACGGCGGGCAAATTCTCGGCCGTGCTGGGAAGCTGGTCGGCCGGCCCGCGCGGCAGCCAGATGGTGACCTATCCGATTTAAGGAGACTCGAATGCCGATCACATTAGTGAATCCGATGAACGAAAGCGCACCCCAGGCCGGGCCGGCCGCGCGGCGCCTTTCTCAACTTCAAGGCAAGACCATCGCGCTGCTCGACATTAGCAAGCCTGGCGGCAGCGTCTTCTTGGATCGCATGGAGCGCGTGTTGAGAGATCGCTACGGCGTCGCGAACGTGATCCGCGAAATGAAGCCGACCTTCGCCAAACCCGCTCCCGCCGCCGTGATCGAAAAGATCCGCGGCGCCGACGCGGTAATCGAAGCACTGGCCGATTGAGGGTCCTGCACAACGTGCAGTTTGCACGACACGCTGAAACTGGAAAATATGGGCCTGCCATCGGTGCCGGTGGCGACGCACGAATTCATGACCGCCGCGCGCGCCCAAGCCGCCGCGCTGGGCCGCCCGGAATTCGACGCCGTCTACGTACCGCATCCGATCCAGGACCAGACTAAGGCTGAAATCGAATCCAAAGCCAACGCCGTGGTCGAAGAAGTGGTCGCGCGACTCACGAAATGAATCGCCGGCTCCCAGTTCCGCTTCTTACGACGGTTTTTCTGCTGACCACGCCCGCGCTCGCTCAACCCACCGCCGAATCCAGCAACATGACGCTAGTCGGCCACAACGATCTCAACGGAAACGGCGACGGCGGGGAAGGTCTGGCCCTGCAGCAGTGGCCCGACGGCCGGCGCATTCTCTATCTGGCGCACGAAGGCCAAAAAAGCTGCCTCAGCATTGTGGACGTCACGCATCCCGAACAGCCGGTCCTGATTAACCAGCTCCCTTCGCCGGCCCCCGGAGTCACGCGTTGCAACTCGCTCGGCCTAGCGGGCAACGTGCTCGCGGTGGCCAACCAGACCCTGCGCAAAGGCGAAAAATCCGCGGGCATGTGGGTGCTGGACGTCTCCGACTTCGCGCGCCTACAGAAAGCCAAGACGCTTGGCGATCTCGCACTCTCCTTCTTCGACACCTCCGGCGCCAACTCACGCGGCGTGCATTGCCTGTGGTTCGTGGACGGCGAATTCGCGCACCTCACCACCGGCATGCCTGATTTCGATCCCACCAATCCCAACGACGATCAGTTCTACCTTGTTGTCGACCTGCGCGATCCGCGCCATCCGCGCGAAGTGGGGCGCTGGTGGTATCCCGGCACGCGCAAGGGCGACGCGTGTCTGCCCGAATGCCTGCCCGCGCGCAATCCCAAATTCGACAGCGGCTACCGCCCGCATCAAGTGGAAGTCTGGCCCGATCATCCCGATCGCGCGTACATGGCGTATATCGAAGGCGGCGCCTTCATTCTCGACATCTCAGGACTCGCCGAAGTCAAGGCCGGGCGCGCGCGGAGCTTCACTCCGAAGATCGTCGGCCAAGCGAAATTTGGACCACCCTACACCGGCTTCACGCACACTTTCCAACCGCTCTTCAATCGCGGCCTGGCGCTGGTTTCAGACGAAGCCACGGCCGATAATTGCAAAGACGCGCCCAAGCTGGTCTGGCTCATGGACATTCGAGCCGAGTCGAACCCCATGGTCATCGGGACTGCGCCATGGCATGCCAACGATGGCGAACTATGCCGGCGCGGCGGCCGCTTTGGCGCGCACAATATTCATCCCAATTTTCCCGGTCCCTTGTACGCGCAACTGAAGAACACTACCGTGGCGAGCTGGTTCAACGGCGGCGTGCGCATCTTCCACATCGCTTCCGGTCCCGCCGGAGTCCCGGATGCGCCTCCGCACCTGGAGGAAATCGGCTACTACATCCCGGCCGCGCCGCCCAGGAATCCTTCGGGCACCAGCCAGATGAATCACGCGATTGTCGACGAGCACGGGCTGATCTATACCAACGACCGTTTCACCGGCGGGCTCTACATCCTTAGATACACCGGTTCAGTCCCGCTGGATTAAGAATCTAACTAAACCTCGCGGCTCGATTCACACGCGTGCGGCCTATTCACGCCGCCGCTCTGCAAACTTGTTTAAAACACGGAGGCGCGCCGCTGGCCCTTGGCTTGCCATCTCATCTTCATATGAACAAACTCGCTTTGGTTCTCTTGCCCATCTTTTCGGCAATTTCACTGGCGCAAACCGTCTCGGTCGGCGTGCTCGGCGGAGTCCCACTCATTGATCAGACTTACAATCACGACGAATCGCGGCCTTACGTCATCGGCCCATCCATCGAAGTGCGCCTGCTCGCTGGCTTTGCATTGGAAGCCGACGCTCTTTATCAGCGCCTCGGCAACAGTTTCAGCTATCAGCTGCTCGATTCGACAGGCGTCGTTTCGGGACCAGGGCCCGCTTCGTTCGCGAATCGCCTGCGGGCGAACATGTGGGAATTTCCTCTGCTCGGCAAATACTACTTTCGCCGCGATTCAGCCTGGCAGCCTTTCATCGGAACCGGCTGGGCATTGCGATTCGCGAATATCAACCAGGCCGGGACGGAAACCTCCATCGATGCAAATGGCGCCCCGAATACGTTCGCGTTCAGAGACAGTTTCCGAAGCGATCTGGAAGTCGGAGCCACCGTCGCGGCGGGCGTGCGCTATCGCATCGGACACTTCGCGATTTTGCCGGAGGTCCGCTACACGCGCTGGGGCGGCTCGAATGGCACGTTTCGAAAGAACGAAGCCGCCCTGTTTCTCGGAATCTCGTTCTGACTATTTCGCCGCGGCCATGAACCTGGACCAGTCGCGCACCTGCCCCGGTCTCCGGTCCGATCCCTGCCCGGCCAGCATCCAGCCGGGATATTCCGGCGAGAGCTTGCTGGCCTCGTCGATCTGCTTCAGGTCTTCCGCTTCGAGCTTCACGTCGACGGAGCCGAGATTGTCTTTCAACTGCGCCGCATTGCGCGCGCCGATGATCACGCTGCTCACCGAAGACTGATGGAGCAGCCACGCCAGCGCCACTTGCGCGACGGTTGCGTTGCGCCGTGCCCCCACGGCCATAAGAGTATCGATGATGTTGTAGCCCTGTTCCAGATTCACCGGAGGGAAGGTGAACTTGGCGCGCCGCGCGGCATTGTCCGAGGCCCCCGCGCGCGTGAACTTCCCGGACAGGAAACCACCAGCCAGCGGACTCCACACCAGCAGACCGATCTTCTGATCCAGCAGCATCGGGGCGATCTCGCGCTCCAGTTCGCGGCCGACCAGCGAATAATAGGCCTGCAGCGTGATGAAGTTCTCCAGATGGTTCAGCGCGGAGATTCCTTGCGCCTTCATGACCTGCCAGGCGGCCAGATTCGAGCAGCCGATGTAGCGGACTTTGCCTTGCCGCACCAGATCGGTGAGCGCGCTGAGCGTCTCTTCGAGCGGCGTCACGGAATCGAACCCGTGGATCTGATACAGATCGATGTAGTCGGTGTTCAGGCGCTCCAGGCTCGCTTCCGCCTCCCGCATGATATTCAGCCGCGAGAGCCCCACCTGGTTCGCGCCCGGACCCATGCGCCCGAAAACCTTGGTCGCCACCACGACGTCCTTGCGCTTCGAGCCCAGCGCTTTGCCGACCATGGTTTCCGATTCGCCATAGGAATAAACATTGGCGGTGTCGATGAAATTCACTCCCGCATCCAGCGAATTTGCGACCAGCGTATCGACATCGTGCTGCGGTAGCCCGCCAATCACTTCGAACAGGCCGCCCTTACCGCCGAAAGTCATGGCGCCCAGACACAGGCGCGAAACAAAAACTCCGGTGTTGCCCAGTTGTTGATATTGCACGATCTCTATTCTAACCCCGGACGCGCGCATTGAGCGCAGGGCCGCGCGGTCTGATACGATGCTTCGCATATGCGCACACGCCTGCTTGCCTTGGTCCTGATGGCGCTCGCCCACGCGAGTGCCGCCGATAGCCTGGAGGGCCGTTGGAAACTGCTGGCGGCCGAGGATGTTCGCGACAACGGCGAGGTGGTGCGCCATCCCTGGGGAGAACATCCGGTGGGTTCCATCGTGGTCCAGGACGGATGGCTGTACCTGCAAATCATGTCCGGCGATACGCCGTCGTTTGCGCCAGGCAAGCCGCTGGCGGATCAAATGAAGGCCATGCTGACCAGTTCCTACATCGCCTATGCGGGCCCGGTGAACATCGACGAAACCGCCGGCAGCGTGTCGTTCAAGGTGGAAGCCGCGTGGCGCCCGGACTACGTGGGCACGGACCAGCACCGAATCTTCCATTTTGAGAATGGCAAGCTGATCTTCGGCACCGCGCCCAATTCCATCCGCGCCGGTTCGGATCGCCTGACGCGCCGCCTCACGCTCCAGCGCCTTCCATAATGCGCACGGCATGCTATGATTGCCTCAATATCCAGAAGGAGTCTCCTCTATGAACCAGTTCACTCGACGCGCATCATTACTGACCGTGTTCCTTGGCTTTCTCGCCGCCACAGTCAGCGCCGCTGATGTCGGCGGAAAATGGATCGGCGACGTAAATACGCCGGACGGTCAAACCATATCGTTGACCTTCACTTTCAAGGTGGATGCTGGCAAAGTCACAGGCACCGTCAGCGGCCCGACCGGCGACATCGACATATCCGATGGAAAAATCGACGGCGAGACGCTGCAGTTCGGCCTAAGCGTCGACGCGGGCGGCCAGCAAATGAGCTTTAAGTGCACCGGAAAACTCGCGGCGGACGATCAGATGAAGATCACCATGGATGGCGGCGGCGATCTCAATTTCCAAATCGACGCCAAGCGCTCGACCTAGACCTACAAACGTTCTGGTTTACTTCGGCGCCATCCGAATAGCGCCATCCAACCGGATCACTTCGCCATTCAGCATCGGATTCTCGATGATCTGTTTGGCGAGCAGCGCGTATTCCTCGGGCCGGCCCAGGCGCCTGGGGAAAGGAACCATGGCGCCGAGCGAAGCTTTCACGTCCTCGGGCAGGCGCGCCAGCAGCGGAGTATCGAACAACCCCGGCGCGATGGTCATGACGCGCACGCCCAGACCCGAGAGATCGCGCGCCAGCGGCAGCGTCAGAGCCACGATGCCGCCCTTGGAAGCCGAGTACGCCGCCTGGCCGATCTGCCCGTCGAAGGCCGCCACCGATGCGGTATTGATGATCACGCCGCGCTCGCCATCCGGGCCCGGCTGATTGCGCGACATTTCCCACGCCGCCAGGCGCGCGATATTGAAAGTGCCGATCAGATTCACGCGAATCACTTTGTTGAACCGTTCAAGATCCGCGGGACCTTCCTTGGTCACGATCCGTTGCGGATCGCCGATGCCTGCGCAATTCACGCAGATATGCAGCGCTCCGAACGCAGCGGCTGCGGCCTTTACCGCTTGCTCCGCGTCAGCAGCCGAACTGACATCGGCGCGCACATAACGCGCTACGGCTCCCAGCTCACCGGCCAACGCGTTCCCCAATTGCTCGTTCAGGTCCAGGATCACGGCGCGTCCGCCGGACGATACGATAGTTCTCACTGTCGCGGCGCCCAAGCCCGAAGCCCCGCCAGTCACGAGTGCCACTTTTCCAGAAATGTCCATAAGTTCTCTATGCTAGCGCGAGTCGTCCGACCGCAGGTCGTCGGCCAAGGTCTGGATCTGATGATCCAGTTCCTGGAATCGCCGCGCAATGGAGTGCAGCACCAGCCCGACCGTCATGGACGCAGTGCCGGCGCATAACAGTGTCGCGCCGATCAGGCAGGCCAGAACTGGAAGCGAACCGGTCTCGGAATACTGGATGCCCGCCCAAATAGCTGGAATCGCACCGGCCAGCCACAGCAGCACTCCCGCGCCGCCGAAGAAGGTCAGCGGCTTGTAATCGCGCAGCAGCACTAGCATGCAATTGAGAATTACGAAGCCATCCTGCACTACGCGGATTTTGGACGGGCTTCCCGCCGGACGCGCGGTCAGATCCACCGGAACTTCCGTTATCGTGAAGCCGCGCTGCAAGGCCTTGATGGTCATCTCCGCTTCGGTTTCAAAACCGCCGCCGAACAAAGGCAGCCCGCGCACCAAGCGACGGCTGAAGCAGCGATATCCGCTGAGCAGATCCGTCAGACGGACTCCGAAGATGAACTTCAGCAGCACCAGGAAGAACCGGTTCCCTACGCGGTTCAGCCAGCGGAACTGGCTGTTGGCGGCCGTGGCCAGGCGCGAGCCGATCACCATGTCGGCTTCCTGTCGCAGGACCGGTTCCATCAAGCGCGTCACCGCCTGAACGGGATAAGTGCCGTCGCCATCCACGATCACGTAGATGCCGGCCTGGATCTTGCGAAACATGGACTGCACCACGTACCCCTTGCCGCGACGGCGCTCCAGGAAGACATTGGCCCCAGCCCGGCGCGCCGCTTCCGCCGTGCCATCGGAGGAATTATTGTCGAAGACGCAGATCTCGGATTCCGGCAACGCGGCGCGAAACTGCCGCACTACGTCGCCCACCGTTTTTTCTTCGTTGTAGCAGGGGATCAGCACGGCCACGCCGCTCCCGGCCGCGCGAGTGGGAAGGTGCTGTTGGAGTTCCACGCTGCTCATGGCTGACCGCTCCGCGGCATACTTGAGCCAGTATCGCGCATCGGGCCTCGCCCGTGACATTTCGATTACTGCAAGCCCAGCGAGCAACTGTGGTAGGTTGTGGATGCCTTGGCGAACAACCAGCTACAGAACATCGTTTCCCAAGCGCGCTGGGATCAAGCCATCGCGCTGCTCCGCAACATGGATGCCGAGCTCGCCGCCGACCTGTTCACGAGCGTTCCCTACGAGCAGCAGCAGGCCCTGTTTCGCAAGCTGCCGATCGACCTGGCGGCCCGGTTGGCAGGCGCGTTTCCCTACTACCACACCTACGTTCTGTTGCACTCCCGGCCGCGCGACGAGATGAACGCCATTGTCGACGCGATGAATCCCGGCGAGCGGATGCATTTCTTCGATGAGCTGCCCGAAGAGGCCTGGCAGCGCCTGATGGACGAGCTGGCGAACGTCGAAGTGAAAGGGCCCGAACCCCAGCTTGGTCCTGCTGCTGAAATCGAAGCCGCCCGCCAGGCCGCTCTTCCGGCCGAACCGATTGTCGAGGCGCGCGGCATTGAAAAATCGTTCGAACGTCCGGATGGCGGCCAAGTCCAGGTGATCGCTCCCACCGACCTGGCCGTGCAACCGGGCATGATCGTCGCGTTGCTGGGCGCCTCCGGCTCGGGCAAATCCACCTTGTTGAGAATCTTATCGGGATTAACCGCACCTTCGGCCGGCGACGTTCTCTGGCACGGCCGGCCGCTCGGCGAGACCCGCCCCAACGTCGCCATCGTCTTTCAAAGCTTCGCTCTGTTTCCCTGGCTCACCGTGCTCGAGAACGTGGAAGCGCCGCTGCTGGCGCGTGCGATGAAGCATTCCGAGCGCCACCGCCGGGCGCTGCGCACGCTGGCGTCGGTCGGCTTGAAGGGCTTTGAGAACGCCTATCCGAAGGAGCTTTCGGGCGGAATGAAGCAGCGCGTCGGCTTTGCTCGCGCGCTCGCGGTGGAACCGGAGATTCTCTTCATGGACGAGCCCTTTTCGGCGTTGGACGTGCTGACCGCCGAAAACCTGCGCGGCGAGCTGATGGAGCTGTGGCTCGAAAAGAAGATGCCGATCCACAGCATTTTTCTGGTGACTCACAACATCGAGGAAGCCGTGCTGCTGGCCGACCGCGTGCTGGTCCTGAGCCGCAATCCAGCCAAGATTCGCGCCGATTTTCCGATCCCGCTCAAACAGCCCCGCCAGCGCAACTCGGCTGAGTTTCCCCTGTACGTGGACTATATCTACAAGCTCATGACCGAGCCTGAGCTGGAAGCCGAGCCGCCGGTGCCGGGACGCGCCGCCAAGAAGCCTGCCTACCCGATGCTGCCGCACGCGCGCCCGGGAGGAATCGGTGGTTTGTTGGAACTGGTCAACGATCGCGGCGGCAAGGAAGACCTGTATCACGTCGCCGAGGAGTTGCAGATGGAAGTGGACGATCTGCTGCCCATCGTGGAAGCCGCTACTCTGCTCGGCTTCGCCCAGCTCGACAAGGGCGACCTGGAGATCACGGCCCCGGGCAAGCAGTTCGCCGAAGGCGACATCGCCACCCGCAAGGTCTTGTTCCGGGAGGCCATGCTGGCGCGCGTTCCACTGTTACAGCAGATGCAAAAGGCGCTCGCAAGCAAATCGGACCACAGCATGCCGCTGGAGTTCTTCCGCGACATTTTGGACGAACACTTCTCGCGCGAGGATGTCCAGCGCCAGATCGACACCGCGCTCGACTGGGGCCGCTATGGCGACGTTTTCAGCTACGACTCGGAGAGCGACCGGCTGGTTTTGTACCAAACCGCTGCCGCGGAAACCGGCGAAGAATCATGGCATCACTAGAAGCGCGTAACGGCGGCAGGCGATTCTTCGGCATGCAGTGGGAAGGGCTGTCAACATCTGTGTCTTCGCTGGCGCGGGACCTGCCGATCCTGGTCGCGGGCCTGGCAATGTTTTATGCGCTGCTCGCGCTGGCCCGCTACTGGGCTGGTCCGATGAATGCGCAGGCGACCATTGATCTGCGTCCCTCGGCGCTGCCCCGATATGCCGCCTTTTCGCTCGCTCGAATCATTGTGGCCTACGCGCTGAGCTTCGTTTTCACCCTGATCTACGCTTACATCGCGGCGCACAACCGGCGCGCCGAGCGCATCCTGGTGCCGCTGCTGGACACTCTGCAATCCATCCCGGTGCTGAGCTTCCTTCCGGGCGTAATGCTGGCCATGGTTTCGCTCTTCCCGACTCGCCAGCTCGGAGTGGAACTGGGCGCGATTTTGTTGATTCTCACCGGCCAGGTCTGGAACATGACCTTTAGCGTGTATGCGTCCATGAAGGCCATTCCGCGCGAGATGCTGGAAGCGGCCGAAGTCTATCGTCTGAACTGGTGGCAAAAGCTGGTGCAACTGGAGCTGCCTTACTCCGCCATCGGTTTGGTGTGGAATTCGATGATGTCGGTGGCGGGCGCGTGGTTCTTCCTGATGGCGTGCGAAATGTTCGTGCTGGGCAATCGCGATCTGCGCCTGCCCGGCTTGGGTTCGTATTTGCAAACCGCCTCCAACGCCGGCGACATGCGAGCCATCGGGTGGGGGCTGATAGTCATGGTCGCGGTGATCATTTTGCTGGACCAACTGGTTTGGCGCCCGCTGATCGCCTGGAGTGAAAAGTTCAAAATGGAGCAAGTGGAGGCTTCCCGCACTCCGCGCTCCTGGGTTTTGGACCTGCTGCGCCGGTCCCGCGCGCTAGCTGTTCTGAGCCGGGTGTCGGTGGCTCCCGCGCGCGAAAAACTCGGCTTGCATTTCGCCCAGCGCGCCGAGACCGTAGAGAGAAAGACAACGCGTCCGGCCAGAGTATGGTTACTGCGCCTGGCGGCAACGGCCGCGGTATTCGGCCTGGCGTTCGCCGCCGTCAAGATGGGCGCGATGCTCACTTCGCTTTCCCGATCCGACCTGGCTACCATTCTTCGCGGCGCGGGAGCAACTTTCCTGCGAGTAGAATTGACGCTCTTACTGGCCGGGCTCTGGACGGTGCCGGTGGGCGTGCTGGTCGGATTGCAGCCGCGCCTGGCCGCCATCGCGCAGCCCCTCGCACAAATCGCGGCTTCGGTGCCCGCGACCGCGCTGTTCCCGATCGTGCTGTTGTTCTTGATTCGAATCGGTGGCGGGCTCGGCATCGGCTCTATCGTCCTGTTGCTGCTCGGCACGCAGTGGTACATTCTGTTCAACGTCATTGCGGGCGCCAGCGCCATCCCGACGGATCTGAAGGAAGTTTGCAGCGTCTTTCATTTCGCGCGGTGGGAGCGATGGCGGCAATTGTTTCTTCCAGCCATCTTTCCTTATCTGATAACCGGATTCGTAACTGCCTCCGGCGGAGCCTGGAACGCCAGCATCGTGGCCGAATATTTTCGCTTCCAGGGAAAGACCATTTCCACTACCGGCCTGGGCGCCGTGATCAGCGCCGCCAGCGATAGCGGCAACTTTGCGATGCTTTTGGGAGCGACTGTGGTGATGGCTCTCATGGTGGTTACGTTCAACCGGCTGGTCTGGCGCCGGCTCTACGGGCTGGCCGCAACCAAGTACAAACTGGAGGTTTAAGCTGCCGGCGGATAGGCCCGATGTTTCACCCGACCGTCATTTGTGTTAAATTCCTCCCTTAGGAGATTTGGGATGAAACGCAGCGTAGCGATTCTAGCCATATTCGTTTTTCCGCTCCTGGCGCAGCGGCAAAACTTCACCATCAACGTCGGCACACCGGAAGGGCAGCAGCTTCAGGCCATCGGCCAGGAAACTGATGACGCCAAGAAGATCGCCTTGGAGGAGGACTTCTTGTCGAAGTACCCCAAGCATGAAGGCGCTCCCTGGGTGGCTGGCCAGTTGGAGGTAGCCTACCTCCAGCAGAAGCAATTCGACAAAGCGCTGGACGCGGCCGACAAGGCCTACACCGGCGGTCCCAACGAAGTGGACCTCTGCTATAACGCCATCAAGGCGGCCGAAGGCAAAGGCGACGCCGAGCAGGTGAGGAAGTGGGCCGAGCGGGCGGCCGAGACTGCTCAAAAGGTCACCGGCTCAGGCAAGACTCCCGCCAATGACGACGAGAAGGCCGATATGGAGCACGCCAAGGAAGTGGCGACCTACGCCGAGTATGCGATTTACGCGGCGGCGTCCAAATCGCGCGATCCCAAGGAGATTTCGAGTTTGGGCGAAACGCTCGAGAAAATCAGCCCCAAGAGCCAGTACATGTGGCTGATCACGCCTCGCTACCTGGCATCGCTCGGAGGAAAGGGCTGCGCGGAGGCCGGGAAATTGGCCGCGGCCGATTCCAAGAACGCCGAGGCGATGCTGTTTGAAGCCGATTGCAACTGGCGCGGTAACCGGGCGGACGCTGTGCGATCCAGCGCGAACCGAGCCTTGGAAGCGCTGAATGGCAGGCCGAAAGTGGAAGGTGGCAACGAGGCCGGCAAAGTCGCGGATGCGAATTTCTTCCTGGGCGTTGGCGATGCGATGCAGCAACGCTGGGGGCCCGCCATCAAGTCGTTGCGAGCCAGCCTGCCGTCCCTAAAAGGCGGCACCTACGAGGCCACCGCTCTGTTCGACTTGGGTCTGGCGAATTACCAGTTCGGCAAGTCCATCGGCGACAAAGGCCAGATCCGCGAGGCGCTGCGTTACTTCGAACAATGCGCGGCCATGAAGAGCAACATGCAGGATCAGGCGTCCCGAAACGTGGTTGCGATCAAGAAGGAACTCGGGCTTCCATAGCAGCTCCGGGCGAAGCCGCTCCCAGGAAAAAGTCCGCGCGCGCTTGTCGATTTGACGTCGCTTGGCACGTCGTTCCGGTGAAGGAGATCAAAATGACAGCCGTCGAAACCACGGATCAACAGCAAGCACGTCAGCATTTTGAAAGGGCGCGCGCCCGCGTAGTCGCGATCACAACCGGCCTCTCGGATGCTCAATGGCAATTCAAACCCGCGCCCGACCGCTGGTCCATCGCCGAGATACTGGAGCACATGGTGATCGTCCGGGAGCGCGTCCTGGAAGGCCGCCTCGCGAAGTTAGCCGAAGCCCCCGCGGCCCCGCCCGATCGGGACTATCGACTGATAGACCGGCTCGCGATCGAAAAGATTCCCGACCGTTCGAACAGAGTGAAAGCCCCGGATTTCATCCAGCCCACCGGCCAGATGAACCCTCAGGAAGCGTTGCAGCGCCTTTTTGAAAACTGCGATCGGCTTAGCGATTTCGTACGGTCTACGCCAGGTCTGCGCGAGCACGTCATGGAGGCGCCCCCGCTCAAAATCGTTACCAATGGCGCCTATGACAGCATGGACGGTTATCAGTGGGCTCTCACAATGGCCTCCCACGACCTGCGCCACGCCGAGCAGATTCTCGAAGTGAAAGCCCATCCCGCGTACCCGGCCTAGCTTGTCTCGATCGTGACAATTCTTGCTATGCTGGTTGTGTCCTCGTAGAGGCGCGGAGGCCATCAGTAGCCGGTTCACGCAATTCCGGGAAGCTCCGGAGCGGCTGGCGAAAGGGGCGCAATTTATTCCGCCGAAATCGGCCGCGGCAGCCATCGCCCGGCGCGGTTGGGGGGTCCGGCTAACACCGGCCCACTGTCATTCGGATCTCGTGGATTGGAGATCGGATGGAGCGCTACCGGGAAGCACGCGGCTTGGCTCGCGTCGACCCTCCTCCATCCCTCCCGTTAACTTATGAATGCTTTCGAACTAACGCGCGCGTTGGTGGACGTCGAGTCGATCACCGAAAACGAAGAGGCTATCGGCAACCTGCTCTTCTCGAAATTAAGCGAGCTGGCCGCCAGCCACGCCGGGCGCGTGGAGCGAATGCCCGTCGAAGACCGCCGCTTCAACGTGCTGGCGACATTTGGCGATCCCGTTGTGACGCTGTCCACCCACATGGACACGGTTCCGCCCTTCTTCCCATCGCGCGAAGATAGCCAGCACATTTGGGGCCGCGGCGCATGCGACACCAAGGGCATCATCGCGTCCATGATTTTCGCCGTTCGCGAGCTTTTGGAAGCCGGCCACAACAACATGGCGCTGCTGTTTGTGGTGGGCGAGGAGCGCAACAGCACCGGCGCAATCGTGGCGGCCAGGCAGCCGCGTGGCTCGAAGTTTCTGATCAATGGAGAACCCACCGAGAATAAGCTCGCGCTCGGTTCCAAGGGCGCACTACGCCTCCAGCTCACCGCCAGCGGGAAGATGGCGCACTCGGCTTATCCCGAGCTGGGCGAATCGGCCATCGAGAAGCTGCTGGATGTGCTGGAGGTCGTTCGTCGTCTTCCGCTTCCGAACGACAAGATTCTGGGGCCAAGCACGCTGAACATCGGGACCATCACAGGCGGCCGCGCGCCCAACGTGATTCCAGATCACGCGCAAGCGGAAATTTTTATCCGGCTGGTGGACGACGGCGCTTCCACGCGGCAGGCCATAACTAACGCTGTCCAAGCCAAGCTGGACGTAAAGGAACTTCTGAACACGCCCGCCGTACTCTTGGGCGGGCTGGATGGTTTTGAAACCACGGTGGTCGCCTTCACTACCGACATCCCGTGGTTCGGCACCGCGTGGGGCAAACCATATTTGCTGGGGCCGGGATCGATTCATGTCGCGCACACTTCTGAAGAGCGCATCCCCAAGAACCAGATCCTCGAAGCAATTCAAATTTATAAACGCATGATCCAGCAGCTAATGAAATCGTGAAGGAACGAACATGATGAACGGGCAAAAGATCGAAGTCGGAATTCTGGGCGCGACCGGAATGGTCGGCCAACATTTCGTGAAGTTTTTGCAGAACCATCCGTGGTTCGAGGTGACCTGGCTGGGCGCGAGCGACCGTTCGGCTGGCAAGCCATATTGCCAGGCCACAAGCTGGCGGCTAAACGGCGTGATGCCCGCGATGGTGCAATCGATTCCGGTGGAAGAATGCAAACCGGGCAACGCGCCCAGGCTGGTTTTTTCGGCAACCGACTCCTCAGTTGCCACCGAGATCGAGCAGGCCTTCGCGAACGCCGGCCACGTCGTGGTGTCGAACTCGAAAAACCATCGCATGGAATCGGATGTGCCGCTGCTGATCCCCGAGATCAATCCGGATCATCTGAAGATCATTCCGCTACAACAGCGCCGGCGCGGGTGGAAAGGGATGATCGTAACCAATCCGAACTGCGCCACCATGGTGCTCGCGATGGCCCTAGCGCCATTGAAGCAATTCGGCATCACGACGGTGATCGCCACAACTATGCAAGCCATTTCGGGTGCCGGCTATCCGGGCGTCGCATCCATGGATATCAACGCGAACGTGATCCCTTTCATCGGCGGTGAAGAAGAAAAGATGGAGCAGGAAACGCAGAAGATTCTAGGCGATTTCACCGGGGATGCCATCCGGTCGCTCCCGGCCAAAGTAAGCGCGCAGTGCAATCGCGTGCCGGTGGTGGACGGGCACATGGTCGCGGCGAGCTTCGCCCTCGAGCGCAAGCCGGCGCTGGCCGAAGTGATCGAGGCGCTGACCGGATTTACCAGCGTCCCGCAGCAGCGCAAATTGCCCAGCGCACCGCAGCAGCCCATCACCTATATGCCGCAACAGGACCGGCCCCAACCGCGCCGCGATGCCGAACGCGACAACGGCATGGGGACCTTCGTCGGCCGCGTGCGCGAGTGTCCGGCGCTCAGCTACAAATTCATCGCGCTCCAGCACAACACGATTCGGGGCGCGGCTGGGGCCGCCGTGCTGAACGCCGAGCTGCTGTACTCGGAGGGTTTGCTGGACTGATGATCGTCATGAAATTCGGCGGAACTTCCGTCGAATCCGCCCAAGCAATCGAGCGTGTCAGCGGCATCGTGAAGGCGCGGCTCAACCGCAAGCCCGTGGTGGTTGTGTCGGCCATGGGCAAGACCACCAATCGTCTGCTGAAGATCGCCGACCTGGCCGTTTGCGGCCGGCGCGAAGAGGCTCTGCGCGAGCTCATCGCGTTGCGCGATTATCATCTGCGCGAGTCCGGCATGGAGCGCACCATCGACGAGCACTTTCAGGAGCTTTCTGAATTGGTGAAAGGCCTGGCGGTGCTGGGCGAGCTGACACCGCGCTCCATCGACGCCATCTCCAGCTTCGGCGAGCGCCTGTCCAGCCTGATCGTCACCAATTATTTCAAGCATCACGGGCTGAGCGCGGTGCACCTGGATTCACGCAAAGTGATCGTCACGGACCGCCGGCATACGCAGGCCGCGCCCAACCTGGAAGAGTCGTATGCCAGACTGGCCGCTGCCATTCCGCCGTTGGTCGAAGATCACGTCGTGGTAATGGGCGGCTTCATCGCCGCGACAGTGGAAGGGGTCACCACCACACTAGGGCGCGGCGGGTCCGATTTTACGGCTTCCATCGTCGGCGCGGGCATCGGCGCCGAGGAAATCCAGATCTGGACCGACGTCGATGGTATGCTGACCGCCGATCCCGGAATCGTTCCCAACGCGCATCGCGTGAAGATCATCTCGTTCACCGAAGCAGCCGAGCTGGCTTATTTCGGCGCTAAGGTGCTGCACCCTTCCACGGTCGTGCCGGCGATCGACCGCAACATTCCGGTCCTGATTTTGAACTCGCGGCGCCCGCAGGTAGAGGGCACCCGCATCGTGGCCGACTCCGTACCCACGACCAACCCGGTCAAGTCCATCGCCTGCAAGTCCAAGGTCACGGTGCTGAACATCCACGCCGCGCGCATGTTTCTCGCCTATGGCTTCATGCGGCGAATCTTCGAGGTCTTCGAGCGCTACCAGACTTCCGTGGACATGATCGCTACCTCTGAAGTTAATGTCTCGCTCACCGTGGATCAGTCCGAGCACTTGAACGAGATCGTCAAGGATCTGCGTGAGTTCTCCGAAGTGTCGGTGGAAGAAAATGAAGCTATCATCTGCATTGTGGGCGATAACATTCGTTATACCCCCGGTGTAGCGGCGCGGGTGTTCAAAGCGCTGGCCGGAGTGAATGTGCGCATGATTTCCCAGGGCGCTTCGGCGCTGAACCTCGGATTCGTCGTGGCGGGCGAGGATCTGCGCGCGGCGGTGTCGGCTCTTCATTCGGAGTTTTTCAGCGAATTGGATCCAGCGGTGTTCGATGCCTAATCTCGCCATCGTCGGTTACGGGAAGATGGGCCGGCTGATCGATCAGCTTGCGCCCGAGTACGGGTTCAGCGTCACCGCCCGCGTGGATATCGATCGAGACGAACCTCTGGCCGGAGCCGATGTCGCGGTAGAGTTTTCGACCCCGTCAGCGGTCCTCGGTAACATCCGAAAGGTGGCCGCCGCACGCATCCCAATCGTAGTCGGTACCACCGGCTGGAGCGAACATCTCGCGGAAGCGAAGTCCATCATCGAATCGAGCAACTCGGCGCTGATCTGGAGCCCGAATTTCTCGGTAGGCGTCAACGTCTTCACGCGCCTGGTCGTCGAAGCCGCGCGGCTGCTCAAGAACGAGAAAGAATACGGCGCCTGGGCCTGGGAGATCCATCACATCACCAAGAAAGACGCGCCATCCGGCACATTGATCAAACTGGTGGAACAAATGAAGGCCGCCGGCTTCGAGCGCGCCATCGACACCAGCTCCAGTCGCGCCGGCGCGCACCCCGGCACGCACGAGATCGGGTTCGATTCCGCTGCCGACACCATCACGCTCCGTCACACCGCGCGCAGCCGGGAAGGTTTCGCCCGTGGTGCTTTGAAAGCGGCACAATGGATAATCGGGCGCCAAGGATTCTACGAATTCAGCAACGTCTTGTTTGGAGGTTGACATGTTGTTTGAAGGCTGCGGCACCGCGTTAGTGACTCCGTTCCACAAGAACGGTTCGCTCGATGAACACACGCTTCGCGCACTGGTCCGCCGGCAGGTCGACGAAGGCATTAACTTCCTGGTTCCCTGCGGAACCACCGGCGAAAATCCCACGCTGACTCGCAAGGAACACCTGCGGGTGGTCGAGATCACGGTAGAGGAAGCCAACAAGCGCGTGCCGGTGCTGGGCGGGGCGGGCGGCTACAGCACCGCCGAGGTGATCGAGTTGGCACGCGAAGTACGCGCCGTGGGCGCCGACGGGATTCTGAGCGTTACTCCGTATTACAACAAGCCAACCCAGGAAGGAATCTATCAACACTTCAAAGCAATAGCCGAAGCGGCCAAGCTGCCCATGGTCATTTACAACATCCAGGGCCGCTCGGGGGTAAACGTCGAAACGGCAACGCTGAAACGGCTGTCTGAAATCGACAACATCATCGGCGTCAAGGAAGCCTCCGGAAACATCGCCCAAATGGCGGCGGTCATCCACGAGCTCCCATCCAGTTTCGCAGTGCTCTCGGGCGACGACGTGTTTACGATTCCGCTGGTCGCCCTCGGCGGCCGCGGCGTGGTTTCGGTGGCCTCCAATGAAATCCCACGCGAAATGACCGCTCTCACGCAGTACGCGCTGGCCAACCAATTCGCGGCCGCGCGTGATCTGCAGCGCAAATATCTGCACCTGCTGGAAGTGAATTTCGTAGAATCGAATCCGATTCCAGTGAAGGCCGCCATGGCGCTGATGGGATTGCTCGAGCCGGTTTGGCGCCTGCCCATGTGCCCGCCCAGCGCCGCGAGCCAGGCCAAGATCGAAAAGGTTCTGGAAGCTCTCGGGCTGCTGGCGGACCGGAGCGTGCATGCAGGCTGAGATCGAGGCGCTATTCGAAGAAAAGCCAGCTTTCTACCATGACGAACATTTCCGGCTCTTCGAGCGATTCAAGCATGCCTTGAACGCCGGTGCGATTCGCTCGGCCGAACCGGATCCGGCCGAAACAACCGGATGGCGCGTGAACGCCTGGGTCAAGAAGGGCATCCTGATCGGGTTCCGCATGGGGGCGATTGTCGACATGTCCATCAACCCGGTCCGCCAGCCGTGGTTCGATAAATCCACATTTCCGGTGCAGCGCCTCACGCCGGATCGCGGCATTCGCATCGTGCCTGGCGGTTCGAGCATTCGCGACGGCTGCTACATCGGCAAGGGCGTAACGTGCATGCCGCCCATGTTCATCAACACGGGAAGCTGGGTGGGCGACGGCACCATGATCGATTCGCATGCACTGGTGGGCAGCTGCGCGCAGGTGGGCGCGAATTGTCATATCTCGGCGGCGGCTCAGATCGGCGGCGTGCTGGAGCCGGTGGGCGCAATGCCGGTGATCATTGAAGATGACGTTCTGATGGGCGGCAACACGGGCGTGTACGAAGGCACGGTTGTGAAGCGCCGCGCGGTGCTGGGATCGGGCGTGATCTTGAACCGCTCGACGCCCGTGTACGATCTGGTGCAGGGTGGCATTCACAAAGCGACGGACGATCAGCCGCTGGTGATTCCCGAGGACGCCGTGGTGGTGGCCGGCTCGCGCGCCATTACGCAGAGCAAGGGAAAGGAATGGGGCCTGTCGGTATATACGCCGATCATCGTCAAGTATCGCGACTCGAAAACCGACTCGCGCATTCAGCTTGAAGACCTGCTCAGATAATCCAGCGTCGCGCGGGCACACTTTTCCCAACTGAAATCTGCCGCGCGGCGTTGTGCCTGGTCGGCCGGGATTGCGCCTGTCGCTAACATGGTCAACGCTTCGCGAATCGCGCTGTCGCTGGCGGGATCGAAATAATGCACCGTGGAACCGCCCACTTCGCGCAGCGGCGGAATATCCGAACAGGCCACTGGGACACCCGCGGCCATGGCCTCCGACAGAGGCATCCCGAAACCCTCGAACATCGAAGGATAAATAAAGCCGCGGGCGCAACGGAAAAGTTCATACAATTCCCGGCGCGGAATCCAGCCCAAGATGCGGACGTGTTTGCCTGCCAGTTGCTCCACTTCCTTGGCGGCGAAGCCGCGTACGCCGGTGATCACCAGCGGTGGAGCATCCGGCATGGATGCATGCACTCGCAGCAAGCGGTCGAGATTCTTATGCGGATGCGAGGTGGAAGCGCACAACAAGTAATCGCCCGGTTCCCGCATACCGGCGATCTCGAAGAACTGCCGTTCGACACCGTGGTGGATCACTTCGGCTTCCACGCCGTAGTAGCGCTTCAGGTCGTGGCGCGTAGACTCAGACACCGCGATCAACCCGCGCGATCGCCGCGCCGAAATCCACAACAACAGATTCCAGAACGGAAGATCGAACCAGCGGAAGTATTCCGGATGGCGTTTGTGTTGCAGATCGTGAAACACGGTGACCTGCGGGCACGGGCAAATCGCGGGACCAGTAAAGCCGGGATTGAACAGGACATCGATGCGCTGGCGAGCCGCCGCTCGCGGGAGCGCTACTTGCTCCCACAGAATCCGCGCAGGACGAAACGATGCACGCACCGGCTGCGGAGCACATTCGAAGTTCGGCTGTTTCGGGACCAGATCCGCGCCAGTTTCTCGATTGGTGAAGACGATGTACTGATTGACGGAATCAATCTCAGCAAGCGCGTTCAGCAAATTGCGCAGGTAAATTTCGGTCCCGCCGACACCTCCCGGAATGAGATACAGCGCGTTAACGCCGATGCGCAGCATTTATTGGCTGACGCGTGCCAACGCATCGCGCGCCAACTGAAGTTGAGGATCGAGCCGCGCCGCATGCCGGTAGTCCTGGGCGGCCTGCGCCCGGTTGCCTTGCTGCTCGTAAACATTGCCGCGGGTGTAGTAGGTCATCGCGAAACGCGGGTCCAGCTTGACGGCCGTAGCTAGCGCGTCCAGCGCCTCCGGGTACTTGCCCATCTTGCCGTATTCATTGCCGATGGTTTGATACACATGCGCGTCGCGCTCTACCGCGGCAGCCTGCTTGAATTTGTCGAGCGCCTGGTCCATCTTCCCGGCGGCGTCATAAGCTAATCCCCAATCGAGCAACAGATCGTAGGTGACCTTTCCAAGATCCGCCGTTTTCTGGAACTGTTCCAGAGCGTCAGCGCTGTCACCCGCCAGATAATACGCGAACGCAAGCTGGAATCGTGGCCGGTACTTGTTGGGCGACTTTGAGACGGTATCTTTCCACAAATCGATGGCGCTGTTCCAGAGTTGATTGCGCTGATACGTGGCCGCGGCTTCGATAATCAGTACCGCGCTGAGCGCAGTGACGAAGACGGTTTTGGTGGTTTTCCAGCGGCTCAGGAAATCCACCACGATGAACAGCAGACCGATGAAGGGCAGATAGAGCCGGCGTTCGGCCGACGGGTCCAGGAGCGGCACGAACGAAGACGTAGGCGCCAGCAGGATCAGAAATACGAACCAGCCGTAAGAGGCGAGTTGAAAGCGGCGGCGGTAAATCCACGCCAGCACGCTCACCGCGACCAGGGCGGCTAGACCGATGATGGCGCCATGGTCGACGATGGTGCGCGAGATCGGTACGTCGGGGTCCAGATTCTGCCCGATGGGAAGTATGAACAGACGCAGGTAGTCCCAAATCACGCGGCATTCAGTGAAGAAATATTGGTACCAGGTAAATTCCTTGATGCCGAATCCCGCGGTGGGACCCATGTTCAGCGCGCGCGATATGAAGGCCAGAGCCACCGCAGCGCCGGCAACGATAGGGACATACAGCTTCCAGTTGCGGGGGATGCCGGCCAACGAGAATCCGGGATTCCAGTAGAAATCCGTCAGCAGCAGCACCGCGGGCAGCACGGCGGTGTGCTCCTTGGAAAGGACTGCCGCTCCGAACAGTGCCAGAACCGCGAGCGCCCGGAGCGTTGAGATCGCATCGCCGGTGCGATACACGAAGACCGTGAAGGCTGCCAGGATCCAGAAAACGCTGAGGGTCTCCGAGCGGCTGGCGACGTACGTCACGGATTCGGTCTGCAAGGGATGCAGCAGAAAAAGTCCCGCGGCAAACACCGAAAGCGCGTCGGCGTGCCATTTCTCGACTCGGGTCCAGCTCAGCACTCTGCGAACCGCGAGCAGAATCAGGCCGCCGTTGAGCAAATGCAGAACGACGTTGACCAGATGATAGCCGAAGGTATCCTGGCTGCCCGCGCTTTGGTAATTGAGCCAAAAGCTGAACATCAACAGCGGGCGCAAACCTCGAACCCAGCCGCTCAGGGGAAGGCCTACGTAGGCGGGAAGCATGTAGGGCAGGCCGCTATCATCCAGCAGGAAGGGACCACGGATGGCGGGCCAGTACACCTGAAACACGGCAAAAATGGCCACCAGGATTCCGGCGGCGTACGGCCAATACACTGGCTGTCGGGGCGCAACCGCGACCACGACGCGCGCGGAAGTCTTCTTGTTGCGTGCTGCTTTACTGCTTTTCATTCTGGTTGTGCAATTGAAACTCGACGATCGCCAACCGCTGGGCCATGGCTATGTTGGCGTCTTTCAGGTCTGAGATCACCACGGAAAGGCGATAAATGACTACGACGAAAACGCAGGAAACCAAGAGGATCAGCGCGAACGGAGGATAGGTGAGCCCAAGCTGGTTCGAGATCCAGTTGAGCAGCGCACGTGAGCGGGATAGCAGCAAAAGAATGAACGATGCGGCCAGCCAACTCACGGAATACTCGACGCGGATATGGGAGCGGCGGACGGAAAATAGCACCGTGATCATGAGCGCAAGGCTCAGAATCGTGACTGCGTCCAACAGGCGTTCCATGATTATTTTTTCCTCGGGCGCCTTTCGAACTTCAAAATATTGATGAACACGCCTAACAGCACGTGGATGATGTAATACAGAGATTTTACCGCGGTGATGCTGCTGCGTCCGGCCTGACGCGGCCGCATCTTTACAGGCACTTCCTGGAAGCGGAATCGCTTGCGCTGCAAAACCACGAGCGCTTCGATTTCAGGATACTCCAGCGGGAAGCTCTGACTGAATACCTGCAGCGCTTCGCGGTTGACGCCCACGAACCCGGAGGTTGGGTCGCGCACCGGCTGCCCCAGGATGGGACGCAATACCAGCCGGAACACGCCGATGCCGATGGCCCGAACCACGCTGGTGTGGACGCCGTTTCCTTGATAAAAACGCGATCCGATTACCATGTGGCAGCCGGAGGTGCGGAGTACTTTGAGCAGATCCGGAATATAGCGCGGGTCATGCTGGCCGTCGCCATCCACGCGGATGACATATTGGTAGCCGAGCTCATACGCCAACCGGTAGCCGGCCTGAACGCAGCCGCCCAGACCTAGATGATAAGGCAGGCGCAGGACCTCGGCGCCGGCAGCGCTGGCCTGGCTTACGGTCGCGTCCTTGGAAGCATCGTCCACCACCAGGACTTGGGCCTTGGGAACAACCTGGCGCACTTCCTTGACAACCCCGCCGATGGCGCCTGCCTCGTTGAAGGCCGGAATCAAGACCAGAAAATTGTCGGTGGCGTTGGTTTGGTTCACAGCGGTTTGGTTCACAGCGGTTTGCTTCACAGCGCAGCCACCTGGCGAGGCCCGATCGAGAATCTGCGAATCAGGCGGTGAAACTGAACCGGGGTGAGGCGGCGTTTCACTTGCCGGCGTTGCCGCAGTAAGCGGGGAAGGCGCGCGAGCATCACCAGGTAAGCGCGCAGAACATAAAGGGGAAGTTGCGCGCCGGCGTTTCCTTGCTTCTGAAATTCGGCGGCCTTCCCGCGGCCCTGGAGCGCGTAAACGACATGCCAGACATAGCGCGCCATGGAGTAGAACGGGGCGAGCAGCAGATCGCGCGCCGGCAGATTTTTCACCGCCAGAAACAGCCGATTCCGCTCGACATAGTATGCCTTCAGCGCCGAAGCCTTTCCCGAGGAGTGCGAATATTCGTGTTGCACGATTGCATCCGGCACATACAGGCAGTCCCAGGCTGCCCAGCGCGCCCGTAAGCCAAGATCCGTATCTTCACAGTATAAGAAGAAATTCTCGTCGAACAGGCCGATTTCTTCCAGCATTTCGCGGCGGTAGATGGCCGCGCAACCGCTGGGAAGCAGCGTTTCACCGGGGCTGGAAAAGGACTCGGGACTTTGCAGATGACCGCGCTGCTTGCTGCTTCCATCCAGGCAGAGCAGCATTCCGGCGGAATCGAGCCTACCGTCGCCGGCCAACCGGATTTGCGGCGCGCACATGCCGATATCGGGCCGCGATTCGATGGCGGCCATTAGAGCCTCCAGCCAATACGGGTCGGCGGCCGCGTCGTCATTCAAGACGGCGACAAACGGCGCGCTCGACTCTCGGATGGCTTGATTCACCGCCGCGCCGAAACCCATGTTTCGATCATTGGCGATCACCCGGACGCTAGCACGCGGCTTCGCGGCACGGCGTCCACTGTTATCCACCACGACCACTTCAAAGCCCGGGAAGGTTTGCCGCTCCAGAGAATCCAGACAATGCGCCAGCTTCTCGTCGGCCGCCAGGGTGGGCACGACGACGGTCACTCGCGGCTGCGCGGGGCCTGTTGATGACGGCATTTCAAAGGGCGCTTGGCATGCGTTACGATAGAGGCTTGCGGAAACACGTATTATTTATTTTCCTCGCCGGGCCCATGCTGGCGCAAACCAGCCACCTGGACAACCTGAAGCAGTTGACCTTCGGCGGCCAAAACGCCGAGGCTTACTGGGCGCCGGACGGAAAGCGCCTGATCTTTCAGTCCACGCGCGACAAACTGCAGTGCGACCAGGAATTCATCATGAATGCGGACGGCTCGGACCAGCACATGGTCTCGACCGGCAAGGGGCGCACCACCTGCGGATACTTTCTGGCTGACAACAAGCACATTATCTATGCCTCGACGCACGAAGCGGGCGACGCGTGCCCGGCCGAGGTGGATCGCAGCAAAGGTTATCTGTGGGCCGTTTATCCGACCTATCAGATTTATCTGGCCGGCGACGACGGCAAAATCGAGAAAAAGCTGGCGAGCGCGCCCGGATACAACGCCGAGGGCACGGTGAATTGGAAGACCGGCAAAATCGTCTACACTTCCATGCAGTCCAAAGACCTGGATCTGTGGACCATGAATTCCGACGGCTCGCACAAGAAGCAGATCACTAAGGCCGATGGATACGACGGCGGAGCGGTGTTCTCGCGCGATGGAACGCAGCTTGTTTGGCGCGCGAATCATCCGGTGTCGATGGATGGTTTGGCGCGATATCATATGCTGCTGGGGCAAAATCTGACGTCGCCCATGAAGATGGAGCTGTACATTTCCGACAGCGACGGTAGTAACATCCGGCAGATCACCGATTTTGGCTGCGCCAGTTTTGCGCCTGCTTTCACGCCGGATGGCAAGAAGATCCTGTTCTCATCGAACACGCACGACTGCGACGGCCGCAAGTTCGAGTTGTATCTCATCAATACCGACGGCACTGACCTGCAGCAGGTGACCGATTTCGGCGGTTTTACGGCTTTCCCCGAGTTTTCCCCAGACGGCAAAAAGATCGTGTTCGCCTCCGACAAAGACGCCAAGCAGCGCTACGAGTTCAATATCTTTACGGCCGACTGGAAGTAGCGGCTCATCACACAGCACAATTTGACGGTTATTTTCCGGCCAGCGCGGCGCCGAAGAGTTTTCGAGCCTCGTAGGTGCGGGAATAATCGAAGGCGCGCGATTTGTTGATGCGCATCTGGCGGCGGGCGTAGGCGTCGATTTCGCCGCGCGAAAAAACGAAGCCATCTTCACTGGGATCGTAGGGAGTGCCTAGATGTTTATGGAGTTCCGAGATGGCGGCGGCGTCTTTTAAGTCTCGGTCGCGGCGGACCAGCCGATCAGCTTGAATTTCGCGGAGCTTATCCAGCGCTCGTTGGAACTGGCGGGAGAGGCGGGCGCTGTGCAAACCCAAAGTGGCGATGGCGCGGTGGGCGTCGACGATGTCGAAGGCGATGGCGGCTTCTTCGGTGGCGGGATTGGCGGCGCGATGGAGCAGTTGGGCTTCGAGGGCGGGGACGCGGTTGAGGCGCCAGGCGGTGTCGGCCAGTTCCTGGGTGAGTTGGGTTTCGGTGGCGGTTTGGGGGCGGTATTCGTCGGAGAACTTGCGGCAGTGTTCCTGGTAGGCGGCTTGGTCCTCGGAAGGCAGAAGGGCGGTTTGGCTGGTGAGGCCGTGGCGGAGCGCGTTCAATGAGGCGCGTTGTTTGCCGGCTTCGGTGCGAGGGCCGGTGGAGTGCTCGGCGTTTGCCCGGTTGATGGCGGCGCGGTCGGTGATGGGAAGAGCTGACATTGGAGTGATCCTTTCGAGCCTGGGATAGCACGGGCTGTTGCGGGGCGAGCGCGGGGGCGGACGCAGGTTGTTGATTAGCAGGGAGAGAAGTTGGCACGAGATGCGTGAATCCCGCTAATTGTGACGCTCGGACCTGACCTTGCCGTTGGCGCGTCCGATCAACTCGCGATTGTCAGATGTGGAATGCCGGCGTCTTTGGAAAGCGGCAATCTCCGGGATGGAACTAGCGGCACGCTCCCCAGCCTTAAGTTGCGAACAAGCGCGTGATCCGGGGAGAATCGGCGGACGCGAGCGGACTTGCGGGGACCAACCCGTGCTGCCGGGCGCAAAGTTCTCCGAGTCGTCAATGGCTTCCATCGGCTAAAGTTATATAGCGATGGCAAAAAAGAAGGCAGGCTTCCGGTTCTCGCCTCGAATTCTGGATCACCTCGGAATCTCAGCTTACAACAGCGTGCAGAAGTGTTTGTCAGAGCTAGGCGCGAACGCGTACGACGCCGACGCGGACAAGTTAACGGTCACGTTACCGGATGCGCTGGACGACTCATCGTTGATCGAAATAGAGGACACTGGCGTCGGCATGTCGTACCAGGACATTACAGAGAAATTCCTCTTCGTGGGACTGAATCGGCGGGCCGACGGCCAGCGGACCGCCAAAGGCAGACTCGTCATCGGCAGCAAAGGCATAGGAAAGCTTGCTGGCTTCGGAATCGCCTCAACCGTCGAGATTACGTCTTGGAAGGACGGAACACAATGCACGTTCAAAATCGAACGCGAATCTCTTGAAGACATTAAAGCGCTTTCCGAGCACGAGCTGACAATCATCACAAGTCAGACCGAGCGTTCTAACGGTACGCGGGTCCGCCTAATGAAACTCGCTCCAGAGCTGAATCTACCGAGCCCAGAGGTGATTCGCCGGCATCTCTACCGAACGCTTCCCACGGTGGCAGGATTCAAGATCATCGTCAATGGTGTCGAGTGTACCCCGGAGGATGTGCCCGGCGAGAGGCACGAATTCTCCGAAAACCTTGAAGGTATTGGGCCAATAAGCGGATTTTACATCATCGCAAACGCGAGGCAGCACACACCCGGTCTGGCGGTCCGCGTGCGAAAGAGAATCGTTAAGGAACCATCGCTCTTTGGAGTGGATACACGCAGTCATGGCTTCTTTACCGCCGAGAAGATAATTGGTGAGGTTCACGCCGAGTTCCTCGATTCCGAGGACGCTGCGCAGACCAGGCGCGACCTCATCAGCACCACCCGGGACGGTTTTCTTGAGGACTCACCGATTGTTCGAATGTTTGACGAATGGGCGAAAGACTTCCTTGAGAAGGTAATCCGCGGCGTTGACGAATTGGAAGGCAAGAAGCGCGCGGACTCCCTGCTAGACCGCCCGGCCGTCAAGGAACGTCTGGAGCGAATGCCCCCGCACGTGCGAGGCACCGCAAGCAAGGTCGTTCGCGGTATCTTGGCCAAGCTTCGAAATGTCGAGGAAGAGGAAGCGGCGGAACTCATCGAATGGGTATTGCGATATTACGAATCCAATATACTGCGCGAACTGATGCGCGCAATCGTATCGGCGGATGTACAGGACGCCGAGAAGCTGGCAGCGCTTGTCGAGGACTGGGGGCTCAAGCAGGTCAATAGCGTGGTCGAGATTATAAAAGATCAAATCGGGATCATCGGGAAACTAGAGGAGGTCGTTGCCTCCGATGCTGCCAAAGAAATGGATCTCCATAAGCTCATCGAGGGTAATCTCTGGCTGATCCGCGAAGGTCTGGAACTCTGGAGCTCAGACAAGCCCTTGAAAAAAGTGCTCGACCTGCAGATTGACAAGATCTATAGGGATCGCGAAGACATCCGGCCCGACTTAATTTGCCGCTCGCGCGACAACGGCAACGAGGCCGCGATTATGGAATTTAAACGCCCCAAAGAAACGATCGTAATGGAGCATGTGAGCCAGGCTCTTGAATACGAAGCGCTGCTAAAAAAGCATCGGCCAAACATCGTTTTCACAACGTATGTCGTGGGCCGCCAGTATCATCCCTCCGTTTTGGCGACGCGCGAGAAACTCGAAGGCGCCTCACTTCATCTCTGGTCGATGGATGAAATCCTGCAAAAGGCGAGAATGCGCTTCGAGAAGATCCTTGAGATTCTCGGCCGGTAGATGCAACAAGTTGGATCACGAGACGTAAGGGCCGAATTCAAACTCGTTGATCCAAACGAGCGCACCGCCGCTTTGGCGCTTCAGGATTACGAACGAGAAACGCGGATGGCAGAGCCCAGCATGTCCGGCGTCTCGCACGCCATTCGTACGACTGTCCAATTGATGTCACCTGCGAGGAATGTGGGAGGATGTAGCTGTCATGACAACCATAGGCGTTATCGGGGCTGGGCACATTGGAAGCCAGGTCGCGCGACTGGCCGTAGCAAGCGGCTACAAAATCGTGATCAGTAATTCCCGCGGGCCCGAGACCAAGCTGGGTGGTGCGCCAAGTTCCTCGATTTCCTGGTTGCTTTCCACGAGGCCTCGCCTCCTCAGGGCGGTAATCAATGCCCGAGCCTGGTATGAATTCAGTGCGGCAGCCTTCTGAACGACCTCGCGTGCAAAAGGCCGACACGTACCGGCTATCGGTCATTATCGGAGTCTATTCGTTTCGAGCACGGGTCGCCGATCTGCGAGTAGGGCGAAGGGCCAGCTTGCTCGCGGCGAGCCTTGGGGAAGACGGCCAGCCGGCCGCGAGCAACGTGGCCTGAGGGTTTTAGCCCGGCGAACCGGCACCTAGCCGGCGCGGGCGACGTCCGTGACGTCACTGGATGCTGTACAAATCGGGAACGCTCCCGTACAATATTGGTTCGCGCGGACGGAGGGCAGCATGGCGATCAAGATCACCGTCAATGGCCAGACACATTCGCTCGACATCGAACCGGATACGCCGCTGCTGTGGACGATTCGGGAAACGCTCGGTCTGACGGGCACCAAGTTCGGATGCGGCATTTCGGCTTGCGGCGCGTGTACGGTCAATCTGAATGGCCGCGCCGTCCGTTCCTGTCAGCTGCCGGTTTCCGCCGCTGAAGGCGGAGAGGTCACCACCATCGAGGGGTTGGCCCGGGAAGGCGCCCTTCACCCGGTGCAGCAGGCCTGGATCACTCACCAGGTGCCGCAGTGCGGGTACTGCCAGTCCGGGATGATCATGGCGGTCGCCGCCTTTCTCGAACAACACCCGCAGCCGAGCGACGAGGACATCGACGCGTCGATCACCAACATCTGTCGCTGCGGAACTTTCGCCCGCGTGAGACGTGCCATTCACGCCATCACCCAGCGTTAATGAGGAGGCCGTTTTGAGGAAATGGACGCGACGCGCTTTCATCGGCGCCGGCAGCCTGGTTGGAGGCGGTTTCGTCCTGGGGGCGGGAGAGTTGCTGTTTGCGCCCAGCCGGCAAAGCGTCGTATCGGCCGATGCCGCCGAAAAGGGTCAGCTCACCACCTGGATCACCGTCACGCCGGATGATCTGGTCACCGTTCTGGTCCCCCACTGCGAGATGGGCCAGGGGACGCACACGGCGCTGGCCATGATGGCCGCCGAGGAAATGGACGCTGACTGGAATCTGGTGCGGGTCAGGGAGGCACCGGCCCTGGATGCCTACGCCAACGCGTACATGCTGCGAGCCTTCGCCGGCAACATTCCCGCACCGCTGGTGCGGGGCGTGGACTGGGGAGCCTATCGCCTGGCGCGCTGGTTCGGCACTCAGGCGACTGGCGGCTCCTCGTCCGTTCGCGGAACCGGGCAATACGGCATGACCGTGGCGGGCGCCGCTGCCCGGGATATGCTGCTCGCCGCCGCTGCCGCACGCTTCGGCGTCAGGATGTCGGAGTGCAAGGCAATCCGATCGCGTATCGTCCATGAGCAATCTGGGAAGAGCGCGAGCTTCGGAGAGCTTGCGACGGCCGCCGCCGCGATTCCCGTCCCGTCGAGTCCGGCGCTGAAGCGCCCCGACTCGTACACCATCCGGCGCACTGCCCGGCCGCGTCTGGACATCCCCTCCAAGGTCGACGGTAGCGCGATCTATGGCATCGATTTCAAGCTGCCGGGCATGCTCCACGCCGCCATCGAGATCGCGCCGGTGTACGGCGGCAAGCTCACCTCGGTCGACACCACCCCTGCCGAGACGATGCCGGGCGTGAAGCGCGTCGTCCGCCTCGATGAGGCCGTCGCCGTCGTGGCCGACACGTACTGGCACGCACGACGAGCCCTCGCCGCGCTCAAGCCGGCCTTCGATGACGCCGGTCATGGCAACGTGTCCAGCGCATCGATCTTTGCCGCGTTCGACAAGTCACTCGGTGCTCCTCCGACGATGCCGAAGAACGCGGCCAAGACCGTCGCCGCCGACTACCGCGTCCCATTTCTGGCGCATGCGACGATGGAGCCGATGGTGTGCACGGCGCGTGTGGACAAAGATCGCGCCGAGGTCTGGGCAGGCGTCCAGGATCCACTCAATGCCAGGAGCGCTGCGGCGAGCGCGCTGAAGCTGAACGTCGAGCAGGTGCATCTCACCAACCTGCTGCTGGGCGGCGGGTTCGGCCGCCGTCTTCCGTTCACCTACGACTACATCGACATGGGCGTGCGGATTGCCAAGGCGATGTCGCCGGTGCCAGTGAAGCTGATTTGGAGCCGCGAGAACGACATCCAGCACGACTATTATCGCCCTGCCGGCATGGCGCGATTCGCTGGCGCTCTCGATGCCGGCGGCGCACCGCTGGCTGTCAGGTCGAGCTACGCAGGCGGCGGCGACGGCGAGTCAACGTTCATGCCGTACGCGATCCCCGACAAACATGCCGCGGCGCGCGATGCGGCCCACCCTGTTCGCACCGGCGCGTGGCGCTCGGTCCTGAACTCGCAGCATGGCTTCTTCAAGGAATCGTTCATCGACGAGATGGCGCATGCGGCTGGCAAGGACCCGTATCGTTTCCGGCTCGATCTGCTGAACCATGCGCCGCTCTTTCGCGACGTTCTGGAGCGCGTGGCCGCCTTGTCCGGCTGGGGGAGCCCGCTGCCGGAAGGCGAAGGCCGGGGAATCGCGATCACGCAGTGCTTTGGCTCGATCGTGGCGGAAGTGGCTCACATTGCGGTGACGCCGGAAGGAAAACTCCGCGTGCTGGATGTGTTCGCGGTTGTCGACTGCGGAGACGTCGTCAACACCGACAGCGCGGCGGCCCAAGCCGAAGGAGGGATTATCTTTGGACTGTCGGCCGCGCTGGTTGGCGAAATCACGATCGCCGAGGGAAGGGTCGTGCAGCGCAATTTTCAGGACCACCTGATGATCCACCTGGCGGACGCGCCTCGAATCACGGTGGAATTCATCAAGACCTACAGGCGGCCTGGCGGGCTGGGCGAGCCATGCGTGCCGCCCATCGCAGCCGCGGTAGCCAATGCCGTCTTCGCAGCGACCGGCATCCGCGTGCGTGATCTGCCGATCAAGAACACGCCGCTTTCGCGCCAGACCAAAACGTCGGCTTGATCGATCTCTTCGCGGGGTAGTATGCTGTTGCGTCGGCGGTAACAACAGCCTGATGTGTGGTGATCTCAGACTTCCTTTACAGGCGGCTGGCGGTGGTGGCTGGAATTCTACCGGCGCGGCGCGCGGCCCGGCTGGATCCGATGGAGGCGTTGCGCACGGAGTAGGGTGTTGACGCCACACGCTGTGCGATAGAATTTACGAAGCAGGAGGCGTCGTGTTCTCAAGGCTAACGTTGACGATTTCGTTGCTCGCCGTCGCGCTTACGGTTAGCGCTCGCGCTCAGCCCGCGGCGGCTTCAAAGATCAGGGCGGCGAAAGCGATCCCGCGCACGAAGGATGGTCATCCCGACATGCAGGGGAATTGGGTGAACAAGTTCGCCACGCCTTTTGAACGGCCTAAAGAACTGGAAGGGCGTCCAACGCTTAGCGACGAAGAGGTCGCCGAATTGAACCGGCGCGCGAAGAAAATCTTTGAGAACGGCACCAGCGATGCGGCTGCGGCGGACGCGTTCTTTCTAGCGGCCTTGAGAAATCAGAAAGAGTACAAGAGTGGAGGGGCAACCGATAGCGCCGAGCGCGTCCTGGAATTGATAATCGATAACCGGACCTCGCTCATCACCGACCCACCGGACGGAAAGCTGCCCGCTTACACCGAAGCCGGACAGCGGCGCCGGGCTGCTTATGGCCGTGCTCGAGCTGGGACAAGCCATCCTTCCGGCCCGGCGGAAGTGGCGCCCGGGGATCGGTGCATTACGTTCGGCGTGCCGCGCGTGAATGGAGTGTACGCCGCGGGGATGTATGGTTACTACCAGATTGTCCAAGCCCGCGATCAAGTGCTTTTCTTCACCGAGTCAATCCACGACACGCGCATCTTTCCGACCGATGGGAGCGCGCATCTGCCCACGGATGTTCGAAGCTGGTCCGGAGATTCGCGCGCGCATTGGGAGGGCGATACGCTGGTGGTGGATACGACGAATTTCAAAGAGGAGCTGGATTCGTTCGGCGTTTCGAAGAATTTTCATTTGATCGAGCGTCTCACGCTGGTTTCGCCGGATGAGCTGCGGTATGAGACGACCTTCGACGATCCGGACACGTGGGTCAAGCCGTGGACCGCGATGATCCGGCTGCTGCGGACTGACGAGCAGTTGCATGAATTCGCCTGTCACGAGGGCAATGAGGTGATCATGCAGACGATACTCGCGGGCGATCGCCAAAACGAACGATAAGTGACGTTTTGGCGCGAATCTAAACGTGCCGCCACACGCCAAGTATGCCCGGATCGAGTGTGAACGCCGATTCCTGCTCGAGGGGTTTCCCGGCACGGCGAAGGTCGCACGAATTCGACATATCACTGACCGCTACCTTGACGGCACTCGTCTGCGATTGCGGGAACAGCGTGACGAAGGCGGCCAGACCGTGTTCAAGCTCACCCAGAAAGTTCCCATGCGAGCCAGCGGAGCGCAGCAGGGATGGATTACAACCATGTACGTCACGCAGGAGGAATTCCGCGTACTGTCGCGACTTTCGGCCAAGACTCTAACTAAGACTCGCTACAGCGTGCCGCCTTTCGGCATTGACGTATTTGAAGGAACATTGGAAGGTCTCGTCCTGGCCGAGGCGGAGTTCGATTCTTCAACCGCCGCGGCCGCCCTGACACTTCCTTCGTTTATTGTCCGGGAAGTGACCGAAGACGATCGATTCACGGGGGGCCGGCTGGTCGAGGCGTCGCGACAGGACATCCTGACGTGGCTGCTGGATTACGGGATAGCGCTGACCGCCACTCCTCTTTAGTTGCGCTATGCTTGTGTCCGAGGAGTGTCTATGCGCAAACTGTCTATCGCATTTTTGGCAGTTGTTTTTGCTGCGACCTGCTCGGCGCAAGGCCATGGCGGAGGTGGCCATGGCGGCTTCGGAGGACGAGGCTCAGGTGGCGGTGGTTTCCGCGGAGGCGGCGGCATGAGCCGCGGTTTCTCTGGCGGTGGTTTTCGCGGCGGATTTAATGGCGGCGGTTTCCGTGGCGGAGGCTACGGTGGATACCGCGGCGGCTACGGCGGATTCCGCGGTGGTTACGGTTGGGGTCGTGGTTACGGCTATGGTGGTTGGGGCTTTGGCGGATTCTGGCCCGGCTGGGGTTTCGATTTTGGATTCTGGCCTGGTTACGATTGGGGCTACGGTGGCTATCCGTATTATGGGTATCCGTACGCGTACCCGTCTTATCCGGCTTACCCATATCCGCCCGCTCCCTACTACTATGGTGGGCCGTGGATTTCTTACGGCGATCCGCCTCCGTCCGCGAGTGGGCCGCCTGTGAACGCGCCTCCTACAAGCTACCAGGCGCCTGCTGGCTCGGCACCGCCGGCGGGATATGCGCCCCCTGCGGTTAATCTGCCTCCGGCGTCTAGTCCGCCTCTCGCGGCGGCTAGACCGGTGTCTGTCCGCGGAAGTAATGTCGCTGCCGACGGGCAGTGGCACCACTTCGGCGAAACACTGGCGCAGCGCTGACGGCTGCACGCGTATCTGAATGCTGATTCTGGCGGCGATTCTAGCCATCTTCGTGTATGGCATGATCGCCGCCATGCTCGGCACCATCCTGCCCGATCTTTCGACGCGCTTTTCTCTGACGCCCCGCCAGAACGGGACCATTGCGTTGTGCCAGGCGCTGGGGCTCATCATTGCGTCGGTCTCGGTCGGTCCACTCATAGATAACGAAGGCAAGAAGGCTGGCCTGGTTCTGGGCTTGGCCGTGATCACCTTGGCTTTGGTGCTGCTGCCGAGATCCAACGGCTTCGGCGCTATCGCCACGCACCTGCTTCTGCTGGGTCTGGGCGGCGGTATCATCGTCACGGCGGCCAATGCTTTGGGCAGCGACGTAACGCCGGATCGGCGGGGCACCACGCTGAACCTGTTGAACCTGTTCTTCGGCCTGGGCGGTCTGGCTACGCCGTTCATTTCAGCCAACCTGCTGGCTCGAAATTCGGTGCGGTTGTACTATCTGGTGGCGGCGCTGGCCGGCGCTACCCTGATAGTCAACATCGCCACGCCTATGCCGCAGCCGACCGGCGCGCAGAGTTTCGTCTTTTCCCAGATTGGCGATGTCGTCGGGCGCCCGGCCCTCTGGCTGCTGGCTTTGTTTTTGTTTTTCTACGTCGCCTCCGAAGTCAGCGTTTGGAACTGGCTGGTGCGGCATTTGATCGCCCAGGGTATCCCCGAGTCGCGCGCGCTGAACGTCCTTTCCCTGGGTTTCGCGCTGGGCTTGCTGGCCGGACGTGTCGGCGTCGCGCCGGTGCTCATCTCCGTCTCCGCGCTCACCGTGACGCTGGCTGCATCCGTTGCAATGGCGATTACCACCTACTTGATGCTCCAGACCCGCGACCCGAAGATCGCCTGGCTGCTGGTGTTTCTGGCGGGCGTCAGCATGGCGCCGGTATTCCCGACCACGCTGGCCATCGTGGGCGATGTTTTCCCGCGCATGACCGGGACAGCCATGGGCATCGTGATCACTTCGGGCTGGATCGGCCTGGCCGTTAGCTCGCGCATCATCGGCTCCATCGCGGGAGGCGAACCCAAGCGTCTGAAGAAGGCTCTGCTGATATTGCCCGCCATGGCGCTGTTGATGATCGCGGTGAATCTCGCGCTGCACTTGGTTATCTAGCAGCGACGCGCCTCCCGCTCAGGCGACTCCCCTGCACGACTATGTCGTGTATACTGTACAAATGCGTATTCAGCTTCTGTTGGGTCTGCTGTGTGGGTTTCCCGCTTTGTGCCAGATGTCGAGTTCCATCTCGGGAACGATAGCCGACCAGTCCGGCGCTTTGGTGTCCGGGGTACGCGTGGACGTCAAGAATGCGGATACGGGCGCCGAACGGAACGCGCTTACCGATAGCGCGGGACGCTACCAGATCCCTTCGCTCGCTGCCGGGCAGTACGAAATCCGCGCGGCCAAACAAGGCTTCAAGGAAGCAGTACGGGAGGGCGTCCATCTCGCCGTGGCGCAGGATGCCGCCATCAATCTGACCCTGGGCGTGGGCGAACTGAATCAGCAGGTGACTGTCAACGCGGACGCTGCGCCCGTGGATGTCTCCACCACGAACATGTCCGGATTGGTGGCCGAACAGCAGGTGAGAGACCTTCCGCTAAACGGGCGCAGCTTCGACCAGTTGCTCACGTTGAATCCCGGAGTGGTGAACTTCACCTGGGAAAAGACCGGTGGCGTGGGCGTGTCGAATTCCACTTCAGGCAACAATTTCGTGGTTTCCGGAAACCGGCCGCAGCAGAACATGTTTCTTCTAAACGGCGTCGAGTTCACCGGCGCCGCCGAGAACAATATGCAGCCGGGAGGTGTCAGCCAGGAGTTGATCGGGGTGGACGCGGTGCGCGAGTTCAATCTGCTGCGCGACTCCTACCCCGCCGAATATGGCAAACATCCGGGCGGCCAGGTTCTCATCGTCACGCAGTCGGGCAGCAATGGGCTCCATGGATCGCTGTACGAGTTTCTCCGAAACAGCGATCTGGACGCGCGTAATTTCTTCGATCCCAGCTCGGTGCCCGGCTTTCAGCGGAACCAGTTTGGGGCGGCCTTGGGTGGGCCGATCCGCAAAAACAAGACCTTCGTGTTCGGCAATTTCGAAGGGCTCCTACAGCACTTGCACCAAACCGGCGTGGATCTGGTTCCCGACGCTAACGCGCGGAGTGGGTATCTTCCGTGCAAGATCGTGACTCCGGCTCCCAGTCCTTGTCCGCAGTCGGGACTGGCGTTCGTCGGAGTGTCGCCGCTGATCAATCTGTGGCCGGCGCCGACCGCAGGCGCGACCGATTTTGGCGGAATCTCGGAAGCTTTCAACAATCCTTTGCAGACCATTCGAGACGATTTCGGCACGGTGCGCCTGGATCAAGTATTCTCACAACACGACCAGCTCAACGCGGTTTACACCATCGACGACAGCGCGGACTTCACCCCCACCAGCACCAACGCCTACAGTACTGACGTCGACAGTTTGCGCGAACAGGTGGCCAGCATCGAGGAAACGCACGTATTTTCGAGCGCGCTGCTGAACACCGCTCGTGTTGGATATTCGCGGGCGGGCTACTTCTTTACCGGCGAGCCGACCCCCGGCACTCCCGCCGCGAGCCTACCCGGATTCCTGACGGGATTACCGATAGGCGCGGCGGTTGTGGGAGGAAGCGCGGCCTCCAATCCCGCGGCCCAGGTGGCCTTGGCTGGAAGCAACAACGGAAGTAATTTGCATGTCGCTCGAAATCTTTTCACTTACGAAGATCGCGTTTCCTACATCAAGGGCCGGCATCAACTCAATTTCGGCGTCTGGTTCCAGCGCTTGCGGTCCAATGAAAATCTGGCGCTGAGCCAATATGGGCAAGCGACGTTCACTAGTCTTCAAACCCTCCTGGCGGGAACCGCGGCCACCCTCTTGTACGATCCAACACCAACCCCGCTGGGGTGGCGGTCCTGGTACGGCGCCTGGTATGTGGAGGACGTGATGCGTCTGACCCACAACCTTACTCTATCGCTGGGATTCCGCGATGAATTCAGCACGGGCTGGAATGAAGTAGAAGGACGGGCCTCTAACTACACCTACCCGGGCGGCATTATTTCTTCGCAGCCGACCATCGGGAGCTCTGTATTCACGGTAAACAATGCGAAGTTCCTGCCGCAGCCGAGAGCGGGGCTGGCCTGGAGTCCGCTGGGAAATAACAAGACCGTGCTGCGCGCCGGGTTTGGCATGTATAACGACCTTCAGGATGCGCTCGGCTATCGCACCGATCAGAACGCGCCGTTCAACCCGACTTACAGTTTGCCCAATGTGCCGGTGGCGTCATTACCGCTTACGCGGCTGGTGGTTCCCGCCGCAGCCAAGCTGGTTCCGGGCGGAGTCCAACCAGACTTACAAACGCCCACGCTCATTTCCTGGTCGTTTCGAATCGAGCAGGAATTGACAGCGAATACGGCGCTGCGGGTCGGCTATGTGGGATCGCACGGTTATCACGAGATTCTGGGAATCGACGCCAACGAGCCGTTTCCAGTGATTTGTCCGGCGGCGCCCTGCCCCGCGACTTATCCGAGTAGCTTTCCCGCGGGCATAGCCGGCACGCCGGTTCCCGCCGGGACTTACTACGTTCCCACTGCGACTAAGCCGAATGCAGCGATCGCCAACACCTGGACTTATTTTTCGGAGGCCGACAGCTCTTACAACGCGCTGCAAGTGGACGTGAATCGTCGCTTCGCCGGAGGTCTTTTCCTGCGGGGCGTCTACACCTGGTCGAGGACGATTGACGATGGAGACTCGGTGAACGCCACGACTTCGGGGAATGAACCGGCACTGGCTTCGAATCCATTCGATTTGCGCGCCGACCGCGGGCTGGCGAATTACGACGTGCGCAACGCCGCTGCCATTAGCGCCAGCTACGCGCTTCCACTCGGTCATGGCCGGCGGTACGCGAGCGGCGCCAGCGGTTTCGGCAACGCGTTGATCGGCGGCTGGACGATTAACTCTATCGTCACGCTGCAAAGCGGCTTTCCGTTCACGCCGCAGTTGAGTTACAACCCATCGAACAACGGCGACACGCGCAATCCCGTCCGGCCGTTCGTGAACCCGGCGTTCACCGGACCGGTAATAATTGGCAGTCCGAATGAGTGGTTCAACCCGGCGGCTTTCCTGGCGCCTCCGAACGCTAGCGGATTTTATGGGAACTTGGGCCGCGATACCTTGATCGGACCGGGATTGGCTAGCTGGGACTTGTCATTTATGAAAGACACGCGCATTCAAGAAAGGCTGAACCTCCAATTTCGCGCTGAGTTCTTCAATTTCCTGAACCATCCCAACTTCAACACGCCCAACCAGGTGACGTTCACGCCTTCGGGTGTTTCGCCAACCGCCGGAGTGATTACGAGCACGTCCACCACCGCCCGGCAGATTCAATTCGGTTTGAAGCTGTTGTGGTAGGGGCGGATCAGGTCAGCAGGACTTCGCCGGTGTGGCTGGTGTCATAGCCCGCCAGGAGCTCGAGCTTACGCCGGATTGCCGCGCGGTTGAGCGTATCCAAGAGCGCCTGCACGGCCGGCAAGCGAGCATGCTGGCGCCGCAGCACCAGGTCATAGCGTTCGGTCGCCAGCGGCACGAAGCTCAGGCCGAATGCGCGCGCGGCGGATCGGGTCGCGATGCAGCAGTCGGCCTCGCGCATGCTCACCGCCAGCGCTGCCGGCAAATGGCCGTATGCCACGCGCTCATAGCCTTTCACGCGATCTGAAGCGACACCTGCTTCGCGCAGCTTTTGATCCAGGAGATCGCGGCTGCCCGCGCCTTTTTCGCGATTGATGATCGAGACATTCTTCCGGGCCAGGTCGCCCGCGCCGCGAATCGACTTGGGGTTGCCGGGTTGCAGCACCAGGCCTTGTTCCCAGATGGCGAACGTGACCACCTTCGCCTCGCCCTTGCCGAACATTCGCCGGACCACGGGCAGGTTGTATTCGCCGCTCGGCAGGTCCCGCAGATGGGAGCCGGCCACGTGGATTTTCCCCTGGCGCAGCCATTCCAGCGCCTGCTGGCTGGACGAGGATGCCACCACCGTATCGACATCTTCAAATCGAGCCAGGTGCTGCACCAGCAGCGAAATGCCCGGATCGCATCCGGCTATCAGGAGGCGCTTTTCATTATCCAGGTCCTCCTGGAAAACGTGCACCGCGGCCTGGCTCGTTCGCTTGGAACTGTCCACGATCACGCCGTCCGCCATTGGTAGCATAGCGGGCTGCGGGATTGCCGGCACGCCGACCATGAGCTTGCCAACCCGGCACAGCCGCACGGGCTGTCCTTTGTGGGCGGGGCCGCCGGCGATCAGATCCACCGATATAGGAACGGAGGGCTCGGCCGTCTCGCCTTCCAGCCGGAACAAATCTTCTACCTTGACCTCGAGGATCTTCGCTAGTTGCAACGCCAGCGCGGTGTTTGGAACATAGTCGCCGGCTTCGATCGCGTAAATGGTCTGACGGCTGGTCCCGGCAAGTTTGGCCAGCCGGGCGGCCGAGACCCCGCGCTGTTCGCGAATCTCTTTGAGCTGCGTGCGTGTTTCCATGCTGTCGTCGGCGGCTATTCTCGCGGCCTTAACATTGTCATTCTAACAAGACATCCGGCAATCAGACTTGCTATCTTCTAGATCAGGATGGCACATCGAGCCGCTTGCGGGCTGGTCACGCTGGCTGCCTCCTGCCTTCTTTTAGCTTGCAAGGATAAGGCCGGGGCTGGGGTCCAACCGGGGCCTCGCATCACTATCGCGGCCGCGGCCAACCTCACGGACGTGTTCCAGGTGGTTGGGACGCGATTCGAAGCGGCCACGGGGATTCGTCCGGTTTTCAGTTTCGCATCCACGGCTCAACTGACGCAGCAGATTGAGAATTCGGCGCCGTTCGACGTAATCACCGCCGCCGACGCAACTCATGTTGAAGAACTGGATCGAAAAGGCCTGCTGCTGGCGGGTAGCCGCGCTGTCTACGCCCGGGGCATCCTCGCGCTCTGGATTCCGCCCGGCGCCAGAGCAGCGATCAGCCGGATCGAGGATCTCGACAATCCAGCCGTGCGTTTCATCGCGATTGCCAAACCGGAGCTGGCGCCGTATGGACAGGCAACGCTAGAGGCGCTCCAACACGTGGGGCTGTGGACGCGTGTTCAGGCCAAGATTGTCTACGCGGAGAACATCAATGCAGCCCGGCAGTACGGGATGTCGGGAAACGCCGACGCGGTGTTTACGGCCTATTCGCTGCTGCTGCGCGAGCCCGGGAAAGTGATTCCGATAGCTGAGAATCTGCATCAGCCGATCGATCAAGAGCTCGGAATCATTGCCAGTTCGAAACATCTGGAGCCGGCTCGCAAGTTCGTCGATTTCTTGCTTCACGGAGAAGGCCGGGCCGTTTTGCTCAAGTCGGGCTACGCGGCGCCAGGGCCCTAGCGCCGCGCGCTATTTGCGCCGGATATCCTGAAGCGGGATAATAGAGCCCTAAACATTTGGTGCCCGGGTTGTTCGTCCCGCCTATTCTTTGATGTACACCAGCGACGAAATCGCGCGCCGGTTCGCCGAAATTCACCCGCCGCTCGAGCCGCAAGCAGCGCTGGCGGAGGCAAGTCGCTGCCTGTACTGTTTCGACGCACCCTGCACGGCGGCCTGCCCGACCCACATCGACGTGCCGCGCTTCATCCAGAAAATCGCCAGCGCGAATCTGCGCGGCTCGGCTCAAACCATTCTCGAGGCGAATATTCTCGGGGCGAGCTGCGCGCGCGTATGCCCGGTAGACGTCCTTTGCGAAGGCGCCTGCGTGCTGCAGCGCTACAACCGACAGCCCATCGAGATCGGCCGGCTCCAGCGCCACGCCATGGATTATTTCTATAGTAACGGCGCGAAGCCTGCCTTTCGCGCAGCGGCCGCGAAGAAAGAAAGAATCGCCTGTATCGGGGCCGGGCCGGCGTCGCTGGCCTGCGCCGCCGAGCTGAGAAAACATGGCTACGGCGTGGCCGTCTTCGAGAGCCGTCCTCTCGGCGGCGGGCTGAATACCTACGGAGTGGCCGAGTACAAGCTGCGTCCCGCCGACAGTCTGCGCGAAGTGGAATTGGTGAAATCCATGGGCGTGCAGTTTTGTTTCGGCGTGACGGTGGGCCCCGATGTTGCAATCGAGACTTTAGAGCGCGATTACGCCGCGATCTTCCTCGCGGTCGGACTGGCCGCGCCGGAACCGCTCGGCCTTTCGGGAAGTAATTTAGATGGGGTGCTGGATGCATTGCGCTTCATCGCTGACTACAAAACGGCGCGGACCATACCGGTGGGGCGCCGCGTGGCGGTTATCGGCGGCGGCAACACCGCGATTGATGCCGCGAACGCCGCCAAGCGTCTAGGCGCGGAAGAAGTCAGCCTGATCTATCGCCGCGGCGAACGCGAGATGCCCGCGTTTGGCTTCGAATTTGAAAATTCAAAGCTGGAGGGAGTGCGGTTTCTCTTTCAGACCCAGCCGGTGACGATTCATGCTGATTCCTTCGATTCTCGCCGCGTGGGCGCGATCGAGTGCGTACGCATTGAGCTAGGTACTCCCGATGCCTCGGGCCGGCGCAGGCCAACGCCGGTTGCCGGATCGAATTTCTTGCTCCCCTGCGACATGCTGATCCTGGCCACTGGGCAGTCGCGCTTCGTGGATTTTCTCAGCCGATTTCGCGGAGTCGAATTGCGGGATGGCAATGTGGTTGTCGACCCGGAGACCGGCCAAACCAGCAACCCGCGGTATTACGCGGGCGGGGATTGTGTAAACGGCGGGCGCGAAGTGGTGGACGCGGTGGCGGAGGGAAAGCGCGCAGGGATTGGAATTGCAAGTTGGCTGGGGGCGAAGCATGGCTGATCTCACCACGGTCTTTGCCGGCGGTATTCGGTGCCCTAACCCCTTCTGGCTCGCGTCCGGACCGCCGGCCAACTGCGGCGATCAGGTTATGCGCGCCTTCGATGCCGGCTGGGGCGGCGCGGTGTGGAAGACTCTGGGCGACCCGATCGTAAACGTCTCTTCGCGTTACTCCTCGGTGGACTGGAATCGCCAGCGCATGATGGGCTTGAACAATATCGAGCTCATCACGGACCGGCCGCTGGACGTAAACCTGCGCGAGATTGCTGAAGTCAAGAAACGCTATCCGCGGCATGCGGTAATCGCTTCGCTGATGGTGGAGTCGACGCGCGAGGCCTGGCACAAGATCGTCCGCCAAGCCGAGGACGCCGGCGCCGACGGTCTGGAGCTGAATTTCGGGTGCCCCCACGGCATGAGCGAGCGCGGCATGGGGAGCGCCGTCGGACAGGTTCCTGAATACACCGAGTTGATCACCGGCTGGGTGAAAGAAGTGGCGCGCACGCCGGTGCTGGTGAAGCTCACGCCCAATATTTCCGACATCCGCATGGTGGCGCGCGCGGCCAAGCGGGGCGGCGCGGACGGACTCTCGGGCATCAACACCATCAATTCGATTACTGGAATCGATCTCGACACGCTTACTCCGCGTCCGGACGTCGGCGGGAACTCCTCGCACGGCGGTTACTGCGGCCCAGCCGTCAAGCCCATCGCTCTGCACATGGTGCAACAGGTGGCTTCGGACGAAGCTTCACGCCTGCCCATTTCGGGGATCGGTGGAATTTCCGGCTGGCAAGATGCCGCGGAATTTATTTTGCTCGGCGCCGGAACTGTTCAAGTGTGCACCGCGGCGATGCACTACGGTTTCCGCATCGTCGAGGACATGATCGATGGCTTGAGCAATTGGATGGATACGAAAGGCTTCCGGACGCTGGACGATTTTCGCGGCCTGAGCCTACCTCGCGTCGTGGAGTGGAAGCATCTCGATCTGAACTATAAAATTGTCGCGCGCATTCATCCCGAGAAATGCATCGGCTGCGAGTTGTGCTACGCGGCCTGTTGGGACGGGGCGCATCAGTGCATTCATCTGGACCGCGAAGCTGGCCGGGCAGCGAACCGTCACCGTACGCCCGCACAGGTCGAAGCGGAGAGCCGGCGGCGAATCGCGATGACGCCGATTCCTAAGCTCGATGGCGTGAACGGCGCCGGCGCCGGACCGTATCCAACTCCGCTAGCGCGCATCCCGCGCGTGGACGAAATGGAGTGCGTGGGCTGCAATCTGTGTGCGTTAGTTTGTCCGGTGGACGGCTGCATCACCATGGAGCAAGTCGATACCGGAAAGCCCTCTGAATCCTGGGAACAGCGGATGGCGGAGCTTTCCGAAGGAGAGCAATGAGTATTCTTATTCGCAACGGCACGGTGGTGAATGCCGAGTCAACGGTCGCGGCTGACATCCTGGTCGAAGGCGAAACCATCAAAGATGTTCGACCGGGTATCGCGGCCGGCGCTGCGGATCGCGTGATGGATGCTTCGGGTCTCCTGATCCTGCCCGGCGGCATCGACGCCCACACGCATCTCGACATGCCTTTTGGCGGCACCACTTCGAGCGATGACTTCGAGACCGGGACTCGTGCCGCGGCATTCGGCGGGACCACCACGCTGGTGGACTTCGCGATCCAGGCGCGCGGCACGCGGATGCGGGATGCGCTGGACACCTGGTGGAAGAAGGCCGAGGGGCGCGCCTCGATCGATTACGGCCTGCACATGATCGTCACGGATCTCGCCGGGGCGGGCCTGGAAGACATGGACGACATGGTGCGCGAAGGCGTGGCCAGTTTCAAGCTTTTCATGGCCTATCCCAACGTGCTCATGGTGGACGACGCGACCATCTTCCGCGCTCTCTCGCAAACGGCCAAGAACGGCGCGCTGATTTGCATGCACGCCGAAAATGGCGGGGTGATCGATGTAATCGTGCAACGCGCGCTGGCGGAAGGAAAGACTGCGCCAATCTACCACGCACTGACGCGGCCCATCACGGCTGAGGCAGAGGCGGTACATCGCGCCATCGCCATGGCCGAGATGGCGGGCGCGCCGGTGTACATCGTCCATTTGTCGTCTGAAGCCGCGCTGAACGAGGTTCGCGAGGCGCGCGACCGCGGCCTGCCGGCCTTCGCCGAGACCTGTCCACAATACCTGCTGCTGTCGATTGAAGAACTCGAGCGGCCCAATTTCGAAGGCGCGAAATACGTTTTCACCCCGCCGCTGCGGGAGAAACAGAATTTGCCGAAGCTTTGGGACGGCTTGAAGCATGATCACTTGCAAGTGGTTTCCACTGACCACTGCCCGTTCTGCTTCGAGGACCAGAAAATTCTCGGGAAAAACGACTTCACGAAGATCCCGAACGGCGGCCCCGGCATCGAAAACCGGCTTCAGTTGATCTATCATCACGGCGTGAACCAGGGCAAGCTGTCGCTGAACCGTTTTGTCGAGCTGGTCTCTACGACGCCCGCGCGGATCTTCGGCATGTACCCGCGCAAGGGCGTGCTGGCCGCCGGCAGTGACGCGGATATCGTGCTGTGGGATCCCAACGCCGAGCACACCATCAGCGCCAAGACGCATCACATGCGCGTGGATTATTCCATGTTCGAAGGCTTCCGCGTGAAGGGCAACGCGCGTATGGTGATGTCGCGCGGCGAAGTGATAGTGGACAACGGCAAGTTCCTCGGCAAACCCGGCCGCGGCCAATACCTGAAGCGTGCCGCTCGTGGTGGAGCATGGAAGTAGAATAAAGAGAGGCATGCTGACCAGATACATCCAAGCCGCGATGAAGCACGCGAAGTACGACATCTTGGAGGACAAGACCTTTTACGGTTCCATTCCCGGTTTCGAAGGTGTATGGGCCAATGAGCCGACTCTTGAACCGTGCCGGCAAGAGCTGCAGGACGCCTTGGAAGACTGGATCCTCCTTGGTGTGTCACTCAACCACGACCTGCCAGCTGTCGACGGAAGCTCGCCTGATATTGCTACGACCTGATCAGCTGCTTGCGCAAGCTTGGCTTCACCGGGCCCAAATCGGGAGGCGAGCAGGAGTTCATGTTGAAAGGGAAGGTGAAGTTGATGCTGGCGAATCCACATCGATCTGACATCAGTGTGGATCTGCTACTTCGCTTGCTGCGGCAGGCCGGCGTCACTAGTTACGTGTGGGAGGCCTTCTGATCAAGTCGTCCCTCCGATCCCAGATGTGTATCAATCGCCGGGCGCAATTGACGGCTCCTTTCTTCCTGTTGATTACGGCATCCGTGCTTGCGACCGTATCGTTCTTCTTCCATCCTGTGGATTCTGTATGCCTCCGGTCATTACAACGGACCGATGCCTTGAAAGAAGTCGCACGATCAGCGTCGACCCTTATTGAACTGCTTGATCAAATCGCGGCAGTACAATAGAAACAGACATGCGGTCTACTGCCAAAGCACAGCTAACTATCCCGACAAGTGTGCAACGGAGGGCCGGAATTAAAGCCGGTGATCGCTTGAAGTTCCACACATCGCCCGGGACGATCACCATCACAGCCGTTAACCAGCCCCCTTACAAACCCAGCAAAGCGGAATTGGCGGCTATTCAGAAAGGCGAGGCTGACATTGCTACGGGTAGGTATGTAAGCCTCGCAGACCTGCTGCATGAATTGGACAGTCATCGTCGCCGACGAAGCGAGAAAAAATCTCGCAAGGTTTCCCGCTAAGGACCAAGCGAAGATCGCGATTGCGCTGTTAAAGATGGGTCAGAATCCTTTCTCGGGCGACGTTGTCAAGCTGGAAGGCGAACAACAGCGTTGGCGACGTCGCGTCGGGTCATACCGAATCTTCTTCGCGGTCGACAAAGTGTCTCGTGTCGCGGCGGTCAGCGCCATCCTCCGGCGGACGTCCACGACTTACTAAAGGGCTTCTCGGCCTGGCTTTTGTGTCATCATCCTGATTAAGTGCCCGCGCACGACCCATCGCTGTTCAACCAGGACCTCGCACCCATAGCGCCCGAACGCCGCACCTGGGGCCTCTACAACTACGCCTCGCTGTGGGTCGCCATGAGCGTCTGCATCCCAACCTACATGCTCGCGTCCGGGTTGATCGCAGGGGGCATGAGCTGGCTTCAAGCCATCCTCACCATTCTGCTCGGCAACGTGATCGTGCTCATCCCGATGTTGCTCAACGCGCATGCGGGCGCGCGTTACGGCATCCCGTTTCCCGTATTCGTGCGTGCATCGTTCGGGGTCAAGGGCGCCAACATCCCGGCCGTGTTGCGCGCGCTGGTAGCTTGCGGATGGTTCGGAATCCAAACCTGGATCGGCGGCCAGGCCATCTACTCCATGCTCCAGATTCTCTGGCCCGCGTCGCGCCAACTCGCGGGCGGCATCTGGATCTGCTTCTTCGCCTTCTGGGCGCTCAACATCTACGTCATTTATCGCGGCATCGAGACTATCAAGTTTCTGGAAGGTATCGCCGCGCCGTTCATGCTCGGAATCGGGCTCCTGCTGCTGTGGTGGATCACGCGCCAGGCCGGCGGATTCGGCCCGGTGCTCAGCGCGCCCAGCAAGTTCAAAACGTCAGCCGAATTCATGCACTTCTTCATTCCATCGCTCACCGGCATGGTGGGATTCTGGGCCACCGTCGCGCTGAACATTCCCGACTTCACGCGCTATGCGAAATCGCAGCGCGATCAGATGCTCGGCCAGGCGCTGGGACTGCCGACGGCAATGACGCTGTACTCGTTCATTGGCGTCGCGGTGACCTCGGCTTCCGTGGTGCTCTTCGGCGAGGCGATCTGGGATCCAGTAGCGTTGCTCGGCCGCTTCCATCAACCCGTGGTCGCTTCCATCGCGCTGGTCGCGCTGCTGATTGCGACATTGAACACGAACGTGGCCGCCAATGTGGTTTCGCCTTCCAACGATTTTTCGAATCTCAATCCGCGCCTCATCTCTTTTCGCACCGGGGGTTTTATCACCGGCGTGGTGGGCGTTCTGATGATGCCGTGGAAGCTACTGGGCGACTATAGCGCCTACATCTTCGGATGGCTGGTCGGGTATTCGGCACTGCTGGGGCCGATTGCGGGCGTCATGATTGCCGATTATTTTCTGATCCGGCGCCGCGAGCTGAGCGTCGCGGACCTTTATCGGCGCAACGGTGCGTATGAGTACACGAGCGGCGTCAACTATCGCGCGATTGGAGCGCTTGTGTTAGGAATCTCCGTGGCACTGCTCGGCCTGGTTGTGCCCGCGGTGCGCTGGCTGTACGATTACGCCTGGTTTGTGGGATTCTTGGTAGCAGGCACCGCCTACGTCGCGCTGATGCAGCGTGCACCGGCGCGCGCCGCGGCCTACGCAGGAGAGGGGACATGATAGGAACCGAATCGGCTTTGCAGACCATATCGTTTTACGTCAACGGAAAATTCACCAGCGCGGAAGGGCGGCCCGTGATGCCCATCACGAATCCCGCCACGGGCGCTGAGATCGCGCAAGTGGCCTACGCCTCTGCGGCGGATGTCGACCGCACCGTCGAGCTGGCTCACGCGGCATACCTTAAATGGCGCGACGTTCCGGTGGTCGATCGCGTGCAGCCGCTGTATCGCTACAAAGCGCTGCTGGAAATGCACGCCAACGATCTGGCGGCTGCGCTCACCGCGGAGAACGGCAAGACCATCGATGACGCGCGGGCCGAAGTGCGTCGCGGAATCCAAATGGTAGAAGTGGCCTGCGGAATGCCTACGCTCATGATGGGCGATTCTTTGAACGACATCGCCTCGGGCATCGACAGCCATACCATTCGGCAGCCGATTGGCGTGTGTGCCGGCATCACGCCTTTCAATTTTCCAGCCATGGTGCCGATGTGGATGTGGCCGTTCGCCATCGCCGCGGGAAACACGTTCATCCTCAAGCCGTCGGAAAAAGTTCCGTTGACACCCACCATGGCCACCACGCTGCTGCATGAAGCAGGACTGCCGGCCGGAGTTTTCAATTTACTGCATGGCGACAAGACTGCGGTGGATGCGTTGCTGCATCATCCGCTCGTCCGTGCCGTGTCATTTGTCGGTTCGACGCCCGTGGCGAAGTACATTTACACCACCGCCGCCGCTGAAGGCAAGCGCGTGCAGGCGCTGGGCGGCGCGAAGAACCACCTGGTGGTGATGCCGGACGCGAATTTGGAAAAAACCGTGGACGCAGTGATCGGCTCCGCGTTCGGCGCCGCGGGCGAGCGCTGTCTGGCGGGAAGCGTGCTGGTACCCGTGGGCGAAGTAGCCGATCCGCTGCTCGCGCTGCTAACCAAAAAGGTCAACGCGATGAAGCTGGGCGACGGATCTGAAACGGGCGTGGACATGGGCCCCGTGGTGACTAAGGAACACAAAGCGCGCGTCGAAGGCTATATCGAAAAAGGCGTGGCCGAAGGCGCTAAGCCGCTGTGTGACGGTCGTGGCGCAGTCGGCGGGGGCGACGGGTTTTTCGTCGGACCCACCATCTTCGACAACGTGCGGCCCGATATGACCATCGCTCGCGAAGAGATTTTCGGACCGGTGCTGTCGGTGATTCGCGTGAATAGCCTCGATGAAGCGATCGCGCTGGTGAATCAATCCCGCTTCGGCAACGCGACTTCGATTTTCACGTCCAGCGGAAAAGCCGCGCGCGAATATTCGGCGCGAGTGGAAGTCGGGATGATCGGAATCAACGTTGGCGTGGCCGCGCCGATGGCCTTTTTCCCGTTCGCGGGTTGGAAAAACTCCTTCTTCGGCGATCTGCACGCGCACGGAAAAGACGCCGTGATGTTCTACACCGAGCAAAAGGTCCTGATGACGCGGTGGTTCTAGTCCGCTCACGGCGCATTGTTTTTCCGGGCGGCGTTGAAGCTGCCACGCTCGAAATTCGCGACGGCCGCATTACAGCGGTGGGTTCGTTCGATCGCGACGCCACTGGCGCTCATCTCATCGATGCTGGCGACAAATTCGTCTTGCCGGGCCTGGTCGATTCCCACGTTCATATCAACGAGCCCGGCCGCACCGAGTGGGAGGGTTTCCGCACTGCCACGCGCGCTGCCGCCGCGGGTGGTTACACCACCTTGATCGATATGCCGCTGAATAGCCTGCCGGCAACCACGACGGTTGAGAACTTGCGCTTGAAGCAGAGCGCCGCTCGCGGCCAATGCGCCGTCGACTACGGCTTCTGGGGCGGCGTGGTGGAAGACAACCCGGTCGACATTGAGCCCCTGGCCGGCGAGGGCGTGCTCGGCTATAAATGCTTTCTCGTTCCTCCGGGCGTCGATGGATTCACCATGGTAGATCGCGCCCAGCTCGAAGCCGCCATGCCACGCATCGCAAAGCTCGGTCTGGTATTGCTCGCTCATGCCGAACTTCCCGGCGCGATCGACGCGGCCACTACGAAGCTTCAGGCCGAGCGCTGCGATTGGAAGCGCTATGCGACTTATCTCGCCTCGCGCCCCGATCAAGCCGAAATCGACGCGATTCGCTTGCTGATCGAGCTAAGCCGCAAGCATGGATGCCGAGTACACATCGTGCACCTTTCTTCTGCCGAGGCCCTGACAGACCTGTGCGCCGCCCGCGCAGAAGGACTCCCCATTACGGTGGAGACCTGCCCGCACTATCTGCATTTCTCCGCCGAAGAGATCGCCGATGGTTCCACGCAGCACAAGTGCGCTCCACCCATCCGATCGCGCGCCAACCGTGAGCGGCTCTGGCAAGCGCTCGCCGGCGGAGATATCGATTTGATCGCGACCGACCATTCTCCCTGCCCGCCGGAAATGAAAACGCGCGGCGACGGCAGCTTCTTAGAAGCATGGGGCGGAATCGCGTCACTCCAGTTGGCACTCCCGGCGATCTGGACTGAAGCACACCGGCGAAACATCGCCATCACTTCCCTCGCGCGCTGGATGAGCGAGCAGCCGGCCAAGTTCGCCGGCCTGGGTCATCGCAAAGGCAGCATCGAAATCGGAAAAGACGCCGATCTCGTTGTCTTCGATCCGGATGACTACCGGCGCGTGGATGCAGCTCAGCTTGAACACCGCCATCCTGTGACGCCGTACCATGGAGAGGAATTACGCGGCGTCGTTGAAACGACACTGCTCAGAGGAGAAAAGATTTTCGATCGTGGCGTGTTTACGGATCCTCCGAAAGGCGTCCAATGTTTCCGGGCCTGATCGATCTCGCCTCGGAGCTGGTTGGCGGCGTCGTGCTCGGGGCGAACGACGAGTTTTTCGGGTCCGCGGAAAACCTGGTGAAAGCCTCTCAGCCAGTGTTCCTACCGGACAAGTTCACCGACCGCGGAAAATGGATGGACGGCTGGGAAACGCGCCGCAAACGCACGCCAGGGCACGACTGGTGCATCATTCGGCTGGGACTACCAGGCGTCATCCGCGCCATAGACGTCGACACGGCGCACTTCCTCGGTAATTTCCCGTCGCATTGTTCGCTCGACGTGTCCGGCGCCGCGGATGCCAAAACGATCGATTGGACCCCGGCTCTCGGCAAGATGCGTCTGGAGGGCGGTCAACATAACGTCTTCGATGTCGCTCACACCGCCCGCGTAACTCACGTTCGCCTGAACATCCATCCAGACGGCGGCGTGGCACGCCTGCGCGTGTATGGCGAAGCGATACCGGACCTCGCAAAACTGAAGGCATCGGCAGATCCGCCCGATCTCGCCTGCGTCGTCAACGGGGGGCGCGTGATCGCATCCAGCGATCAGTTCTTTGGCGAGCAGCAGAATCTCATTTTGCCTGGCCGCCCGCTAAACATGGGCGGAGGTTGGGAAACGCGGCGCCGGCGCGGGCCTGGCTACGATTGGATCATAGTACAACTCGGCGCGCGCGCCATGATCCAGCGCATCTCGGTCGAAACCGAGCACTACAAGGGCAACTATCCCGATCGCTGTTCCATCGACGTCTGCGATGCGCCGGGCCCGTTGGCGGAAGATCTGATCACGGGCAGAACGGAGTGGAATCAGCTACTCGTCGAATCGAAGCTCGAACCCGATTCGACGCGCCTCTTCGAGAGCGAGTTGAAGCTTAGCGTCCCCGTCACACACATACGCCTTAAGATCTTTCCGGACGGCGGCATCAGCCGCTTGCGCGTTTTCGGCACAATTGTAGAGTAGAGGCATAGATGTTCGAGATCGTCGGCAAGCCTGTATTGCGGAAAGAAGGGCGCGACAAAGTCACCGGCGCATCCAAGTATATCGACGACCTTTCGTTTCCAGGCATGCTGCATGGCGCGACGGTACGCAGCCCGGTTGCTCGCGGGCGGATCCGGGGCATCGAATTCCCGCCTGGTCTGCCTTGGGAAGAGTTCGTCATCGTCACTGCCCGCGACATTCCCGGCGAAAACTGCGTCGCGCTGATTGTCGACGATCAACCGTATCTCGCCGCCGAATATGTCAATCACGCCGAAGAACCCGTGGTTTTACTCGCGCATTCCGACAAATATCTGGTCGAAAAGGCACGCGCCGCGGTAAAGTTCGACATCGAAGCGCTCCCAGCGCTCTTTTCGCTGGAAGATTCACTTGAAAAGAAGCAGGTCATCTGGGGCGAAGACAATATCTTCAAAAGCTTTTTAGTCGAAAAGGGTAATGTCGATCCGGCCTGGCTCGAGGCCGCCCACATCGTCGAAGGCGAATACCGCACCGGCGCGCAAGAACAGCTCTACATCGAAACCAACGGCGTCATCGCCATCGCGAATCCGGACGATGGCGTCACCGTCTGGGGCTCGATGCAGTGCCCGTATTACGTCCACAAAGCTCTGCTCAAGGCGTTTCCACTTCCGCCCGACAAAATCCGCGTGATTCAAACGGAGACCGGAGGGGGCTTCGGCGGCAAGGAAGAATATCCTTCCATGATCGCTGGACACGCCGCACTGCTGGCCTGGAAATCGCGGCGTCCCGTGAAGCTGGTCTATGATCGGGCGGAGGACATGGCCGCTACCACCAAGCGACACCCTTCGCGCACTCGCATCAAGTCGGCCGTCTCGCGCGAGGGCAAGCTACTGGCGTTGGACATCGAATTCATCCTCGACGGTGGCGCTTACGCAACGCTTTCGTCCGTCGTTCTTTCACGTGGCACTATTCACGCCGCGGGCCCGTATGCCTGTCCGAACGTGCGCATCCGGAGCCGGGCGGTCGCAACCAATGCTCCGCCGCATGGAGCATTCCGGGGATTCGGCGCGCCGCAGAGCATATTCGCGCTGGAGCGTCATCTAAATAAAGTGGCGCTCGCAGCCGGACTGGCCCCTGAGGAACTTCGCCGCCGCAACTTCCTCCATCGCGGCGAGACTACCGCCACCGGCCAGGAGATTCGCGAGAATGTGAACCTTGAAGGTTTGCTCGATCGAGCGCTCGAGCTCTCGTGTTACCACGCCAAGCTCGAAGCTTTTGCCGAACACAACCGCAGCTCGCGAATAAAAAAAGGAATCGGGTTTGCTAGCTTTATGCACGGGGCGGGGTTCACCGGCTCCGGCGAGCGCTACTTGCAATCGGTCGCCGCTGTGGAGGCGACCAGTACGGGCCGCGTGCGAATCCTGGTCTCGAGTACCGAGATCGGACAAGGAACCAACACCATCCTCTCGCAAATCGCTGCCGAAACGCTCGCCATCGATTACGACGATGTGGATATCGTGCAGCCCGACACCAGCGCGGTCCCCAACAGCGGTCCGACGGTGGCCTCAAGAACCTGCATGGTGGTGGGCAAACTGGTTGAATCGGCCGCCGCGGGGCTAAAACAGACTTTGATCAAATCCGGTCTACTACCGGCCGGTTACACCCGCGACGATTTCGCAAACGCCTGCGCGCAGTACATCGCGCAATTCGGGCGGCTCAAATCGTTCAGCCAATATCAGGCACCGCCGGAGATTTATTGGGATGACGAAACCTACCGTGGCGACGCGTATGGCGCGTTCGCGTGGGCGGTGTATGTTGCTGAAGTGGCCGTGGACACATCCACCTTCGAGATCAGCGTGAACGATTTTGTCGCTCTTCAGGAAGTAGGCCGTGTCATTCACCCCATTCTCGCTGCCGGACAGATCGAAGGCGGAGTGGCGCAGGGCATCGGATACGCTGTCTTCGAGAATGTTGTCTGGCAGAACGGCCGCATGGCCAACGGCCAGATGACCAACTACATCATGCCCACCTCGGTGGACGTGCCGCGCATTCGCGTTTTTTTCGAAGAAACACCTTACGAGCATGGACCGCTGGGCGCGAAAGGCATCGGCGAGTTGCCCATTGACGGCCCGGCGCCTGCAGTCTTGAACGCCATAGAAAACGCCCTGGGCGTGGAAGTGAACGAGATTCCGCTGTTGCCCGAAATGCTTTTCAAAGCGCAAAGGGTGCGGCGCGCACCGCCATACGTGTCAGGAACTGCTTCGCGCCGCACTCCGTTCTGCGCCAGTTCCTCAGAAGAGGCCAGCATTGCCTAAAACCAGGATCGAATTTCGCGTCAACGGAGCGCCTCGGGAAGTGGACGTCTTTCCAATGGAGCGCTTGCTCGATGTGCTGCGCCTCGAGTGCGGTCTCACCGGCGCCAAGGAAGGCTGCGGTGAAGGAGAATGCGGCGCCTGTGCGGTGCTCGTCAATGGCCAGCTGGTCAATAGCTGTCTGGTACCGGTGCTGCAAGTGGCCGGCGCCGAAGTGCTCACCATCGAGGGCTTGGCGGAAAATGGAAAACTGCATGCTTTGCAAGATGCGTTCGCCTCAGCCGGCGCAACCCAGTGCGGCATGTGCACGCCCGGAATGATTCTCGCATCTCTTCAGTTGTTGGAGCGTATTCCCCATCCAACCGATGACGAAATCCGCGAGGGCTTGGCAGGCAATCTCTGCCGCTGCACCGGCTATCAGAAAATCTTCGATGCGGCCCGCCAGGCAAGCCGGTTATGAGAGCCCACGTTCCCGAATACGACTTGGTTGCTCCCACCAACTTGCGCGACGCGCTTGTGCTCATCGGCGACCAGCGCCGGCCGATCGCGGGCGGAACGGATCTCATGGTTTTGTTCGAAGCCGGCAAGCTGGCGTATCGGCGGCTGGTCAGTTTGCATGGCATTTCCGAACTGCGCGGGATCACCGAGGATCCGACATACGTCACCATCGGCGCGCTGGCCACCTACACCGAAATTCAGCGGCACGAAATCATTCGCCGTGAGTTTCCGCTCTTGGTCCGCGCCGCGAGCTGGACTGGAGCCGTCGCGACGCAGAACCGTGGGACGCTGGCCGGAAATATCGCCAACGCTTCGCCTGCCGCCGATTCGCCGCCGGCGCTGCTTGCTTATGACGCCGAGCTGGAGCTCATGTCCTCTCGCGGGCAGCGCTGGGTTCCGTACGCGAGCTTTCATACCGGATATAAGACCAGCAGCATGGCGCCCGACGAAATGATCGCGCGCATCCGCGTGCCGCGTAGCACTTCCGGCTGCATCCAATACCTGCGCAAGGTCGGAACGCGCCGCGCTCAAGCCATTTCAAAAGTCGCACTAGCTGGCCTTGCGAAAATGGATGCCGGGAAGGTTGAGCGCATCCGTATCGCGCTGGCGAGTGTCGCGCCTATCCCGCTGCGCTGTTTTGAAACAGAGAACGTGCTGGTTGGCCGGCATCTCGACCCAGCTTTAATCAAAGAAGCGAAGCTGAAGCTGGCCGCGGAAATCGCTCCCATCAGCGACATTCGTTCTACCGACGACTACCGCCGCTTCGTCGCCACCAATCTGCTTCAAGAATTTCTCGAGAGCGTGCTGCCATGACGCTGGCTGAGCTGAACCGTCTGCCCCGCTATCGGGCCGAAGAAGAATTCCTCAAGTGCTGCGGCTCCAGGGCCTGGGCCCGCACGATGGCGCGCCGCCGCCCGTTCACTAATTTCGATCGCTTGCTCCAGGCCGCCGCGGAAATCTGGTGGCATCTTGACGCAACCGACTGGACGGAGGCCTTCCGAGCGCATCCGCGGATTGGCGAGCAACAGCACGTCCCAGGACCTGCGGCGTGGTCGGCGCAAGAACAGTCCGGAATGAATCGCGCCCCGGCTGCTACTGCAACCGCGATAGAACAAGCCAACCAGGAGTATCTGGCCAAATTCGGATTCATTTTTATCATCTGCGCTTCGGGAAAAACCGCGCAGGAGATGCTCGCGAACCTGCAATCCCGCCTCGGCAACGCACGCGAAGAAGAAATACGCCTGGCCGCGGAAGAACAAAACAAAATTACTCTGCTGCGTCTGAAGAAGCTTCTCCCCCTATGACCGGAATCAGTACCCATGTCCTCGACACGTCGCGCGGCGAGCCAGCGCAGGGTATTCGCGTAACGCTGGAGCGGACCGTGCCAGGCGCAACGTGGACTCTTGCCGGCCAAGGCGTGACAGACAGCAACGGACGCGTCGCGCAGTTTCTGGAAAACAGAGAATCGCTCGAAGCCGGCCTTTACAAGCTGACTTTCTACGTGGACGACTACTTTGGAGCCGAGCCGCACTTTTTTCCCCAGGTGTCCGTCCAGTTCCTGGTGCGCGATCCCTCGGTCCATTATCACGTTCCTCTCTTACTGAGTCCCTATGGATACACAACCTATCGCGGAAGCTGAAGCCGTTCTCGCGGCCAACACCTATGGCAAATCACACGTGCGGCTCATCAAGCTGGCGCGCCGGGAAGACCGGCACGATCTCAAAGAGATCACCTTCCAGATTCTTTTTCGCGGCGATTTCGCAAGCTGCTATGAATCGGGCGACAACAGCAAGATTCTTCCCACCGATACCATTAAGAACACCGTCTATGCGCTCGCGCGGCAGCACGACATCGTCGCCATCGAAGATTTCGCCCGGCGGCTGATCGAGCATTTTCTCCAACACAATCCGCAGGTCTCCGAGGTCGCCGTCGACATGACGGAACATTTGTGGACTCGCGCCGCTGCTGCTGCATTCACGCGCCAAAGCGAGAAGCGGACGGCCGTTGTCACTGGCACGCGCGGCGGCGGCACGGTGCAAGCGGGAATCGACGATCTTGTCATTCTCAAGAGCTCCGGCTCGGCGTTTGAAGGCTACATCAAAGATCCCTACACTACGCTCAAGGAGACGAAGGACCGTATCTTCGCCACCGCCGTGCGAGCCTTCTGGCGATATGAGCCGCGCGCCCTCGATTACAACGCGCTATGGAGCGCCATACGGCAGGCGATCGTCGAGACCTTCGCTTCGCACCAAAGCTTGTCTGTGCAGCACACCCTGCATGCCATCGGCCAGGAAGTACTGAAGCGCTTCCCAGATGTCGCCGAGATCCAGCTCAGCATGCCCAACAAGCACGCCCTTTTGGTGGATCTCGCTCCCTTTGGCCTGGACAATCCGAACCAGGTTTTCATGCCTGTCGACGAGCCCTCGGGCTATATCGAAGGCAAACTGGTGCGGCGCGCGGCTGTCACTGCCGGCTGATCGTCCGCCAGCAGAAATAGCCGAGCACGGGGCACAGTGCAGCCAGCCCGAACGCCAGGTTGTATTGGTGCAAATCGAACAATCGGCCGAACAGCGGCATCAGCACTGCCAGTCCCGCGCCGTAAGATCCGGATGCAACACCGCCGAGATAGCCAGCGTAGGCTCGCGAGAAAATTTCGGTGCCATAAATCAGCGGCAGGATCTGGAATGCCGCAGCCACGAACATCGCAAGAAACAGATGAGCCATCACCGCCGGAAACGATCGTGTCCATCCCGTTGCGGCCAGCGGCAAGCTTAGTAGCATTCCCACAGGCAGCAGCCGGCGCACCACCTGGAGCCGTGACGTGCCGCCACGTGCCATGCGGTCCGCCAGCCAGCCCCAGAAAAACACTCCGATCTCGGAGCCAAGCGGTGGGACCCACAACACCGCCCCAATGGCCCGCTGCGACAGACCGAGCACGCGGCTCAAATAGATGGCCGCCGAATATACGACGAACCCGAGTGGCAGCGCGCCCAACGAATAGGCCAGCAGGTAGGCCCAGAAGCGTCGATCGCTGAGTCGCGGCCGGCCCTCGTCTGACACCAGCTTCTGTGGCGCTTCGATCTTAAGCACATCCGGGCGCTTACTGAGAACCAGCCACCACGCCACCCACAGAGCGCCGAGCAATCCGGTAAACCAGAACGCAGCGCGCCAGCCCCAGGCTTCGGCCACCGGGGTCATCAGGAATGGCGTGAGAATCGCGCCGGCCGATCCGCCGCTGAACGTTAGCGCCATCCCGCGCGACCGGCTGGAGGGCGGTAGCGTTTGAACCACGGTTCGCAAGCCGCCCGGGCTCGCAGCACCTTCTCCGAATCCCAGCGCCGCACGCGCCGCCGCGAAACTACCGAATCCGCCGGCCCAGGCGTGCGCGGCCGATGCCAGCGTCCACAACGAAACCGCCGCGCTCATCCCGCGCCGCAAGCCCAAGCGATCGATAATTCTTCCCCACAGCGGATTGCCAATCGTGAAGAGCACCGAATATGCCGAGACCACCCAACCGTAGGCCGTTACCGACATGCGCGTATCTTTCAGAATGGTTGGCGCCAGCAGAGCCAGCGTGTTGCGATCCACATAGCTCAGCACCGACACCAGCATCATCGAGCCGGCCGGCAGCCATGCTCTCAGCCAATCGCGCTTCAGTTGGTCGCGCACAAGAACTAATACTGTATCTTGGTTGAGGACCGCTCCCACTCCCGGAACGCCGCCAGCGCCTCCGCCCGCATCATCGAGGCCATCGGAATCTTGCGCGATTCCAACGGCAAGGCAAGCTGGTCGTAAATCAGCGAGTCGTCGAATCCAGCTTTTGCGGCGTCGGCACGCGTGCAGGCGTAGTACACTCTCTCGAGACGTGCCCAATAGATCGCGCTCATGCACATGGGACACGGCTCGCAGGTCGTATACAACTCGCAGCCTTTGAGCTGAAAATCGCGAATGGCCAGGCACGCCCCTCGGATGGCGACGATCTCGGCGTGCGCGGTGGGATCGAGCGCGCTGGTGACCTGATTGACCCCGGTCGCGAGCACGAGGTCATCCTTCACCACCAGCGCCGCAAAAGGGCCACCTCCGGCCGAACGCACGTTTTCCAGCGAAAGCTCGATGGCTCTCTGCATGAATCGATTCACTGCTGGCACCCTTCCATGATCACCTTAGCAAAGCGGGCCGCCCGGCAGCCTTGCTAAAATAAGGTTCACACCAACTCCCGGCTCCTTGCCCAACCGGAGCCTAACGGAAGGCTTAACGAGAAATGATTTCTGCCACACAGCTACGCCCCGGCATGGTGATCAAGTTCAACAACGAACTGTACTCCATCTTCAAGACCGAGCATCGCACTCCCGGCAACCTGCGCGGCTTCGTCCAGGCCAAAATGCGCAAACTCAGCAGCGGAGCTATGACCGAGCATCGCTTCTCTTCGGAAGACCGCGTCGAACGCGCCGCGCTCGAAGAGATCGAGATGGAGTACCTGTACGACGACGGTGAATACTACTATTTCATGAACACCGAGAACTACGAGCAGATGCATCTCACCAAGGAGATCCTGGGAGACGGTGTCGAGTACCTTATTCCGCAGCTCAAGGTCAACGTCGAGTTCTATGAAGGCAAGCCGATCAGCGTCGAGCTGCCGCCCACTGTCGATCTCAAAGTAGTGGAAACGGAGCCGGGGCTCAAAGGCGCGAGCGTATCCAACGTCACCAAGCCCGCTAAACTCGAGACCGGCCTCGTGGTCCAAGTTCCGCCCTTCATCAACGAAGGCGAGAAGGTCCGTATTAGCACCGCCGAAGGCACCTACCAGGAACGCGCCTGAAGCGACCATATGCGATCTGACATCGTGCCAGGGGCGATCTTCCCCGACTACGAGCTTTCCGATCACACCGCGAAACGCCGCAAGCTCTCCGAACTGCAAGGACCACATCCCATGGTTCTCGTCCTCAGCCGCGGAGGTTACTGCCCCAAGGACCGGCGGCAGGCCGAACTGCTTGTTGAACTCCATCGTGAGTTAGAGGTTGCCTA
>DATJWJ010000127.1:0-7729 GCA_035501355.1 Bryobacteraceae bacterium | reverse complement strand
CCATTTCCTTGACGATTTGCTCGAGTTCCTGCAGGCCGCTCTCGAAACTCGCGGCGGGTTTCTCTTCGCCAGGCATTCCCTTATTCTAGCCGCTGGCACGGTGTTGCTCCCGCAGGCTAGCCGGTCCGCCGCTTGAGCTTGAGATTGATGGTCGCGACCTTTTTAGTGTTGAACAAGCTCAGCGTCTTCCATCCGCTGGTCATCCCGTTGTGGTCGGCTTTTAACTGATATTCGATATCGGTGCTGAGCCCGGCGAAGTGATAATGTCCGGCGGCATCCGTGATGAAAGACTGGATCTGCAGCGACTTTGTATCTTTCAATTGCACGATGGCCTTTTCCACCGGAGCGCCGGAGGAGTTGGTCACGATGCCCTCCACCTCGCGGATGGTCGAGTCCTGGCCGGTGTGCTGCTTGAGCCCCGCACAGGAGCACAACAACACGCATCCGAAGCCAATGGCAATCGAGCTTATGTTCGGGATGGTCACCCGCTACTTCGACTCTGGCTGGAGCTGGAACGTTACATCGACGCGTTCCTCGCCTTGCACGCTGACCGATTTCCGCGCGGGCTGGTAGCCTTTGGCAGCCACGTTTATCGTGTATTGCATGGGGCTGGGCGGCAGGCGAAACACAAATTCGCCGCGTGCGTCTGAAACGGCCTCGAGCTTCTTGGTTTTTACGGTTCCATTGCCGGGCTGAGGATCCGGGATGAGCGTGACGCCGGCGCTCGGCAAGGCATAGCCGCGTTCCTCGAAGACAGTTCCAGCCACCAGAGCATAAGTCTGTGGAACGGGCTTCTTCTTGGCGGATTCGGCCGGCAGAACGCAGGCCAGGAGCAGCAGAACCAGGCTAGTGCCACTCCTCCTCTTCCTCTTCTTCTTCATCCTCTTCGTCATCCTCATCGTATGCGAAGTCTTCGTCTTCTTCCTCCTCCTCTTCTTCTTCTTCGTCGCCCAGTTCCAGCTCCAGCGGCTCGAGGCTGGATACGGTAAGGCTGGCGCCGCACTCCTCGCAGGTTAGCGCGTCGCCCTCGTCCAGTTCGTCTTCGTCCACATCGATGACCGCGTCACATTTCGGGCAGTTGACCATTCCTTCCCTCCTGGGCCCCAATTCCCTTATACAAGAAATTCGAAGCGTACGCTAAGCGTTGGCCTTAGCCAGACGGCGCCGGGTGGTGGGCGGAACGATGCCCTTCAGCCGAAGATACATGAAGAGCTGCTGGCGGTGCGTGAGTTCGTGCTCTTTGATCCCTTGCAGCATTTCGAGACGCGTAACGCGTTGGCCGTCGAAGCGCGTGATTTCGCCGGCGAAAAAACCGGCGGGTTTGGCCGCCAGCCGCGCGGTGTCGGACTCAAGCTGGCTTCTCAGTTCGCGCGCCAGAGCCGCGGCGCTGTCGGTTTTAGGAAGCTCGGCCACGTATTTGCCCATCATCTGGCGAAACTCTGGCGTAGCCATGTTGTCCACGCCGTCCAGCAGGAGGCCGGTCAAGGCGTGACCCGCCTGCAGAACATGCTGGGCGATGTCGCCGAAGCTCATCAGATCGGCGGCGGGTTTGTAGTCGAGCGGTTGGCCTGAAAAATCTTCCACGGCCTGCGCGGTGTCGGCACGAATGGTCTTCCATGAATTGAGGACTGAATCGAGGCTGATCATAGACTCATTATTAGCACGCAATCCGCCGCGATATGCGTCCGCGTCTGCGCGGCCTCCACAGCGCTCGCGATCGGCGCAAGAGTGTACACTCGTCTGCATGATGAAATACGTTGCTTTGTGGGCGGCTTTGCCCCTCCTGGCGGCCTCTGGGGAACAGCCAATCCGCCAGGTTCTGGACGCACAGGTGGCCGCGTGGAATCGCGGTGACATTCCCGGCTTCATGGAGGGCTATGACAAGTCCGATTCGACCACTTTCGTGAGCACCACCGTCACCAAGGGCCACGCGCAGGTTCTGACGAATTACTTGAAGCGCTATCCGTCGCGCGAAAGCATGGGTGTTTTGAAATTCACCGGCCTGGACGTCCGGATGCTGGGGAACGATTACGCCGTGGTGATCGGGAAGTTTCACCTGGACCGCGCGGCTGAAGCCGGCGGAGAGGCGAATGGCATCTTCACGCTGCTGTTCCATAAAACCGGCCAGGGCTGGAAGATCATTCTGGACCACACCAGTTGAGGGCCCGGCGGCCGTACCAAGGCGTTTAGCGCGAGGCTCTATCTTGTGCCAGAAATGTTCGCGCGGCCTGAACTTGAGCGAGATCCGGATCGGCGTTCTTCCAGGCATCTAGAAAATCGCGATACGCCTGCGCCGCCTTTTCGCGATCGCCTTGCTTCTCGTAAGCCAGCGCAATTCCATACAAGCCGAAACCGGATTTGGGCCTTTCTTCGAGAACTTGCCGGAACGCCTCGCGTGCCTCAACCCATTGTCCGGCACGAATGCAGGCGTAACCAAGAGATTCGAGCGCCGGGCGAGAGTAGGACGGCGGCTCCGAATAGCCGGTCTCGCGTTCGTTCTTCACGGCTATTTTGAGAAGCTCGCGGGCTTCCTCGAAACGATCGCGGCGGCTCGCGATGTTGCCGCGCAGCTCGAAGGACGCGATGCTCAGTATGCGGCCCACGTTTCGCTGCAGGCCTTTCTGCTTGTCGCCGGGCTCCTCGCGGGAGGTCCGCCACAACAGCGCGTCCAGTTGGTCGGATGCGGCAGCCGCACCCTGGAAATCGCCGCTTTCGAGCGCCTGCATGCCACGCGCATAGGCCACCAGGCCGTCGCGATACGCGCGAGCGAAGGCATCTAATTCGGAATCGGCCACTCCAAACCTCAGAGGATTTTCGATCACGCGCCCCCATTGTGCGAAGCGCAGGTTCAGTCGCGCGCCGGTTGCCGCGATCTGAAATATGTAAAACGGCGGATTGTTGCTACGGTCCGGATTGTCGGAGAGGCCTTGCAAGCGTGCGAGCAAAGCCGCGGCTTCCTGGAACCGTCCTTCTTCCGCACAGGCGGAAATCAGATAGCTGATATTGTGCGCGTAGTTCCAATCGTCGGCCGGTGAAACGTGTTCGCGCTGCATGTAATCCTCATCGACCTTCAGGGCCGCGAGGAAAATCCGCCGGGCCTTTTCATAATTTCCGACGCGATAGTAAATATGGCCGGGCATGTGAACCATGTGGCTGGAGGCCGGAGCCAGCTCGCCCAGCACATCCGCGCTCGGGAGCGCCCATTCCGGATGCTTGCTCGACTCCACGGCGTGAATGTAATAGTGATTCGCGGCGGCATTCCGAGGGTCCGAGTGCAGGATATCGCGGAGCATGCTCTGAACGTAGATCGTGTCCGGCAGCGGCTCGCCGTCGGGTTTGTAGCCCCAATCCAAGCCGCCATCGATGAGGAATAACTTCGCTTCGACATCGTCGGGATATTGATCGACGAGCTTCTGCATCTGATCGCGGTAGGCGGTGGAGTGTTCCTTGCCCTTGTCTTTATCCTCCTGCTCGTTGACCGCCGCCAGAATGTAGAAGCGTTCGTGTTCGCTGGCTTTGGCCATCAGCTCCTTGGCCTTGGCAAGCTCGTCCTTCGCGGCTTCTTCCCGATTTCCAAAAGCCAGCGCGCGCGAGAGCCCCCAATGGCATAGCGCGCAGTCGGGATCCAGGCGAATGGCTTGCTCGAAAGCTCGCAGCGCTTCGTAGTCCCAGAAGGAGTGCAAGAGCGCCAGGCCTTGGTCGAACCACTGCTGGGCATCGGCTGATTTGGTCGTAATGGCGATGTGGCTTTGGCCGAGTCCGGCAATCTTGACCGCCGGCGGGAGCTTCGAAACATCGATCTCCGGTGAGGGCTCGACGGTGTGATGATGCTGCGCGAAAGCGAGCGAACAAACAAGTAAAACTCCCAGGAGAATACGAACCGAGCGCATAGCGCCTCCTACAGCATCTCGTCTTTCTGGATGTTCCGCATTTCGTCGATGATGCGCTCGAACACGCGCTTCACCGCTTCGGAAGTAAGCGGTCCGGAGTTGTTCGTGGTCACGTTGCGAAACACCTCCTCCTCACGCCTGGGTTCGTAGATGGGCAGCGAAAGATGCCGCTTGATGCGCCCGATTTCCTCGACGACGCGCGTGCGTTCGTTCAACAGCTCCAGCAGACGCATGTCCAGAACGTCGATCTTGCGCCGGCACTCAGCGAGCTGTTCCATGCTCATCGATTCTTCGATGGTAAACCACTGGAAAGCTCGCGAGCCAGAGCTTCCAGCTTGGATTCGAGTTCGGGGCTGTCCGCATATTGCTCGACGGTGCGGACGACAGCGCTGCCCACCGCGACGCCGTCGGCGAGCTGGCCCACGGCGCGCACCTGATCGGCGTTGGAGATTCCGAAACCCACCACGAGCGGCAGCGTGGTCACCTGCCGCATGGCCTGGACCAGTGGCGCGACACTGTCAGAAAGCGAGGCGCGCTCGCCCGTCACTCCGGTGCGCGAAACCAGGTAGACGAAGCCGCTGGAATATTGCGCCACCAGCCGCAGCCGCCGTTCGCTGCTAGTGGGCGCGGCCAGGAACACGGTGTCAAGTCCCGCGCCACGCATCGCGGCGGTGTATGGCTCGGCTTCTTCCACACTGAGGTCCGTTAGCAGGCAGCCATCGATGCCGCACGCCACGGCGTCGTGCGCCAGGCGGTCCAGGCCGTAGCGCAGCACCGGGTTCATGTAGGTGAACAAGACCAGCGGAATTTCCGACCGCTTGCGGATCCGGGACGCGATCTCCAAAACGGAGGACACGCGAGTGCCGGCCTTGAGCGCGCGCTCGCTACCGCGCTGGATCACCGGCCCGTCGGCGATCGGATCTGAAAACGGCACGCCCAATTCGATCAAGTCCGCGCCGCCGCGCTCGAGTGCGGCCACCAACGCAGGCGTTCGATCGGGCGACGGATCGCCGGCCGTGATGTAAGTGATTAGCCCGGGCCGCTTCTCGGCGCACAGGCGCTCAAAGAGCCGGGCGATTCTGGTCTGGCTCATCCAGCTCCCTCAGATTTTCCCGGTAGATGTCGGTGTCTTTGTCGCCGCGTCCGGAAAGGTTGATGACGAACAGCTCGCCTTTCGCGCTGGGGGCCCGGCGCAGCGCCTCGGCCACCGCATGCGCCGATTCGAGCGCGGGAATAATTCCCTCGGTCCGCGCCAGCGTGCGCGCCGCTTCCAGCGCTTCGGCGTCCGTGACCGAGACATACTCGGTGCGGCCCTGATCGCGAAGCCAGGCGTGCTCCGGCCCGACTAGCGCGTAATCCAGACCTGCTGAGACCGAATGGGTGAGCGCGACCTGGCCGTCCGCATCCTGCAATAGATAGCTGAACGCGCCGTGCAGCACTCCTGGGGATCCACCGGAAAAACGCGCGGCATGCGCACCCAGCTCCGCTCCCCGGCCACCGGCCTCCACGCCGATCAGCTTCACTCCCGCATCGCCGACGAAGGCGTGAAACATTCCAATCGCGTTGCTGCCTCCACCCACGCAAGCGAAGATCGAATCGGGCATGCGGCGCTCGCGCTCCAGGATCTGCCGGCGTGTTTCGTCGCCGATCACGCGGTGAAAATCGCGCACCATCATGGGATAAGGATGCGCGCCCAGTGCGGAGCCCAGCAGGTAATGCGTGCTCTGGACGTTGGTAACCCAGTCCCGCATCGCCTCGCTGATGGCATCCTTCAGCGTCCGGCTCCCGGTCGAGACGCCCACCACCTTGGCGCCCAGCATTCGCATGCGGAAGACATTCAGCCGCTGCCGACGCATGTCCTCCTCGCCCATATATACGATGCACTCCAGACCAAACAGAGCGCACACGGTAGCGGTTGCGACGCCGTGCTGTCCGGCGCCTGTTTCAGCGATCACGCGTTTCTTGCCCATGCGGCGCGCCAGCAGCGCCTGTCCCAGACAGTTGTTGATTTTGTGCGCGCCGGTGTGCAGCAGGTCCTCGCGCTTGATGTAGATCTTCGCCCCGCCCGAAATCTCGCTGAGCCGTTTGGCGTGATAGAGCGGTGTCGGACGGCCGGCATAGTTGGTCAACAGATCCTTCAACTCGGCCTGAAAAGCAGGATCCTGACGCGCTTCGAGATAGGCCTGCTCCAATTGTTCGAGCGGCGCCATCAGCACCTCGGGTACGTAGCGTCCGCCGTAAGGTCCAAAGTGTCCGGTGGGGTCAGGTTGCGGCGCGGTCATGAGGAGAGCGCCGCCTTCACAAAGTCTCTCATCTTTTCGTGGTCCTTCAATCCAGGAGATTTTTCCAGACGCGAGCAGGCATCCACGCCCCAAGGCTGCGCTTCCTGGATGGCTTGGCGGACGTTGGAGGCGTCCAGGCCGCCCGCGATGATGATCTTGTCGTGATAGCTCCGGGCGTTGGCCCAGTTCCAGGTCTGGCCGGTGCCTCCGCGCAATTCCTGCGATGGCGTGTCGATGAGCAGCGCTTCGGGCGCTTCCGTGGATTGGTCCGGTGGTGGCGCGCCGGCAGAAAGCGCGCGCCAGACCCTCAGGCCGCGGGCTTCCGAGAACCCATGTAATTGCGCCACATCCAACCCTACGTCCAAGGCAATCTTCGCGATGGTCTCCGGCATTTCGTCGACGAACACGCCCACCTTCCACACCGCGGCGGGAATCTTCTCGGCGATCATGGCCGCACCGGTCGGGGAGATGTAGCGCGGGCTGTCGCGGTAGAAGTTGAAGCCGATAGCCGAAGCTCCGGCCTCGACGGCTGCCAGGGCGTCCTCGCGATTGGTGATGCCGCAGATCTTGACCATCATGACAGCAGCGCCCGCAACGCTTGCACGGGATCGGCCGATTTCATCAGATGCTCGCCCACCAGCAGCGCTTGGTAGCCCGCGTCAAGCAAGCGCTCCACTTCGGCGCGCGAATGGATGCCGCTCTCGGCCACCTTCAACACACCGGCGGGCATTTTTTCAGCGAGGCGTAGCGAAATTGTAAGATCCACGTCGAACGTATTCAGGTTGCGGTTGTTGACTCCGATGATGCGCGCTCCGGAGCCGGCGGCCGCCTTGAGTTCCTCTTCCTCGTGCACCTCGACCAGGGCGGCCATTTGATATTGCGCCGCCAGCTCGCGAAAATCCCGCAGCTCGCGCTCGGTCAAGATGGCGGCAATCAGAAGAATGGCGTCCGCACCGCGCGCCGCCGCCTCATGCACGTGGTAGGCGTCAATGGTGAAGTCCTTGCGCAGGAGGGGAAGCGAAACCGCGCTGCGAGCCGATTCCAAATCCGCCAGGCTCCCCCGAAAATATTTCTCATCGGTCAGGACCGACAATGCGGCCGCGCCGCCTTCCTCATAAGCTCGCGCGATTCGGTCAGGATGGTAGTCGGCCGAGAGCGTTCCTTTGCTAGGCGAAGCCTGCTTGACTTCAGCGATGATGGCCGGGCGACGGCTGGCGAGCGCTCGCGCGAAATCGCGCCGGCTCGCTATGGAAGTTTCCCCCCGAGCGTCCATGCCCGGCGCGCGCTCCCGCAATTCGAGCTTCTTCTGCTCGACAATTTGGGCCAGGATGCTGGGAACTGCCTTCACCATGTGGGGAGAACTTCATTGTAGCTCGGTGAAGAGGCCGGCCATTCGAGCGGGAAGTGCGCTAAGCTCCGGTTGATGTGCGCCGAGGAAACAGATTCCGGATTTGATTCGATACAGACGCTCCCTGTGTAAAGGCCACGAGTTGCTTGCCCGAATATTCTGCCAACACAGGCGTTTCACGAATTCCGGATGCTCCCGGCAGAATAAGT
>DATJWJ010000126.1:0-44709 GCA_035501355.1 Bryobacteraceae bacterium | reverse complement strand
ACGTCCGGCGCAAGGTCACCAACTGCTTCGTCGCCATCGAGCACGCCACCGGCCGGATCGCCGCGTATTACACTCTCGCTGCCAGCAGCATTCCGGCTCCCGAGCTTCCGCTCGCGGTGATCAAGCGGCTGCCTCGATATCCCCTCATTCCGGCCGTCCGCATCGGCCGTCTGGCCGTCGACGGTGAGTTTCGCGGCCGTGGACTCGGCTCCGCCCTTCTCATCGACGCTACCCATCGTACGCTGCGCGCAGCCCCAGCAGCCTTCGCTTTCGTAGTTGACGCCAAAAATGATCGAGCCTCGGCTTTCTACCGGCACCATGGCTTCTTGCCGTTCACCAGCCGGCCGCACACGCTGTTTCTGCCGCTCGCGACCGCCGCTAAAGCGCTCGACTCCGAGTGGGGCAGCGAGTAGAGGTCGAACTTACTCGATGCGCCCGTCGCGCATGTGCACGATGCGGTGTCCGTAAGCGGCCGCCTCGGGATTGTGAGTAATCATTAGGATGGTCTGGCCCAGCCGATTGTTGAGATCGCGCAGCAGTGCCAGTACGGCGGCGGAATTCTCCGTATCCAAATTGCCCGTAGGTTCGTCGGCCAGCAATATCGCCGGATCGTTCACGATGGCCCGCGCGATCGCCACGCGCTGCTGCTCGCCTCCGGAAAGCGCTCGCGGCTTGTGATCCAATCGCCCCGCGATCCCTAGCAACTTCAGTATCTCTTCAAACGAAGCATTCAGCGGACCATTCTTGTGTGAAATGTAGCGCGCGATTTCGATGTTGTCGCGCGCCGTCAAGGTCGGCAGCAAATTGTATTTCTGAAAAACGAAGCCAACGCTCGATTTGCGCAGCTCGGTGCGCTCGGCGTCCGTCATTCCGAGCAGGTCCCGGCCCGCGATATGGATGCTTCCGGACGTTGGCGGCGCCAGCCCGCCGATGATGTAAAACAAGGTCGATTTTCCGGAGCCCGAAGGTCCGACTATGGAGACAAACTCGCCCCGCGCAACGTCCAGATCGACACCGCGCAGCGCCGCCACCTCCAGCTCGCCCACGCGATAGATCTTGGTCAGGCCGCGGATGGCGATGATCGGCGCGTCACTCATAGGCCAGCGCTTCGATAGCATCCTGGCGCGCGGCCTTAAGTCCCGGATAAACGGCGCCGAGCAGCGCGCCCACCAGCGCAAGCGCCGTAGCGATCGCCCACCAGTCGTATACAACCGCCTGGATCAATGTCCCCGGCATCAGCCGCGCGATCAAGGCTCGTGTTCCATACGCGAGCGCGATCCCTAGAATCGAACCCGCTACCGCCAGCAGCGCAGTCTCCCGAAGAAGAATGTTCAGGATCAAACCGGGCGTGGCGCCCAGTGCCTTCAACACACCGATCTCGCGGGTCCGCTCCAGCACCGCCGTGTACATCGATAGAAAGACCACCAGAAATCCCACCAGCACGCCCAGTGTAATGACCACGCCGATAAACTGCGTCAGCATCGGAATATTGGCCGGAGAGAAGAGCGTCACGTAATCTTCCATCGAATAGACCTTGTACGTCTTCAGCCGGTCGGATAAGGCCGCGATGGTCGGGCCGATATTCTCCGGACGGTCCACTTTAACGTAAACCATCGTGATCTTCCCGGTATTCGCGGTCAGGTCCTGCAACGTGCTCAGCGGCATCACCAGGCGTGCCAGCATGCCTGGCTCGTAGATGCCCGAAACGTGCCAGGGCCGATTGATGATGCTGATCGTGTCGCCCACGTGAACCTTATGTTGGGCGGCGTAGTATTGATCCACCATCACGTCGTCCGGCCCTTTGAAAGGGCCGCCTTGAACGAACTGAAACCCGCCGCTCATGGCGTCGAATGTCGGGAGGTCCACGCCGGTAACGTAGTTGAACAGGTCGGTTCCATAGGTCAGCACGCCGCTCGCCACCTGGACGTGCGGCACCTTGTCGATGATGGCCGGAATGATTTGCGCCAACATCTGCCCTCCGGAAATAACCAGTGCGGCGTTGGGCGGCCGAACCAGGATGTCGGCTCCAACGCCTTTAGCGCGCCGCGCCTGGTCATTGAGTATCCCGCGGCTCAGGCCCACCAACGCCAGCACCAACGTCACCTGAATGCTAATAGCAATGATGCTGAGCAGCGTCCGGACAGGCCGGTGCTTCAGATTTTCTATAACCAGCTTGTTGATCAACCTACTTGTAGGATACGACTACGCGCTGCGGCGACGGCGCGATCTCGCGCAGTTCGCTTTGTACGAATCCGGCGTTGCGGAACATCCGATCGAGCTCGCGGAACGTGTAGGCGTCGCCGTGGGCGGTGGATCCGAGCATCATCATGCTGAACATGGCGGGCGTGGCGGGAGAAATGCGGTCGTCGTTCGGTACGAATTCGAGCGTGACGGCCCGTCCCCCTGGCGCCAGCGCGGCATGCACTTTTTTGAGCAGGGTCTCGTTGGTCGGAGGGTCGAAGTGATGCAGGAAATTCGTCAGCAACACCAGATCGTAGCCGCTTCCGAAGTCCGCCTCGAAAGCGCTGCCTGGCTTGGTCGAATAGCGCGCTGAAACACCAGCTTTTTCGGCATTCTCGCGCGCCACCGCGAGCACGGCTTCCCAGTCCACGGCAGTGATGTGGGCGTTCGGATTCTGCTTCGCCAGCTCTATTCCGAACAGACCGTGTCCGGCGGCGATATCGAGCACCTTCCACGGTGCGCCGGATTTCGCCTCGAGTAAATCGGCAATCAACTGCGCCGGCAGCGTCATCATCGGCGCCATGGAGCGCGCGAAGTCAACCCAGAGCGGATTGTTGGGTTCTACCGAGCCTTCGCCCTCCATGAGCGTCCCGCCTTTGCGCACCAGCGCGGCCATGTCGCTGAAGGCGGTGGTGAGGTCCGGGTTTCCCAGGAACCTGCCGATGGAACCCATGTAGGCCGGCGAATGCCGGTTCAAGAATATCGCCGCTTCCTGCGTCAGGCCGTACGCGTTGTCCTGCTTGGTCAGGAATCCCATCACGGTCAGAAAATCGCACAGGACGCGCGTACCCTTTTCAGACGCCTGGATGCGTTTAGCAATCAATTTTGCGGTAGTGTTGCCTTCCGCAATTGCGGTGAACAGGTCCAATTCGATCGCTCCGCGCAACGCGGCGGTGCGCTGGTAGCCGTTCAGGGCGTCGAAAATCACTTCGAGCGACGGGGCTGCAAGATTTTGAGGTGCTGTAGACATAGCCTAACCATCATACCGCCGCCTTCGACGACGCCGGCCACTTCGCGTGCTGCCTAAAGGCATCCGTGGCCGAATGCGCAACTCAAGGCTATTCCGTACACATTGAACAACACCCATAAGGCCGGGGGCGCGCCGAGCAGGAGCCAAAGCGATCGCTTGCCGAACTTAACGATTGCATAGCCAATGAGCAAAATCCAGATTTGAGCGAGCCCAAGGCTAGCGAGTATAAAGTCACCCTGGCGGGGTGAATAGGGATAAGCGTACGGAAGTGCTGAACTGGCCGCTGTAGCCGCCGACGCGGCAATCGAGATGACAACTATCGCTGCGAAAGGTCCCGCTCCCGGGCGCGCGGCTTCAGACACCCTGCCATTCTATAGCGGCTACAGGAAGACCGCGCAAAGCTTTACCACGTCAATCGCATCCCGCCCAGCACGCTGCGCGACAAAGCCTGATAGCCGAGCACTTCCGCATAGCGTTCGTTCAGCAGATTGTCGGCGCGCAGGAACGGAATCACGTGCGGGGTCAGGCGGTACGATCCGCTGGCGTAAATGTTCTCGAAGCCCGGATTGCGCGTGACGCCGAAAGTAAAATCGGCATCCTGCCGTTCGCCCTCGAATCGGCCGCCCACGATGAAGGTCCAGCGCTTGGGCGTGGCCGCGATCGACAAGGAGCCGGAGTTGCGCGGCCTGCGCACCAGCTCCTCGCCGATTCCGGTGGTGGAGTCCTCAGGCGACGTCGATGCAGTCACGCGCGTGTACAGACGCATGTAGGTTCCGTTGACCGTAAGGCTGTGCGGCAGGCGCGCTTCCGCCGACGTCTCCACGCCGCGCGCCCAGCTAGCCTCGATGTTCTGCCAGGAATCGCCGACGAATGCAATCAGATCCTGAAACGAGCTGCGAAACGCAGCCACTTCCGTACGGATGCACCGATGGAACCAATCGGCGACGATCCCCGCTTCATAAGACGTCGTGGTTTCGGGCCGCAGCGCCGGATTGCCGTGATAGTAAGCCGAAACGGCGAAGTTCTCGAGCAGGCTCGGCTCGGTGACACCACGTCCGGCGCTCACGCGCAGCGAAGTAGACGACAGCACGCCATGCTCGCCGGCCACGAGGAAACTCGCCCCACCGCGTCCGGACCAGATAGTCCCGAATGCGCTGCTATGTTCCAAGCGCGCCCCGCCGCTCAGGTAAAGTCGCGAACCCAGTCGCTCTTGCAAATTCGCGAAGAACCCGTTGTTATCGCGCGAAGCCGCCACTCCGTCGAGGACGCCGCTCTGCTTCTGATAGTTGTAACCGAACACCAGCGCTCCGGTTCGATGCGAGAGGGTGCCCTGATAGCCCGCGATCTTGCGTTCCGTCAGATTCAGCGAATCCGACGGGCCGAAGAATGCGTCGGTCTGGACCAGCCGCAGCCCTGGCGGGATCTGGCTCGGTAGCGAATTCGGATTCAGCAACGCGACGAAATAAGTTTCGGGCACCGGGCCCGCGACGTCGCGCACCAAAGCTGCCAGCGGCTGCTCGCCGTAGGGCTCATCGTCGTTATAGCGATCGCTTAGATGGTTGTAGCCGAACGTGAATTGTTGAAGATAGTTGGAACCGCGGCTGTCGTCCACGCGAACCGAGACCGTCTCGTCGCGCGTTTCCTCATTGGGGATCGGATCGTCGATCCCGTAGGCCACCTGGCCAGGCGTCCCCACGTGGTCATCGTAGATGCGAAACACGCCGCGCACCTGCGTGCGGTTCGTGATCTTGTAGCCTAGATTCGCGGTGCCGGTATTGTTGCGATCGAAGGTGTTCTGAAACTCACCCACGGTGTGGAATTCCGACGCGCTCAAGGCGTAATCCAGCCGGTTCATGAGGCCGCCATTCAAGCTCGCGATCCAGTGGTCGGTCTGGAAACTTCCGCGCTCGTAGGAAACCGAGCCGTGCGGGACGGTGTCTTCCGGATCGCCATGCTTGGTGAAAATCTGGATCACTCCCGCGGCGGCCTCCGCGCCGAACAGCGCGCTCTCGGGTCCGCGAATCACTTCCACGCGGTCGACGTCCTCGGAGCTCAAGTGTTCCAGATGGATCTCCCCGCCTGGATCGTTCAACGGCACGCCATCCACCAAAACCAGCGTGCCGGTGCGCTCGGCGCCGCGCGTGAAAACCTCGGCCAGCGCCCCCGGAGTTCCATAGGCCGAAACCTGAAGACCGGGAACGTCTCGCAGGACGTCGAACAGCATCGGGTAATTCAGCGCCGCAAGCCGTTGTCCGGTGATGACTGTTGCGGCCACAGCGGCCTGCTCCGGTGTCGTTTCGGTTCGCGTCGCCGAAACCACGACCTTCTCCACCGGGCCGGCCACAGCCAGCGTGATCTTGTTGTCGCTATCGGAGGCGAGCACAGGCGTTTGCGTGACAAAGCCGGTTTTTTCGACGCGCGCATCGCAGCGGTCCTGGCCGGGCAAACTGAACCTGCCCTCGGCACTGCTATAGACCGCCTGATTCGCGCACTCCACCCGAGCGCCCTCTACCGGCCGCCCGGAAGGATCGAGAATGGTTCCGTGAATGTTGTTGGTTTCGCCCGCGCAGATGGCGAGCGACAGAGACAATAGAAAGATGGTTCGCATCGTACGTTTCTCCCTCGAAAACGTGATTTGGTTTCCAAGCGAGGAACCGGTCTCCTGACTTGCGGCGGGCCTTCGTGAGCGCACAGCGCGTGGCGCGCTCGACCTGTCAAAAAAAGATCGTGACGCGCTGCGTTGTGCGCGGTAGATTTGGAGAAGCGATCTTCCCACTTGCGCAGTGATCGCCTCGGCCTAAGATTTGCCGCTTACAGTTGCGGGGCAGTGGCGGATTTTCACCGCCTTCCCGTGCATCCCTCGCCGTTTAGCTTTGAAAGAACACGTTGCCCGGAGGCAACATCGGTGAGTGTAGCACAGTTATTTCAAAAAGCCTGAACTGATCTGCTCTCCAGAATCGACGATCGCGTATTCGGCGCGCGGGAATCCAGCCGTGAGCATGCGCACCATCGCGAGGGCATCGTTGCCTGCCAGCACCAGCACCATGTGGCTGCGATCCAGCGGATTCACAGCCGCGTACACGAGCCCTTCGGTCTCGGAGGCGTACGCCGCGCCGCGAATCCGGAACATGGCGCCTTCAGCGTCCAGACCGATCTTGTCTTTCCACGCAGCCAGCGCCGAATTGGTCTCGGGCCGGCCGACGAAAATCACACCGTGCGTCCCGAGCTCGGCCTCCGTCACTTCAAAATCCTTACGGATCGGCACCGCACCTTCATAGGAATCCAGAAACTGCTTTTGAAGCTGCTGGGCGGCGTAGCGATTCGTGCCCGCATCCATCAAAGTTCCGTACACCAGCAGCGCAGTTGGGAGCCGGCGCCGGATGTCGGACGCCAGATACGTCGCGCCGCCTGGGTCCGCCGGCATCCTGAACTCGACGCCCGCCGCACGCAGGAAAGATTGCGCGGTCACGGTCTGGGTGGTATGGGCCGCGAAGAAATCTTTCATCAGGGTGAAGAACCGGTCATCGCCCAGCTCCCGGCGCAATGCGTCCAAAAACAGCGCACCCTTGGCCGTCTCCAGCCGGAAATGTTGCAGGGGATCGGGCGCAGCCGAGCTGGCCGATCTGAAATCCGCCCAGCGCGCACTGATCGCTCGCCTCACATCGTGCGACTGCAAATCCCGATAGTATGCCGCCGACCCAGAAGCGAACCAGATGTCCGCATCGGAAGCCGGAAGCACCCAGCCTTTCCACAAGCGATCGGCCGAAAACGACTCGGGAGCGCCCGACCCAACCGGCGTGACGTTCCCACCCGCAGCCGACGGAGCCTCCGCCCGCGCTGCGATCATCCGGTAACCGGACGGATAGATCCCGTCGTTCTTCGCGTACGCCTCTCGCTCCGCGCGAGACGGCGCCCACTCGCGCTGGTTGGGTTTCCCAAACGCCGCCCACACCATCATGTGCGACGCCATGTCGGCCGTCACCACCTTGCCATCCATCGTGGTTGGGCTCACCAGCGGCGCCGTGCGAAACGCCAGGAACGCAAACTGCTCGTCGATCTTGCCCCGGTAGTCGCGATACAAGTCCTGCCACTTCAGATCGCGCGGCCCCGGCGCGTACGGAACATACTCCGGCGCGCCTTTGGGATCGGACTGCTCCTCCAGCCGAACGGTCAGATCTTTCGCGTTGTTATCACCCCAATAGAACCCCTCGGTGCCGCCGAACCAATCGTTCTTCGAACTTCGATACAGCCGCGTTTTATAGGTGCCCAGCTCGAGCATCGCGATCTCGTTGGTCCGCGCGTCGCCCATCAGCCATTCGTTGGTGTAAAGGCCGTTGTTCTTGGTCTCCAGGTACTCGACCATTTTGTCGATGCTGTCGCCGTACTGAATCGCTTTACGCGCGCGATAGGCCACCGGCGTCCCCTGGCGATTGAACGGGCCTTGATCGATGGTGGTCTCCGTCAGCACCATGCCCGCGTCGTTCTGATACCAATCCGTGCCGCTCTCGATGCCTCCGGGATAGCTTTGCATCAGCACGCGATGCCCCGTGGCCGGTTTCAAATCCAGCAGCACGTTGGTCTGCTCGGCCAGCGTCAGCGGCCACCAGGTGACGTGCCCCATCAGCATGCGCCCGTCGCGAGTGGCTTTACCGGTAGCGGCGAATGCGCTGCAATGATCCGCCGGTCCCGACATCAGCCCCCGCTTGGTCGTAAAGTATCCGGGCGGCTGCAAATGCAAACCCTCGAGCCCGTTGGGCGTGACCTTCAACGCATCGCTCAAGGCGCCCAGCTCGACGGTGGTGTTCACCGTAACCATGTCGGTCAGATCCAAGCGCCGGCCTTCCCAGCGCGCGCCCGCGTCCGATGCTCCGTCGGCGATGCCTTGCATCTCCAGGAGAATCTCCTGATCGAATCCGTGCAAAAACAGCGCGCCCGCCGTGGCTCGCGCCAGATCCCAGCTCTGGCTCTTGCCGCTGTGACCCAGTTCGGCCGCGCAGCGCGCCATATACTGCACGATCTCTTTGGACATCAGCCGCCCGTGCTGATAGCCGCGCTCATACGGCTGGCCCTCGATATGCAAATAAATCCAGCCGCCGGTGGGATAGCGATACGCCGGCCCATAGGTCGCAACCGCCGCCGGCAACGGCCAGGCGTCTTTAGCCGACACTTCGTCGATGCTGACGCCCGCAAACCACGCCTTGCCAGTGAACGCGCCTCCGGTTCCGGCGATCAGCAGAATTTCATCCTGCGCCTGCGTGGCGGTGAACTCCAGGTGCACCCGAGTCCAATCGCGCGTCCCGCCCACGGATTCCGAATGCACGTCGAACGGCATGGAGGCCATGCTCAGCGCCGCACCGATCGCGATCGGCGTTCGATCCAGATCGCGAACCGTGAGCTGCTCGGTGCGAATCCAGCCAGTCAGCTCGTATCGCTTACCGATCGCGAGCGTGACGGGCGCCGATCGCACGCACGCATCCTGGCTCGTCCCCGCCTCCACCCGCAGCGACTTGCGGCCCTGGTAGGTGACTGAGGAATCTACCGCACTGGCGCCTCGCAACGCACTCCAGCTGCCGGCCGAATCGTCAAACGAGCTTTGGTACAGCGGCGTGGCGGCGGGCAAACCGGCCGCGAGGCAAATAAAGAGAGCAAGCCGACGCATAACCGTATTATCGCCCGTCGCATAGCGTCAGTGACCTTCGGCCCGCCAGTTGCAAACTGCTAGGGCGGCGACGATCGTAACCACGTCGGCCTTTTATTTTGAGATGCCTTGACTAAGGTTGGGTGATATGACACTGACCGATGCAGTGAAAGAACACAGTTTCCTGGCTGGCCTCCCAGATTCTCAGGCCGATAAATTACTGGCTCTGGCCCAAGAGGTCCACTTCACGGAAAATGAATTAATCTTAACGGGACGCGAGCAGTCCAAGTACTTTTATTTGCTGCTCGAAGGGAGTGTCTCCATCGAAGTCAGCGCGCGCTCCTATGTAGTCTGCATCCTAGCGCGTGGCCCGGGGGAGGCTTTCGGCTGGTCCTCTCTTTTGGACCACCACGACACGCTGTTCCGGGTCCGGGCTCGCGAGGATTGTCGCGCTTTGCGCATCGACGGCGCCGATCTCGCCGTTGCCCTAAAAGCTGACCCGCTGCTGGCGGTGGAAGTGTACCGCCGCGCCCTCAATCTTGCCGCCGAACGCGTCAAAGCCACCGAGGAGCGCCTGGCTGAATTGTGCGGAGTGCGGCTCACTAAGAACCCTTCTTGTTGATTTTTAGCCGAACCGGCGTATGGCGGAATCGTATGAGCATATATGGATTCTTTCATCCATGACCTCAAGTTTGGATTCCGCCAGCTTCGTAAGAGCCCGGCTTTCACTTTCGCCGCGATTCTGACGCTGGCGCTCGGCCTGGGCGCCAACGCCACCGTCTTTACCTGGTTCAACGCGATCGTCGTCAATCCCCTGCCCGGTGTCCGCGTCGCCCGCGACCTTATCACCGTTCGCTGGCGAACTCCCACCGGCGGCCAGGCCGGACTGTCCTGGCTCGACTATCTGGACTATCGCGCCCGCAACCGCACGCTTCAGGATTTCGCGGTCTCCACCATGGCGCCTTTGAGTCTGGGCGAAGGCGCCCAGCCGGCGCGCGTCTGGACCGCGCTGGCGTCCTCGAACTATTTCCAAATGCTGGGCGTCAAGCCGGAACTCGGCCGCACGTTCTTGCCCGATGAGGACCGAAATCCAGGCGGCCATCCGGTCGTGGTAATCAGCCATCGGCTCTGGCAGTCAAAGTTCGGAGCTGACCCCCACATCATCGGCCGCCAGATTCTGGTGAACAAACGCAACTTCACTGTGATTGGTGTAACGCCGGAAGTTTTTGAAGGCTCCGCCGTCGGCCTGCGCTTCGACATGTGGATTCCGATGATCATGGCCGACGCGCTTTCCGATGGCTCATTCGGCCTTGACAAGCGTGGTGTGTCTTGGTTCGCCTGGTTCCAGGCGCGTCTGAAGCCGGGGGTGGATCGACGCGCCGCCATCGCCGATCTGGACGCCGTCTCTTCCGCGCTGACCCGCGAATTTCACCAGACCAACCGCTTCAATCGCGCCGAAATTCTGCCCATTTCGCAGGATGGCGGCGGGTCTGTCCTGGTCCCGGTCGCGATGCTCCTGATGGCCGTCGTCGCTGTGGTGCTGCTGATCGCCTGCGCCAATGTCGCCAACCTCCTCCTGGCGCGTGCCGGCGGCAGGCGGCGCGAGATCGCCATTCGACTAGCGCTGGGCGTGGGGCGCACCCGTCTGATCCGCCAGTTGCTGGTTGAAAACGGCTTGCTGGCAATCGGCGGTCTGGTGGCCGCTCTGGCGGTACTTCCGCTCACCATGGGATCCCTCCAGAGCTTCACGCCTGCCACCGATCTTCCCGCCGGCCTGACCATTCGCGCTAGCGCGGGCGTGTATCTGTTCAGCGTGGCGCTGGCGGCCTTCGCCACACTCTTTTTCGGTCTGGCCCCCGCTCTGCGTGCCTCTAAGCCCGATGTCCTGGAAACCTTGAAAGACGGCTCCGGCGCTTCCGCGAGCCCGCGCCGGGCCTGGCTCCGGAATTCGCTGGTGGTGGCGCAGGTGGCGCTTTCGCTCGTCTTACTCATGAGCGCGGGGCTGTTTCTGAAGACGCTGCGCCGCGCGACCTCAGCCGACCCCGGCTTTGATCCGCGCAACGTGATTGTGGCTGGAGTGGATCTTTCGCCCAATGGCTACGACGACGCGCGCGGCCAAGTCGCGATTCGCCAGATGGCCGCCAACCTGGCCGCACTCCCGGGCGTCGCCGCGGTCAGCACCATTCGCAGCCTGCCTCTCGGTCTAACCGGCAGCACCGCCAGCCGCTTCGAAGCCGACGGCTACGTTCCTCCCAAAGACGAAACGCCCACTACCAACACCAACGTCCTGGGACCGGATTACTTCCACACCATGAACACGCCGGTGCTGGATGGGCGCGAGTTCACACCGGCCGACACCGCGACCTCGCAGCAGGTCGCCGTCGTCAACCAAACTTTCGCGCGGCGTTATCTTCCACGCGGCGCGGTCGGCCGACGAGTCCAGGTTCATGGCCAATGGCGCGTCGTGGTGGGCGTGGCGCGCGATTCGAAATTCTATTCGCTGGATGAAAAGCCCCGGCCGTGGGTTTATATTCCGCTCGCGCAGTCCTTCGATTCCGAATCGCACTTCCTGGTGCGCACCATGGGCAATCCAGCATCCTACGCCCGCGCAGTGGAAGCCGCCATTCACCAGGTGGACCCGGCGCTTCCCGTCTACGCCGTGCATCCACTGGAAACCGCGATCAGCGCGTCGTACTTCGGCCAGCGCATCGGCGGATCGTTCCTCGGATTATTCGGCGCCGTCGCGCTCCTGCTGGCCGCGATTGGGCTGTATGGCGTGCTCGCCTACACCGTCTCGCAGCGCTCGCGCGAGGTGGGGATTCGAGTCGCGCTCGGAGCATCGCGCACCGACGTGCTCGGCCTGATCCTGGGCCAAGGCGTGCGTCTGGCGGCTCTGGGCCTGGCGATTGGCCTTGCCATCGCCATCCCCGTAACCCGTCTCCTGCGTACGATGCTGCTGGACGTCTCGCCTACCGATATCCCGACCATCTTGGTTGTCTCGGCGCTGCTGGCGGCCGTGGCGGTCCTCGCCAGCTTGATCCCGGCGCAGCGCGCCACACGAATCGACCCGATCATGGCCATCCGCCACGAGTAGGCGATTGTTCAGGCTATAGCCCGAACACGTACAACACGCGATCGGCCGCAATCGCGACGTGCTGCTGATTGCCGATCAAGAACGAAATCGGATTGGCCCCGATTCCGCCGCCCGCCTGAAAATCCCACACCGGCTTGCCGGTCTTGGCATCCAAGGCGAAGAAATTTCCCTCCGTTGTCCCGCTAAACACCAGCCCGCCCGCGGTGGAAAGCACGCCGGACCAGGGCGGCGAATTCAGCTTAAACTCCCACACCATCTTGCCTGAGGCCGCATCCAACGCCCGAATCGCGCCCCACACATCGTCGGGCGGCAATTCGCGCTGCCCGCCGCCGGCGAAAAATGTTCCCGGCTTGTAGTCGGCCTCGCGCTTGAAGTAAGTCGCGCCGGTCTCCCGCACAGCGACATAAAACAAACCCAGCGCCGGGCTATACGACGGGCTGAACCACACGGTTGCGCCATTCAGGTTCGGCCATACCAGCGTGCCTTCGTCGCTCGGCTGCGTGCCCGGAATCTCCATCGGCCGCCCGCTATCGTCCAGGCCCTTGGCCCAAGTCTGTTTCGAGTATGCTTGGCCGGCTAGAAACTTCCCATTCTCGCGATCCAGCACATAGTAAAACGCGTTGCGATTGGCGTTCGCCACTACCCTGCGCTTCTGGCCTCGAATCACCGCATCAAACAGAACCGGCACGTGCGCCGAATCCCAATCGTGCGTGTCATGCGGCGTGAATTGAAAATGCCATTTCAGTTTTCCCGTGTCGCCATCGAGGGCGATCAGCGAGCAAGTATACAGATTGTCGCCCGGCCGCGGATCGCCGTTCCAGTCCGGCCCCGGATTGCCGACGCCCCAATACAGCAGATTGGCGTCAGGGTCGTACGCGCCCGTCACCCAGGTGGATCCGCCGCCGGTCTGCCACGCCTCAGTCTTCCAGGAATCGTGCCCCGGCTCGCCCGGGCCGGGGATGGTATAAAACCGCCACGCGCGTTGACCGGTCTTCGCATCGTAGGCATCCACGAAACCGCGAATGCCCGCCTCGCCGCCGCTGATCCCCACCGCAACTTTGCCGCGATAGGCCAGCGGCGCCAGCGTCATGCTGTAGCCCGGCTTGTAGTCGGCAACTTGCGTCGACCAGCGCTCCTGGCCGCTTTTGATGTCGAGCGCCACCAGGTAGCAATCCAGCGTCGCAATGAAGAGCCGGTCGTCCAGAATTGCCGGCCCGCGATTCACTCGCCCGAATCCAATGTTCTGGTAATCGGCCGGAATCGGCCGCCGCCAGCGCCACAGTTCGCGCCCGGTTTTCAAATCCAGCGCCGCTGCGCGGTTCGGTCCGGTCACGTACATCACGCCGTCGGCGACGATAGGCGAGACTTCATTCTCGGGAACATCAAACTGGTAGGCCCACTTCACTTTGAGCTGGGCTACGTTGGCGGGCGTGATCTGACTGAGCGGCGAGAAGCGCTGGCCCAGATAATTGCGCGAGTAAGTCAGCCAGCTCCCCGGCTCTCGATCGGCGTTCACGATGCGCTCGTAAGGCACCTGCGCGGCCAGCACCGGCGCGAGCAGCAACACCCAGGCGGCTCTTTCCACAACACGCACAACGGAGCGCCGCCGCAGCGCGTTTTGATCATGCAAGGATGCCGCGGCGTCCTGTGCGCTCATGATTTCCCTCTCAATCCCGCCAGATATGCGGTCAAATCGGTCAGCTCCGCCGGGGTCAGCGATCCTTGATAGGACGGCATCGGACTCTTTCCCCGCAATTTTCGTAGATCCTTCAACTCGGCCTTGCGAAAGCTCACATATTCGCCCTTGGTGGTCCTGATCTGAATGGAAAACGTGTCTTCGTTCGCGCGCAGGCCGCGCACTGTTGCGCCGTCAGGGGTAACCGCTTCAATCATGAGAAAACCATCCGGCACCGACGCTTCGGGCGCAACAACGGATTCGCGCAAATACGCGACGCTGCGCCTGGAGCCGATGTCGCTCAGCTCCGGTCCGAACCCCGAGCCAACGCCGCGGATCATGTGGCAATTCGCACAGCCTTTGGATTTGTAAACTTGCTCGCCGTGCGCCGCATTGCCTGGAACGGGTTCGGGAGGAACCGCGCCGATCTGGCGCACATAAGCGGCGACGCTGGCCACTTCGTGCGGAGACAGCTGCCAGGCTCCCGGCATTTCCGGCTGGATGCCTTCGACGATCACTTTGCGCAGCGCCGCATCATCGGGAGCATGATCCAGCTTAGGCCGCCGCAGATTCGGCCCGCGCCCGCCGCTGCCGTCCTGCCCATGACACAACGCGCACTGCGATTCAAAGCGCTTCTGCCCCAGCACCGGATCGCCAACCGGCTCAGGAGCGGCCGGCGGAGCCTGCGCGGCCGCACACGCAATACACAGAAAACCAAAAATCCAACGCACAATGCTCTGAGTATGCCACAGCCTTCCGCCGCCGCTAGACCTTCTGCGTCCCCTGAACCCGCCCGAGTCTTCGGTCGAAGGTTCCCAATGGTAAATACCCGGCTTTTCGGGCAATTTCAAGTATCAGGCAATCGGAGAACTCCAATGCCGGCCGTAACTGGAATATCTGGAGAGCCGCCGCCACTACGTCCGAATCCTGAACTACGAGGGATTCGTGATTCAACAACATCGCAACAGACGTTCCTAGTTCCCCGGGCCGAAATCCATAGGCGGTCTCCAATACCCAAATCGTTTCCGCGAGTGCCAGAATCGATACCCACGCGCCGGCCTTAACGAAGGCCTCGGCCGAAGCGGTCTGCCCTGGATCGTCGCGCGTGATCAGACGAACCAGCAGATTGGTATCAACGGCGCGCATAACGCCGGCGCATCCTCTGCCGGATCCCCTCTTTCATTTCCTCAACAGTCCTGGCCTTGGGAGGCCCCTTCGGAAAAAGCTTCCGGCGGATATCTTCGAAGGTAAACTTGCCCGCCCGCCGAACCACAACCTCGCCGTCCCGCTCTTCCCATTCGAGGACGGACCCCGGACCTACTCCCAGCCTTTTGCGAACCGCGGCAGGAACGGAAATCTGCCCTTGCGCCGTCACCTTGGAGTGTGCCAGTGCCATATGTCTACATTACCACGGTAATGTAAAACACCAGCGGCTGGTTCTTATCAGCTCAGCGCCCAAAGGCGCGATATTGGCGTACACTGAGACAAGATCGATCTGGACGCCTATGCGGGCGCCACTATTCATCGCCGCGTTGGTAACTATGGTCGCCGCATACGGCCAGAGCGATGGCGGCGCAATTCAGAAATACCGGGACCAGCTCAGCGCCAATCCGCGCGATTCCCTGGCCCATTACCAACTCGCCGAGATCTTTTTTCAACAAAAGAACTACCAGTCCGCCGCGAATGAATTCCGCGCGGCCCTCAACGGAGATCTCCAGCCGCGCTGGACGGAAGTCTGGTCACACTTGCGTCTGGTCGTTATATTCGATCGCAGCGGCCAGTACGAGCGCGCGGACAATGAATGCCACCTGGCCATCCTAACCGGCGACGACACGGGCGGCGCTCAAGAAGTGGCCCGCGAATGCTTAAAGCGCGAACCAAGCCAATCGCAAGACCTTCCGCGAACAGCGCCGGCCGCGTTTCGAACCGGCCTGAGGCCGATTGGCCCCGAGCCCATCCAAGAAATCGAACCCGAGTACTCCGAAGAAGCCCGCGCCGCCGGACTCGAAGGAACGGTTTTCGTCGAGGCAGCGATCGCCGCTGACGGCGCGCCCTTCGATCTTCAAGTGACCTCGCCCCTCGGCCTCGGTTTGGACGAGAAGGCCATCGACGCCGCGAGGCAGTGGCGCTTTCCGCCGCCCGCCCCGCCACAAGTGCCATCCGCCAGAGTGCCCGTCAACTTCCTGCTGCCGTCCAAACTCTCCCGCTGGCACTTGGTCGGCGCATCATTCCAACCACCCGAAGGAGCCTCGCGCGCGGTCTTCCTGACCGAGCCCTATCCGTTGGGTGCGGGCGTTTCCAGCAAAGCCATCGACGAAGGCTGGGTGATCTCGGCCATTCCGCGCGCGGCCAACGTCACACTCCAGTTGGACGTTGACGAGCACGGTATTCCCGCGAATTTCCAGGTGCTCGCCGCCTCCGCGCCCGTCTGGGAAAACGAAGCCATCGCGCTGGTGCGCAAGTGGCGCTTCACGCCTGGGGCCAAAGACGGAAAACCCGTGCCAGTCCCCTGCACCCTGGATCTGGTCTGGGGACAGAAGGTCTGGACGGCCGCGACGCTCGCTCAAATGCGCGACAAGATTAGCCCGCCCGCGCCAAGCGGGCCGGCTACACCACCGGCTTCCCCTGCCAAAGGGACCGTATTTTCCGCCTACATTCTCGAAGACAGCACACCCCATTCGCCCTACTCCGTCGTTCTCAGCGTAATCATCGGCGCAGACGGCATGCCGTCAAATGTAAGTGTGGTGCGAAGCCTCACGCCCGACTACAACGCGCAAGCTGTCGAAGCTGTCCGCACTTGGCACTTCACACCCGCTCTGGTCAATGGAGTCCCAGTGCCCTTGCCCGCACTGGTTGAACTGGATTTCACCGCGAGTCAATAATTTCGCGCTGCCACGCGCCAGCAACTCTGCTGTGTCCGTTCAAAAACCGCGGAGTGCGTCAAGAGACCTGCGGCCGACACCCCTTGCCTCCGTGCAGCCGATACGGTATCAATGTAAAGACTCCCGGAGGGACTCGCGGAATGCATAAAATTGCGGTTTACATCATAGTCCTGTCCGCTTGCCTAGGCGCTGCTGTAGCACAAACCCCCAGCGAACGCTTCTATCAAGCCATCCGCAACAACGACGCACCCGCCCTGGCTGGTTTAGTTAAGAATTCGGGCGTCAATACCAGGGACGAACGCGGCAGCACGCCCCTGATGTATGCCGCTGCGTTCGGAAGCCTGGACTCCATGAAGGCGCTGGTTGCAGCCGGCGCGGACGTCAACGCCAAAAACGCTTTCGAGTCCACCGCGCTTCTCGGCTGCGCCACCGACCTCGCCAAAGTTCGCTTCCTCATCGATAAGGGCGCCGACGTGAATGCCCAATCCAAACCGGGCCGCACCGCGCTGCTCATCGCCGCCGGCTACAACGGCGGCTCCGAGATCGTGAAACTCCTGCTCGACAAAGGCGCGATGGTCTCCGTGCGCGACGGCTCAGGCCAAACTCCTTTGCTTAGCGCCACAAGCGCGAACGATGCCGCGACTGTGAAACTCCTGCTGGATAAGGGCGCGGACGTGAACCTCGCCGATCAGGCTGGGAATGGCACCGGCGCCGGAGGCCAGACGCCTTTGATGAATGCTTCCGCTGAGGCCAACGTCGAGATAATGAAGATGCTGCTCGCCAAGGGCGCCAAAGTCAACGCAGTTAGCGCGCCCAAGGGCCTGGACGTGAAAAATGGCCCCATCGCGCTCGGCCTCTTGACCCCACTGCATTTCGCCGCCGCCAGCGGCAGCGGCCCTGAACCCATCAAGCTGCTGGTGGATGCTGGGGCCAACGTGAACGCACTCGATGTCCGCGGCATGACTCCTCTTATGATCGCCGTCGCCACTGATCGCTCGGATCCCCGCGTCGTCAAGCTGCTGCTCGACAAAGGCGCCGATCCCGGTATCAAATCGAAGCTTGGCGAGACTGCTTCCGACTGGGCCAAGAAATTCAACAATCCGGAGATCATGAAGCTAGTGGGGGCTCGCCCCGCGCAGGCTTCCGCACCGCTGCTACAACCAGCCGCTGAGTCCAACCTCCCGACCGCGAAACAGGCCGCCGAGAAAAGCATCGCGCTGCTGCAAAAAACCGCAGGCAGCTTCTTTGCCGAAGGCGGTTGCATCTCCTGCCACGCTCAAAACCAGGCCGGTATGGCGGCCAGCATTGCGCGCGCCAACGGCATTCGAGTCGACCAGTCCACACAAGCCGAACAGTTGAAAGCCGTCAAGCTGCAATGGGTCTCGGCCGACCAAATCTTGATGCAAGGCATGAATGTGCCGGGCGAGATGGATACTATGATGTACTCCTTCCTGCAGTTCGCGGAGGAAGGCGTGCCCGCGGACCGCGGTACCGATGCCATGATTCACAATCTCGCCTGGCAGCAGCGCACGGAAGGGAATTGGCACTTCGGCGGTCTCCAGCGCCCGCCAATGGAGGATGGCGATTTCTCCCGCACTGCCATGTGCATTCGCGCATTCGTCCTTTACGCACCTCCGGGACGCAAGGCCGAATTCGACCAGCGCATCGCGCGGGCCGCCGCTTGGCTTCGTTCCGCCACGCCTCGCACCACCGAAGATCGTAATATGCAGTTGCTCGGCCTGAAGTGGGCCAATGCGGATCGCAGTTCCTGGGACAGTCGGCTCAAAGCCCTGGCCGCGCTCCAGCGCCCCGATGGCGGATGGTCACAAACGCCGGATCTCTCGAGTGACGCCTACGCCACTGGCACCACCCTGTTCACTCTGCATGAGCTAGGCACTCCCTCCTCCGACTCCGTGTATCAGCGCGGCGTGGACTATCTGCTTCGCACCCAATTGGCCGACGGCTCGTGGCACGTCTCCAGCCGCGCCCCCAAATTCCAGCCCTATTTCCAGAGCGGCTTCCCGTACAACCACGACCAGTGGATCTCCGAGGCGGCCACGGCCTGGGCCACCAGCGCACTATCCTACGCCGCGTCCGAAAAACCGATGGCCGCTTCGCGCTAGACCAGATCTCGCTGCGCTGGAGTCGTCCGTCCGCGGTTCACCCGCATTGCAGCCTGATTCACAGTTCTGTCACACTCAAGGTTCATGACTTTTCGTGTTTGGGCCAAGTTCGCCGGAGTCTGTTTGGCCCTCTCCGCAGCCGCCCCCTCGCTTCCCCAATCCCGTTTGGACGGCAACCCAACCCCGGTTTTTCCCTCCAAGGAGGAGCTGTCCTACACCGTGGAATGGCGGCTCATCTATGCCGGGAACGCGGTGTTGAAAGTGGATCCAACCGGCTCAGGTGACGGCGCTCCCTGGCAGGTCAAGTTGCATCTTGAATCGGCCGGCTTGGTGTCGAAACTCTACCGTCTCGACGACAATTACGACGTGAAAATGGACAGTCACTTCTGCGCCTCGAGCACCAATCTGGACGCAATGGAAAGAAGCCGCCATCATGAAACCAGTGTGCAGTTCGATCGAACGCGCGGAAAAGCCAGCTACGTCGAACGCGACCTTTTGAAAAACAGCGTGATCAAGACCGCCGAAAGCGACATCCCTTCCTGCGTCAGCGACATTATCGCCGCTCTTTATAAGCTGCGAACGCTCCCTCTGGAACCAGGCCACGCGCAGCAGATCGCCATCAGCGATGGGAAGAAAACCGTAACGGCCCGCATCGAGCCGCAAGCGCGGGAAACGCTGAAGCTCAAATTGGGAACTTTCGAGACCGTCCGCTGCGAAGCCAACATCTTTAATGGAGTTCTCTACAACCGAAAAGGAGAGTTCCTGGTTTGGCTGACCGACGATGCGCGCCATCTGCCAGTCCAGATTCGGGCGCGCATGAGTTTTCCGATCGGCTCCATCACGCTCGAATTAGACAAAGAGGGCCATTCGTGAGAGCACTGTGGCTGGTGTGCGTGGCCGTCGTTCTGCACGCTCAGCCGCCCGAAGGTCCATCCGCTCTCCTTACCAACAACCAGCTCGTCGAATCCTATGGCCGTGTGATCCAGCTCATGGAATCCACCGGCGTGGCCCTTCCGGATCTCGCGCACGCGGGCGCACCGTTGCTGGAGACCGCGCGACAGCTTTTGGATAACGTCCGCGCCAACCCATCCGGCGCCGATTCCAACTACGCGTTCCTGGCGAATCTGCGCGCCTATATCGCGCTTTCCGACGCCGTTCCCAAACCGTATCCGTTTTCCGAAGAAGCGCAGAAACAGCTCCACGAGCTGCGCGACGAGTCGGTGCGTGCGGAGGCCCACTTTCGCGCGCTGATCTCCGAAAAAGACCGCCAGCTGAGGAATCCGGATCCGGATAACGTCGCGCGCTTCGCGGACCAGGATTCGCGCCTCGGTCCGCCCAAGCCGGGTAAGCCTCGCGTGGTCTTTCTGGGCGATTCGATCACGGATCGCTGGCGCCTGAACGAATATTTCCCCGATCGCGATTTTTTGAATCGTGGAATCAGCGGCCAGCTCACCCGCCAGATGCTCGGGCGCATGGAATCGGACGTGATCCGGCTTCAGCCCGCGGCCCTCATCGTTTTGGGCGGGACCAACGACATCGCGCGCGGCACTTCGGTTCCCGTCATCGAAGACAACCTCGCCATGATCGCCGACCTGGCCGATTATTACAAGATCAAAGTCATCCTATGTTCGCTGCTGCCGGTGAGCGATTATCATAAGGACGCAGATCCGAACTACGAGCGCACGCGCACCCGCCCCGCCGCCACCATTCGCGCTTTGAACGATTGGATCAAAGGCTTCTGCGCCAAGCGCAACTTGATCTATCTCGATTACTACTCGAAGCTGGTGGATTCTTCCGGGTTCCTCAAAACCGATCTGGCCGATGACGGCCTGCATCCCAACAGCGCGGGATATCGGTTGATGGCGCCGCTGGTGCTGGAAGCCGTCAACCGGATCGGCACTCCCGTTGCGCAGCCGCAGCAGAAGAAGCGCGGATTATTTGGAAGATGATCTCAGGGCTTCGAGCGTGAAGTCCTCGGCTTTGAACGGCAGGTTGTAGCGGATTTTGTCGAGCTTCAGCACCGTTCGGATTTGGCGCCCGATATCCTCGATTTCAAGCGAGCGCGGCGTCCAGATTCCATCCACTTTTTCGATGCCGCTATTGTGAATCCGCCGGACCAGCTTTTGCGCACTGTAGTTTTCAATCCGTGCGACCGCGTAGTTGTCTTTCCGGATGGAGAGAATCGACAAATTGTATTGCGAGGACTTCGATTCTTTCGGCCGCGATTCGATCTTCCAGCATGGCGCGCCGTCCACGTTGTCTTCTCCCGCGAGCTTGTAGTCGAACTGATTCACATCGCGCTCTTCCATGTCTTCGAAGCTATAACCGGTACCGAAAAAGCGCGTGGCCCGGTCCTGCAGAGCGATAGGCCGGTCGCGTTCGATGGCCGGAGTCCACATCCATTGATCGGAGGCGCGGTCGGGATGATTCGCGATAAGCAGAGCCACGCCTTTCACCTCCGGGGGCGCGCTGAAACGCAGGATAGCTTTGCTGTCGCCCGCCGATCCCAGGCGCTGGAAGATCCAGTGTTTCACGCTGGTTTTGTTGGAGGGACCGATCACTTCGAGCGTGCCTTCATATTCGAGCGACTTGGAGCGCGCACGGTTCTGCGATTCGGTGACGATCTGCCGCGCGTCCTGTGCAGCCGCAGTCGCAGCGGCGACGAGACAACAGGCGATCAATCTATTCATATTCGAGCGCTTCCACCAGCGATCCGCGCACCGCCGTTTCGCCCGGCCCGATCGCCGATAGAAAAGCGACCGCCAGGATCACCGGCAGCAGCGCCAGCGCGATTTGATAGGGATACTCGTATCCCAGGCGCAGGCCCGCGATGTCTTCGGCCACGATTTTCAAGCTGAAGTAAAGCTGCAGCGCTCCGAAAGCCAGGCCTAGGATGAGGCCGATGGCCGCAATCGAAAGCGCTTCCAGCCAGATGGTATGCCGGATCTGTTGGCGCAGCCCGCCCACCGCTTGCAGCACGCCCAGTTCGCACCGACGGTCGGTGATCGAAACCGTCAGCGTGTTGACGATGCCCAAAATCGCGACCAGAACCGCGACTGCGATCTGGACGTAGGTGATGCCGAACCACTGATCGGTCAGTCGCAGGATGTAGCTCCTCACGTCGCGGTTGGTGAGAACGAACAGGCGCCGGTCTGCGCCAAATGTTTCCAGGATTCGCCGCTTCACGTCAGCTTCCGACGCGCCCGGCGCAAGATACAAGCGAAAGATGTTCAAGCTGTCGTCGTTCCAGTAGCGCCGGTACAGGCTGCGGTCCATCAGGATGCTGCCCTCCTGATCCGAATAGTCGGTCACGATGCCGGCGATAGGCAAATGCAGCACTCCGCGCGGGCTCGGAATATCGATCACATCGCCCAGTTTGTAGCCGCGCAGCAGCGCGAAATTCTCGGAAGCCAGAAGAGCCCGGCCTTGCGCGGCCTCTTCAAACATGCGCTTCGGATCTCCGGCCACCGGCGGGAGGGCGGCACGTTGCATCACCGACTTCACGTCGGCCGCCACGAACAGAATGGGCGTGCCGCGCACTTCAATACGCGCGTCGCGCACGCCCTGCACGTCGGCGATACCGGGAATCGCCTCGAGGTCGCGCTCCATCGAAGCCGGGAAGCGGAAATCGCGCGAGGTGAGGCTTTCCGACGGCGTCACAAAAAGATCCGGGTTCAGTGCCACGTTCAGCCATTTGAAAATGGAATCGTAACTGGCGCGAGTCAGGCCGCCCAGCGCCACTACCAATGCCAGCGAGAACATCAGCGCTGCCACGGCGCCCGAAGTCCGGCGCGGTGCTTGCAACAAGCTGTCGGCCGCCAAGGTTCCTTCCACCGGACGCAGCCATTGGAGTAAAGGCCGCAAGATCCGCGCCACCCACTGAGCCAGCGATGGCGTCAGCAGCAGCACCGCGAGCACCGCCAGCGCATCGCCCAGGTAAGCCAGCAGGTGATTCTTGCTCAACACGCAAGCCAGCGCGGGAAGGGCAAGCACCAACGCGGCGATACGGCGCGCGCGATTTTCGCCCGCGCTCAATTGCTGATATTTCCCCTTCTGCAAAGCCTGCACCGGATCCACTCGCGCCGCGCCGCGTGCCGGAACGAACGCCGCCACCACGCTGGTGATGACGCCCAGCACCACGGCGAACAGCATCAGCTTCGGATCGGTGGAGATCTCTTCAGCCCGTTGCGCGATCCCGTAGACTTCGCCCAGCAGCGCACCGATGTACCCGGTCATCGCGCGCGCGATCGCGATGCCGAGCAGCAATCCGAGGCACGAACCGAACAATCCCGCGACCACGCTTTCGGACAGAAAAATGGTGCGAATCTGGCCGCGCGTTGCGCCCAGCGCGCGCAGAATGCCGATCTCCGAGCGGCGCTGCGCGACCGCGATTTGGAATGTGTTGTAGATGATGAACATTCCGATGAACAATGCAAAGGCGCTGGTGATGTCGGCGGTCAGCGAGTAAACGTGCGAAATGGATTCGAACTGCTGGCCGCGCGCCGAAGGCTCTTCCACCTGAAATCCGGAGCCCAGCAGCGCCTGGACTTTCCTCCGCACCTCGTCCACGCCGGCGCCTGGCTTCACGGCAATATCGATGCGGTCGAATTTGCGGCCGCGGCCGAAAACTTTCTGCGCCGCGTAAACATCCATGATGGCAAGGTTGCCGCCGAACGCGCTGGTCAATCCGCTGGATTTCATGATGCCCCGGACGGTGAAACGCTTCTCGCCTTCCATGGTTTTCATCGGAACCGTCGAGTCGAGGGCCAGATGGTTCTCGCGCGCAAAGCTTTCGGTGACCATCAGCGAATCCGGCTGGGCCAGGAAAACCAACGGATCTTCGATAATGGCCTGGTCGCCGCTTGCGAGATCGTAGTCGCGCAGGGCACGGTCACCGGTCATGTCGACACCCAGAATAAGCAGGTTGCCCTGACCCTCGAGTCCGGTGCTCACCACCGCTTGGATCACCGGGACCGCGACGCGAATCTGAGGAATCGATTGCACGCGCTCCAGAACATTTTCGTCGAATCCCGTCTCTCCCGCCAAAACTTGCAACTGCGTCGCGCCCGCGATTCGGTCCACCGTCTGCCGGAACGCGTACAGTACGGATTGATTGGCGGTGTGCATGCCGACGAACACCGCAACGCCGAGCACGATGCCCGCGATGGTCAGCAGCCAGCGCAGACGGTGCCTGCGCGCGTAGGGCCAGCTAATGAGCTTGAGCAGAATCATGCAGGGGCGCACCGAATTTGCCGGCGCGATCTTCCTCAATCCGGCCGTCGCACAGCGCCACCACGCGCGCGCAGCTTTCGGCCACATGCGCATCGTGGGTGACAATCAACACCGTGGCTCCCAGGCGCTGGTGCAGGCCGCGAATCAGCTTCAAAATGTCGGCGCCCGTATGAGTATCCAGATTGCCGGTGGGCTCGTCGGCCAGCAGCACCGGAGGGTAGACGGAAAGCGCGCGGGCGATGGCGCAGCGTTGTCGTTCGCCGCCTGAAAGCTCGTCCGGCAAGTGTGCCATGCGATGCGACAGCCCTACCAGTTCCAGCAGCTCGCGGGCGCGCTCGTCGATCTGCTTTTTCGGCCAACCACGCAGGTGCAGCGGCATGGCCACGTTTTCGCCGCAACTGAGCGTCGGCAGCAAGTTGAAGAATTGAAAAATGAATCCAATCTTATCGCGGCGCAGGCGCGTCAGCTCGTCGTCCGAGAGGCCGCTCAGCCGCCGGCCATCCACTTCGATTTCGCCCGAAGTCGCGGTGTCCAGGCCGCCAATGAGGTTCAGCAGCGTCGATTTGCCGGAGCCGGAAGGTCCGACAATGGCGACCATCTCGCCGCGCGCGATTTCTAGATCCACCGCATCGAGCGCGGTGACCTGATTTTTCCCCTGAAAGATTTTGCTGACGTGAGCGAGTCGAATCACCTATTAGCTATCATGTCTTATCGCGGCACAACTCTGCACATGCGCATAGGAATCGACGCCGGGGGTACGTTCACCGATTTCATTGTGTACCACGACGATGGGCGGCTGGAGACGTTCAAGCTGCGCTCGAATCCGCGATCGCCGGCCAGCGTGATTCTGGCGGGACTCGCGCTGGCGGCCGGCTCGCGTAAGGCCGAGGTGATTCATGGCTCAACGGTCGCCACCAATGCACTGCTGGAGCGCAAAGGCGTCCGCACGGCGCTGGTGACCACGGCCGGTTTTGAAGACGTGATTCATATCGGGCGGCAGAATCGTCCCGAACTATATAACCTGACGCCACAACTAAAGGTTCCCATCATCCCGCGGGAAATGTGTTTCGGAGTGCGCGAGCGTGCCTGGTTCGACGGAACCATCGCGGAGAAACCGCGCCGAAGCGAATTGGCGCGATTGAAAAAGCGATTGAAACGCGCGCGCGTCGAGTCGATCGCCATTTGCTTTTTGCACGCCTACCGCATGCCGGCGAACGAGAAGGCAGTGGCCGAAGCGCTGGAGGGGCTGGGCTACTTGTGCTGCTCGCACGATGTGTGTCCCGAATTTCGCGAGTACGAGCGCTCCTCGACCACATTGATCAACGCCTACGTCGGGCCGCTGATGGACCGCTACCTGGGCGAGCTGGAAGTCGCGAGCCGCCACGCGATCTCGATCATGCAATCGAACGGCGGGTTCATGTCCACGCGCGAGGCGCGGCGGCATGCCATTCGCACCGTGCTGTCGGGACCCGCGGGCGGCGTCATCGGCGCATTGGAAGCCGGGCGCCTCGCGGGATTCACGCACATTCTCGGATTCGACATGGGCGGCACCTCGACCGATGTCAGCCTGTGCGATGGCGTCCCGCGCGAAACCATGGAGGCCTCCATCGACGGCTTTCCGGTGCGTGTCCCGATGCTGGATATTCATACCGTGGGCGCGGGCGGCGGATCGATCGCGCGCGTGGATGAAGGCGGATTGCTGCGCGTAGGGCCGGAGAGCGCGGGTGCGGATCCAGGTCCGGCATGCTATGGAATCGGCGACCGACCGACAGTTACGGATGCACACGTGGTGCTGGGCCGGATCGCGTCGGATCAACTGGTGGGCGGCGAGATGCATCTGGATGTCCGACGCGCCGCGGCGGCCATCGATTCCGTCGCGCGCGAATTGAAGATCAGCCGCATAGCGGCAGCGGCGGGAATTGTGCGGGTGGCCAATGCAAACATGGAGCGGGCGATCCGCGTTGTCTCAGTCGAGCGCGGCCACGATCCCCGCGATTTCACGCTGATCGCCTTCGGAGGCTGCGGCGGACTGCATGCCTGCGAGATGGCGGGCGAGCTGGGCATTCGCACAGTGCTGGTCCCCGAACATGCCGGCGCACTGTCGGCGCTGGGCATGTTGATCGCCGATCGCGTCCGTGACTACGCGGCGGGCGTTTTGAACCGGCCGGATATCGAGCGCGAATTCGAGCGCCTGGAAAGCGCCGCGCGCAAGCAGCAGCGCCGAGCCGAGCTAGTGCGGTCGGCCGACATTCGCTACGCGGGCCAGAGCTACGAATTGACGGTTCCATGGCAGCCGGCCAATCCCGCCCGGCCGTTCCATCGCGAGCACCAGCGCGTGTATGGATATGCGAATCCCGGGCGTCCCATCGAGATCGTCACCATTCGAGTGCGCGCCAGGTCGCGTGTTGCAAAGCCCAAGCTGGCGCGCCGCCGGGAAAAGAACGCAGCGGCAAAGCCAACTCTGCGCCGTATCTACACGGCGGGCGCATGGCGCCAGACACCCGTCTTTACGCGGGCCAATATGTCCAATCAGACGCAGCGCGGTCCGGCGCTGGTGATCGACTACGGCTCCACGACTTTGATTCCACCCGGCTGGCGATTCGCGCTGGATAAAAACGGCACGCTGCGCGCGTGGCGCTAGTCTTCGCCTGACGCCCTACTGCGACGCCCCCACCGTGATGTACCCTCCGGATGACGACGCCGCGCCGCCGATCGTGATTATCAACGCCTGGTCGCCAGGCGGAATATTGGCCGGCACCTGAATATTCACTTGGTACACGCCCGCGTTTTGGGTGACGCCAACATACAGAATGTCGGAGGGATCCAGAGTAACGCCGCCGAACGAAATCGTGAACGGCGACGTGATCTGAGCCTGCGTATTCGGAAGCTCTCCCGGTGCGAACGACGGGTTGGTATCGCCAAAGCCGGTGGCATAAAGCGTAAGATAGTCGCCCGGATTCGCGGGCGTGAAGTTTCCTCCACTAATCAGCCCCGGTGCCCCAATGTACGCACCCGTCAGCGCGTTCAGCGCCGCGATGGCGTTGTGGCCGTTGGAGGTGTGGGTGAAGTAGAAGAACTCCGGCGCCGCCGGCTGCACCTGCACCGTGACAGTGGCGCTGTTCTGGGCTTGCTGAGTATCGCATTGCGTGATCACCTGGACGTTTACCGAGCCCGGCCCCACCTGCGGGACTTGCAGGTTGATCTGATTCGAATAAACCGCGAAGATCGGCGCGCGCTGGGTACCGAAGAGAACGCAAACGCCTCCGAAAACGGTCGGTACTTTGCCGTCGACCAAATCGGAGGGACCAATCTGAAGAGCGGTTCCCGCGGGCGCGAATTGGCTGCCGAAAATACTGGCGATGGAATTCACCGCCAGAGCGGTAACCGCGGGCGTGCTCAATCCGGCGCTCTCAACGCCTCCGGTGGAGATGGCCGGCGCGTTGGGCGACGTCACGTTCAACGAAAAACTCACGCTGGGAATTCCGTTCACCGCGGCGGTAATAGTCACAGCGCCGGCGGCGTTGGCCCCGAGTGTGACGCTGGTGCTGGCGGTGCCGTCATTCCGCGTAATCGCGGGAGACAGCGTTGCGGCCGAGCTGGGCGTGGCCGAGAAAGCGACGATCACACCCGCGACGCCGGCGCCCTTGCGATCGGTTACCTGCACTACGAGCGGCGATTTCAAGACTGTCCCGGCCCCACCTTGTTGGCCGTTTCCACTGACGATGCTCAGCGCTGCCGGCGCGACGGGCGCGGGAACCAATTTGCGAATTCGATCGTTGAGAGTGTCGGTGACATAAACGCTGCCCTGCGCATCTACCGCAACCCTGGTTGGATCGATCTGCGCGGCAATGGCAGGTCCGCCATCTCCGCTGCTGGGATATAATCCGCCATTCCCCGCTATGGTGGTGATCAATCCACTCGCGGTGATGCGGCGAACGACGGAGTTTCCAAAGTCCGCAATGTAAAGGTTCCCGTTTGTGTCGACGGCTACACCCTCGGGCGCGTTAAGCTGAGCCGCCGTTGCTAGACCACCATCCCCGCTGTAGCCCGGCATTCCCGTGCCGGCCACAGTCGTGATGTTGCCGTTGGGCGAGATCATGCGGATGCGGTTATTGATCTTATCGGCAACATAGAGATTGCCCAGGCTGTCAACGGCAACGTCGTAGGGATCCATGCCGGCATTCTTGGCCGGACCATTGTCGCCGGAGAAGACGGGTTTGCCGTTCCCCGCGATAGTATTGATGATGCCCGCCAGCGTCACCATGCGAATGCGGCTATGTGTGTTGTCGGTTAGATAGACGTTCCCGGCCAAGTCTACCGCAACGCCAGTGGGCTGGCTGATGGCCGCCATGGATCCCTGGGCTGTGTCTCCGGTGTAGCCGTCGATGCCGTTGCCGGCCACAACTGTAGTGACATTGGCGGGCGTGATTTTCAGCACGCGCGGCTCGGTATCTGAAACGTAGAAATTGCCCAGATGATCGACGGCCACCGCGAGTGGCGTGGCCAGGGGCTGCAATTGGCCGAACGGCGTAATGCTCCCGCCCAGGGAGAAACGGCGCGCTTCGTAGTTCTCCGTATCCGCTACCACGATATTGCGCGATCCGTCTATCGCTAGCCCGGCGGGAAGATTCAGAAACGCCGAGGTCGCCGCTCCGCCATCGCCGATGGTGGTTCCAGCCACGGTCGTGATGAGAGAGCTGGTTACTTTACGAACCCGCCCATTTCCGAAGTCGGCCACCAGCAGATCATGCGCGGCGTCCAACGCCAAGCCGAAAGGTTCGTTCAGTTCGGCGGCCGCCGGCGGACCCTGGTCGCCCGAAAATCCCTGGCTGCCGTTCCCCGCGGCTCCGAAAATGAAATGACTTTGTAAATCTACTTTTCGAACTCGATTCAAGTTCCAATCGGATAGGTACAAGTCGCCATTGCCATCCAGGACAATGCCGGCCGGACTAAGGACCGCTTGCCGGGCGTCCACGCCGTCGACGATGTAACCGTAATCTCCGCTTCCGGCGACGGTGCTGATCGCGCCGGTCGGGTCAATTTGCAGGACGTAAGAGTAGTTGGCGATGTAGACATTACCAGAGGCATCCACGGCGACACCGGTGGGAAAATCGATCGAAGTATTGATGGCGGAGCTGCTATCTCCGGAATAGGTCGTTTGCCCGTTGCCGGCGATGGTGGTGATGATTCCTTTCGTATCCACTTTGCGCACGCGGCAGTTGGGTCCGTCGGCGATGTAGAGATTGCCTTGAGAGTCAACGGCGACGGCGAAGGGCACCACTTGCGCTGAGATCGCCGCCGATTTGTCGCCTGAAAAGCCGGCCGTTCCGTTGCCGGCGACGGTATTGATGGTGCCGTCCGGAGAGACGCGCCGCACGACGAAATTGCCGAAATCCGCGATGTAGACGTTGCCTTTCGAATCTATGGCGATGCCCGTAGGAAAACTCAGCTCGGCGTCGGTGGCCTTACCGCGGTCGCCAGAGTATCCAGGAAGCCCATTGCCAGCAAACGTAGTGATGATTCCGGAAGGCGAGACTTTTCTGACCCGGTTGTCGAACCAGTCCGCAATTAAGAGGTTTCCAGCGCTGTCCAGCACGACGCCGGCGGGAGAACGCAGCGGCGCCGAGATGGCGGGATGGCCGTCCAACAGGCGGTCGGTGCCAGCAATGGTGGTAATGGTGTAGGGTTGAGCACTGAGCGAAGGAGCAATCCCGAACAGCATGCACACCCCGAGCAAGGTCAACTCAAACGTATGGACAGTTTTCTGCGAATGGAGTCTAAGTCTTCCCAGCGGAATATTGGCTTGGTGGTTCGTCACGGCTAAGATTAAAATCGTAATTGAATTCCCAAGATTGTCAAGAGCGGCTTGATAACAACTCTGTAACTTTGATGGCGATTCGACGACTTTTAAAATGCCCCAGCAGCCGATCCTGTTCTGTTTCCAGAACAGGCCTGCGTTAAGTTATTGAATTTAAGTAATTCCGATATCTTAAGAACCCGGGGAGATTGGTCGGTCTCTGTTCTGAAACCAGAACAACACCGGGTGGGAAAACTGTATGTTGTGGCGATGCTCGAGAAACGGGCAACTGACCTGTATGTGGTGTTTGCTTGTGCGCGGCCATCACCTCTAGACTGGTTATGGCGGCGGGGCAAAGTTGGGCCCTTAGCTCAGCGGTTAGAGCAGCGGACTCATAATCCGTTGGTCGAAGGTTCAAATCCTTCAGGGCCCACCACAATCGTCCGGACTGTTTTCCCGATCTCTTCTCACTGTTACATCCGAAAGCAGGCCAGCCAGTTCAGCCTCTTAACGCAAGAGGGCTGCGCCACATCATGTGCCAAGACGGGGAGCCGAGCTCCGGGATTCACACACTGTCGATACGCTGGTTTTGGCTGCTCGCCGCGGCAGCCGCAGGACCTGCCTTACTCGGCCAAACAGATCCGGCTCTCCCGGCCAAGAATAGCTCCAGCAGCGCAACTCAATCCATCACGGGAAAGGAGCGTGCTGCATGGGCCCTTCGCAGCACCTTCGGCCCGGCTAGCTTGCTGGGCGGTGCATTCAGTTCCGGCTGGGGCACGGTATTCAACACGCCGCGCGAATACGGCACGCATTGGGAAGGATTCGGCGATCGCTATGGGATGCGCCTCACGGGTATCGCCACCAGCAACACCATGGAGGCCGGCCTGGGTGCAATCTGGGGCGAGGATCCGCGGTATTTCAGAGCTAGCGGTGAAAGCTTTCCCGCGCGGCTGGGCCACGTCGTCAAGATGGCTTTTCTGGCGCAGAACAAGGACGGGCGCAGCATGCCCGCTTTCGCCCGTTACGCGGCGATCACAGGCAGCAGCTACCTCTCGAACACCTGGCGTGTGGATAGCGATGCGACTCTGAGTCGAGCGACGATCCGCGTCGGGTTGGGATTTCTGGGGCGCATCGCCGGCAACGCTTGGGACGAGTTCTGGCCGGACGTGAAAGGAAGGATCTCTCGAAAATCAGACCAGCCATCGGGCGCATCGGCTCTTCTGCACGACTAAGAGGCGGCGCCTACCAGCTATCCTTAGAGATCGGATGACGAACCTGGAGTTTACGCCTCTGGTGTTTGCGATCTCGGCCGTAGCGGGCCTATTGGGCGCACTGACCGGGCTGGGCGGCGGCGTAGTGGTAACACCCGCTCTGACGCTGCTGCTGGGCGTCGACATACGCTACGCCATCGGCGCCTCGCTAGTCTCTGTGATCGCCACCTCGTCGGGCGCCGCCGCAGCCTACGTACGCGAAGGATATTCGAACATTCGCATCGGAATGTTTTTGGAGATTGCCACCACCATTGGCGCCGTTGTGGGCGCCTACCTTGCTACTCGCACACCGACGGCGATACTGGGCATCATCTTCGGCGTAGTGCTGCTCCACTCGGCCTGGATGTCCACCCGCGGCCGTCCCCGGGACACTTCGGGCAAAGAGGACCCGCTCGCCCGGCGTTTCAAGCTGAACGGCAGCTATCCCGGCGAACATGGGAAAAAGAGCTATCAGGTGACGCACGTCCAGGCTGGCTTTTCCCTGATGTTCGGAGCCGGCACGCTGTCGGGATTGCTGGGCATCGGTTCCGGCGCTCTCAAGGTAATCGCAATGGATCAGATCATGCGGATTCCCTTTAAAGTGTCCACCACCACCAGCAATTTCATGATCGGCGTAACGGCGGCGGCGAGCGCCGGCATTTACTTGAGCCGTGGCTATATCGAGCCGGTGCTGGCGATGCCCGTGATGCTGGGAGTACTGGCAGGGTCGCTGATCGGCGCCAGGCAATTGGTGGGTGCGCGCGTGCGCGTGCTGCGCTGGATTTTTGCCCTAGCAGTAGGAGCAATGGCCATCGAGATGATCGTGAACGGAGCGCGGCAAATCTGATGGAAAGCTGGAACGACGAACGGCTGGAGAAGGTCGTCAGCATGTTGCTGATTTCGGGCGTTTCCCTAGCGGCGGTGGTGGTGCTGTTGGGCGGCGTCTGCTTCTTGTGGCAGCACGGCAACGACCATCCGGATTATCATGTCTTCCACGGCGTGGAGCAACAGTACCGCAGCATTCGAGGGGTGTTGGAAGCCGCACGCCCATCCGATTGCCGCGGCGTCATTCAGTTGGGACTGATTCTGCTGATCTGTACACCCATCGCACGAGTGGCCTTTTCGATGCTGGGCTTCCTACTGGAGCGCGATCGAACCTACGTCGTGCTAACCGTCATCGTGCTGGCAATTTTGGTCTACGGTCTGGTGGGGCCGCATTAGGCGCGGCGCGCCTTCCTAAAACAATTTCGCGATGGAGCGCTGCAGCTCTTTGAAGATCTGGTCCGGGCTCTTGGCGGCGTCGACGACCACGAAGTTGTAGCGCTTGGACATGCGGTCCAGAGCGCGAATGACGCGCGCCTGATAGCGCACGAAGCTGTCGTGCATATCGGCGCCAAAGCGCATGTCCATGCCGCTTTCCCAGTGATCGAAGGAGCCGCGGCCGAGCACCACGCGAGTCACCAGGTCGCGCACCTCGGCGCGCAGGTAGTAGATGGCGTGCGGTACCAGGGCGAACGACGCCACGCGCTCGATCCAGGAGCGATCTTCGTTGCGTGCAATAGCGCGGGCCATGAGCGAATAGATGTAGCGGTCCGTCAGCACCACGAATCCGGCGCGCAACGCAGGGACGATCTCGTTCTCCAAACGGTCGGCAAAGTCGGTGGCGTAGAACAGCGTCATAGTCACCGGACCCAACAGGTTGCCTTCCTTGGCCTGCGAGATGCCTTTGCCCGCCAGCGCTCCCCGTGCCAGGCCGGTGTCGAGCACGGCGTGTCCCTCGTGTTCCAGCCAGGCCCGCAAACGCGCCACCTGGGTGGAACGGCCCACCGAATCGGGACCCTCGATCACGATCAGCTTTCCGAGCAGCTCGTCTTGATCGACGCCGGCCAGCGGTTCACTATAGAACGCTAGCGGCTGCTTGTGCAGCATCGATATCTCCTTGCGAGGCCCGCAGGACTCCGTTGCGCAGGTTCGTCCCTAGCTCGTCCATCACGATCTGGCGCATGCGGCGCTGTTGCTCTTCGATGGAACCGGTGGCGTCGATAACGTGGAAGCCGACCTCCTGAATCATGGCTTCGTATTCGTCCAGAATGCGGCCCTGAAAGAGACGGAAACTCTCTTCAACGTTACGGCTCAGCTCCAGGTCCATGCCCGCCTCGTAATACTTGATCGCGTTTCGTCCGCCCAGAATTCGGCCAATGGCCACCTCCAGCGGCACGCGAAAGTAAAACGCCAGGTTGGGGCGCACGGCGAATTTGTAGAGATTGCGGACCCATTTGCGGCTGACGCCGCGCACCACATCGCGCGCGAAGGCAGTATAAGCATAACGGTCCGCGCAGACCACGGCGCCGGCCTTGAGCAACGGGATGATGTAGCGCTCCAGGCGGTCGGCAAAATCGGTGGCGTGAATCAGGCTGAACGTCACCGGCGTGAACATGTTCTTCTTCTTGCCGCGGCGCGTGGTCTCGCGGACTAATGGCGAGGAGTTCCACTCGCTGAAGGCCACCGCGATACGCTGCGAGCGAAGCCACTGGCTCAACAGCGAAAGCTGCGTGGATTTGCCGGAGCCGTCGATTCCTTCGACTACAATCAGTTTTCCGCGGTTGCGGTTCGGCGGCAGGAGCGGCATAGAGGGACGAACTGTCCATTATAACGCCCGCTCGCCCGCCTTGCGCTCCGAGCCGCATGATTCAGCTTTTCGACCGGGCGCAAACGTTCGGGCGACCTTGCTTGCCTACGGCCTGGACGCGGCGGCCGCAGTCAGCTTCTCACTCTGGAAAACCGTCCGAGCATACAGCGCACGCTGGATGAGCGCGATGTCTTCCGCAGCGAAATCGAGCCCTTGCCGCGTCATCCGCCGGTAATCTTGCTCATCCCAGCACGCTTTCATGACGCCGCTGTCGGAGTGTCGTATCACGCCCTGTATAATGTGGCTGACCTCATGCGCCATCACGTGACCCAACAGGTACGACACCCTCGGAGGCGCCACGAAGCTCTTCACTCTGTCGATGAACACAACGATATGGACTCCATCGAAAGGATACGCATAAGCTAGCGCACCCGGCCGATCGCTGGCGGCGGCGCTCTCGGAAAGTTCGATCCGGATGCCTTGCCGCGGGCAGTTGTTCAAGCCTCGCCAGTTCACCCGAACACCGATCTTGACGAAGATTTTGGAGGCGATCTCCTCCGCCTGGCCGACGACATAAATGTTGTTAGCTATTCCCCCGACGCAGACGACTAGAGGCGCTTTTCGCGTTGGGTTTGTTCCGGCCCACGCTCCCGATCCAAGCACGGTCAGCATCATTGCCACGCCTGTAATTTTCATAGCGCGTTCTTCTCCCGCCGCTATAAGCGCGAGCGGGAGGGAAAACCCGCCATGGACCTGGTAATTCCTTTTGGAGTGCAACTGTGCCGGCTCGATCGATGCGGCCCAGCCTGGTGGCTGCGGCGCGCGGCCGTGGCTCCCGCAAATGAATTTTTGCTTCCGGGCCGCGGGATTGGTTGGGTAGTATTGAAATGATATGCCGCGTTATGCAGCCGTGGACATCGGCAGCAACTCAGTGCGGATGCTGGCAGCGGAGACCAATCCCGGCGCTTCCGCCAAGATTCTGGCTGCGGAACGGCAGGTTACCCGGCTGGGCGCGAGCGTCTTTCAAAACGGCCGTATTTCGCCGGAAGCCATGGAATCCGTCACCCAGGTCCTGGCCCGGATGGCGCAGGTGTACCGTAAGCAGGATGTTATCGCCGTCCGCGCGGTGGCCACCAGCGCGGTGCGCGACGCCGGCAATCAGCACGAATTTATCGAGCGCGCCGCGGCGGTGCTGGGCGTTCCAGTAGAAATCATTTCCGGCCAGGAAGAGGCCCGCCTGATTCATCTGGGCGTTCAGAGCCGCTGGCCGCAAACCGACAAGCGCGTCCTGATTATGGATGTGGGCGGGGGCAGCGCGGAATTGATCCTGAGCGACCATGGCGAGCTGGTGGAAGCCTATTCCAAACCCCTGGGCGCGGTGCGCTTGACGGAAGCTTTTCTGAAGAGCGATCCGCCGGCGGCGCTGGAACTGCATCGCATGTACGAATACATCGAGGAGAAACTGGCAACCCCGCTGCGCCGGATCGGCACGGGTCCATTCGACCGCATGATCGCGACTTCCGCCACGGCCGCGGCCATCGTCTGCGCGGTGAATCGCGTCGGCCGGCCGCGCCGCGAGGATGCCGACCGGTTGAAGGCCTCCGTGCAGCAGGTGCGCAAGTTTTATCGGGAGGTGAGTTCGATCGATCTCGCGCACCGGGAGAAGATCCAGGGTCTCGGACCGCGTCGCGCGGAAATCATTGTGGTGGGAGCGGCCGTGTTTCGCCGTGCCATGGAATTGTTCCAGCGGCCGTCCCTGCATTACTCGGCGGCGGGCGTGCGCGACGGCATCATCGCGGACTTGGCGGCGCAAGGGGCGGGCCGCGAGCGGACCATGTTAAATCGCGATCAGCGCCGCGTGGTGGAGCAAATGGTGCGCCGCTACGGCTCCCCCATTTTGCACGCGCGGAAAGTGGCCGGGCTTGCCCACCAGTTGTTTGAAGCGCTGCAGCCGCTGCACCGGCTCCCACCCGGCCACGGCAAGCTGCTGGAAGCGGCCGGCTATTTGCACGACATCGGCCATTACGTCAGCGCCAGCAGTCATCACAAGCATTCCTACTACCTGGTGGCGCACTCGGATCTGCCCGGATTCACCGACCAGGAGCGGCAAATGATCGCGTTGTTATGTCGGTATCATAGAAAGTCTATGCCCCTCCCCCGGCACTCCCCCTTTCAATCGGTGGATCCCGATTCCCGGCGCGCCATTACATTGCTGACACCCTTGCTGCGCATTGCCGACAGTCTGGATCGCAGCCACGAGCAGCGGGTGTCGGAAATGCACGTGCAGATCCGCAACGGTTCGGTCACCCTGGCGCTTGAATCGGAGGCTGATACCGACTTGGAGATGTGGGCCGTGGAACGTGTGGCGGACGCGTTTCGCGAAACCTATCAGACGGCGCTCTCCCTGACCCGGTGAAATCGTGAAAGCCAGCGGGACCATGAACGATTACGTTGTCGAGCAGATGAATCGCCTGCTAACCACGTTGGCATTTCAAATTCACCGCGCGGCTAAGAAACCCGGCGCCGATGAGATCCACGACTTGCGCGTCAGCATCCGCCGATTCACTCAAGGATTGTTGCTGTTCGCCGAATTCTTCCCGAAGTGGGAGATCAAGAAGATCAAGCGTATGCTAAAACGCATGATGCAGCTCACTTCCGAGATCCGCAATCGGGACATCGCGCTCGAATACCTGGCCGGCCTGAATGCATCTCCCCACCAGCGGCGCCTGCAGAGAGAAAGGATGCAATACCAGCGCCGGTTCGCCGAAATGGTGCGCCGCTGGAGTTCGCGCGATTTCTCCGCCAAATGGCGCAACCGCCTGTCGCTCGGTACCGTATGAAGTGGAAGACCTCGGAGAATGCTGCCGGAAATGCGCGCCGCGTGCTGCCCAAGCTGGCGCAGAATTATTTTGAAGCCGGCCGGAAGGCAGCGGATGGAAAGCGATCAGCCAAGGCTCTGCACCGCTTTCGACTCGCCACCAAGCGATTTCGATACGCCCTGGAACTATTCCGTCCTTTGTACGGTCCCAGCCTGGACCGCCGCTTGAAAACCGTGCATGAGCTGCAAGATGTGCTGGGCAAGGTCAGCGACTACCAGACTATTCTGAATATGCTCGCCGGCGACCAAGAGATGGGCGCGAAAGTCAGGCGTGCCCTGAAGCGCAAATCGAAGGATTTTCCCAAACAGTGGAAGGCTTTCGACTGCGACGGCCAGCTCAAACAATGGAAGGCCTATCTCGGGCGCGGCCCGCGCGCCGTTCCCGCGCGAAGAAGCAAAGCCCGACCCAACAACACCCGGATGCTAAAATAGTGTCCGTACTGGGAGGTCGTCTAATGGTAAGACTGCAGACTCTGGATCTGCGTATCGGGGTTCGAGTCCCTGCCTCCCAGCCACTCCCCTGAAAAATTTCATCCTCCCGGCCCCGCTATCATCCGGACGGGCCTGACGTCTAAGATCTCAGAATGATAAAGTTGTAGCTAAGGAGCAAAGCGACTGATGCGGACCCTGAGTCTGTGTGCCTTTTCCGTGTTTAGCGGCTTGGTGATGGTGTGTACTTCGGCATCCGCCCAGAATCCAGAGTCTCAGACCCCAGCGCCCCCGAGCTCCCCCGCAAACAACTCAGCAGCACAAGCTCCATCGGATGTGTTTGATAAAGCGCCGCCGGCCATTGACGATGCGCTGCGGGAGCGCGTGTCGGCGTTCTATCAGGCGCATGTGGATGGCAAGTTCCGCCTGGCCGATCAGTACGTCGACGAAGATTCCAAGGACGTTTTCTTCGCTGCCGATAAGCCGCATTTCCTGGGCTTCCAGATTTCCAAGATCAACTATTCGGACAACTTCACCAAAGCCACCGTAATCACCGCCTGCAAGACGGAGATGTTTTTCCACGGCAGGAAAATGCCGGTGACCATGCCGGCCGTTACGCATTGGAAAATCGATAATGACCAATGGTTCTGGTATTACGTCCAGCCGGCCGAAGTGGAGTCGCCCTGGGGGACCATGAAGCCCGGCCCGGATGCGGACAGCAGTTCCGTGGCGTCCAGGATCCCAACCGATCCGCTGGCGGCGGCCCGCACCATCCTTTCGAAAGTGGCTCTGGATCGCAGCGCGGTCACCGTCGACCAGACCAAACATACCAAGCAGGAAATCCATTTGAAAAACGGCTTGCTCGGCCAAATCAGCGTGCTGGCGGATCCCACCGGCACGCCGGGCTTGACCGTCCACCCGGCCAAGTCGCAAGTCAACCCCGGCGAGGAGGTCGCGATCGAGATTGAGTTCAATCCCGACGATCCTTCGGTCACTTGCCGGGATTGTCTGATGCATCCGGGTGTTCGGCCCGCGATGACTGTTAACCTGACGGTCCAGCCCACTCAGCAGCGCTTTCCAATTAAAATCACGTTCACGCAGCCGACGCCCGCAAAATAGGTCTGCCCCGGCTGAATGGCCTTCGCCGTGCGATAAACCTGGTGGAGGCTAGTGAGCAGTGAATTTTCTAAACATAGGAAGCCGCGAAACGGCTCTGAATGCAACTTCGTCGTCGTTGCGCTCGGCGTCCCAAAGTTTTGCTAACTTGTTCAATTCCAGGGTGTCTACTTCTTTTGGAACGACCCTGCAGGAGTTGGAAGCGTCTCAGCCTGCGAATCAGGCGGCCGTGTTCAACAGCGTAGCGCGTCAAAATCTCGTCGCCACACTGTCAAATTCTCGCGCCACGGAGGAGAATGCTTCCGGCCTCGCGGCAGTATTCGGTAATAGCATTTCGACCGCCGCTGCTGTGAGCAACAGTACCAGCCTTGCGACCACTGGCGGTGGCTCGGGCTCGGCCACCAACACGTCCACCGTCCAACCGGCCGCCCCGCCGACACCCTATACTCCGGCACAAGCGAATAGCACCGATCCTACTACCTACGCGACCATGGATTACTCCGAGGCAATGAACCTATCAGGGAATGAGGTCCAGGCCAATGACGAGAATGGGCGCCGCTATGCGAATTACTTGAACGAGTTCAACAATTGGCAAATGAACGGCAGCCAGGGCCAGCCGCCGCAACCGCCGGTGTACGAAACCGTCGATCAAAACGGCTTTGACAAATGGTGGGCGGAGTATCAGCAGAACATGTCCGCCGGCGATTACCAGCCGCCCGATAACAGCATGTTCCTAATTAACGGGCCCGACTACGGCAACGGCTACTACGGGGCGGCGGGCACTACCCAAGTGGGAACCTTGTATAACCCAACCGGACCCGCGACAGCGGATCAGGTTCAGAATGCAAATAACCCCAGCGGGACGAATTCATAGCGCTCGATCGTCTGCATCAGCGGCCGCCATTCACCAGTAGTTGGAAGGCTCGTTCGGCCTCGGTGTCCCCTCGGGCATGCGACAGGTAGAGGGACAACATCCGGTAGGCGCGTTCGCGGTTGTTGCCCTCCAGCCAATATTGGGCCATTCTGCGAGCGCAGGACGGCAGGCGCGGATCGTGTTCGATATAGTCGGCGCATTCCGTATCCATGTGATCGAGCACACGCTGGAGCTTTTGGGGAACGCCCGATGGATCCGGGCGCGCGGCATGTACGAACACCAGGCTGTGTGAGTCGCCATAGACGAGCTGCCAATCCGGACTCGCGGCCAGCGCTAGCGCCAGCGGATAGATGGCGCCGGTGACGTACTCAAAGGTGTTGGTCAGCACGCTCTGAATGCCGTAGCGGTTGAGCAGCTGCGCCCGCGGGCCGGTGACATGGCCTACATCAGACCCAAAATTGTAGAGGATCTCCTTGAAGTCGCGGTTGGCGGCTTCGCTCAACGCGCGGCCGTCGATGAAGACACGCTGCTGGGGCCACAGTCGCCAAATCAGATAGCCTCCGTCTTCCCAGGTATTGAATAGCGGTCCGGCGACGTGGTTCTGAATCAGATAGTCCGCCGCCCCGGCCGGAAATTTCCAGGTGGCCGCGCGCAATTGAAAAAAGGAGCCGGAGCGCAGTCCGAGGATCAGGGCGCCAGCGACGAGCAGTGGAACCAACCAGGCCGTGAGTCGAGGCAGGCGAAGCTGGAACGGAAAGTAGCTGGCGATCAGCACCGGCGCCAGAAACGCCATCAGCGGCGTGTTACGAAAAGCCATCAGCGATGCCGCGGCGAACGCGGCAAAGAGCGCCCAGTCAGACCAGCGTACGCGGCGCCAGGAATAGATCAGGACGGCTGCCGCTGAGTACAGCAGGACGTCGAAGGCATAGGGAGGCCCCCACAGGTAGGTAGGGTGCCACTCCACCAGATTGGCCGTCATCGCGCTCTGCCGGTAGCTGATTAACGTCGCCAGAACACCGAAGCCGTTAGGGTTTAGACCGGACACTGCGATGGAGCACGCCGCCACAATCCAAAGCCTGCGACGATTCGCCATCTGGGTGCCGGGAAGCAGCGAGGCAACGCAATAGGCCAGCAGCACAACCCAGCCGAGGAAGAATCCGCCATGACAATTCGCCCACAGCAACGCCAGCGGAGGAAGCAGCCACAACCAGCGCCCGGAATCGAGGAGCCACACGAATAGGGCGGTCATGAAGAATGAAAAGAGAGCCGGCCGGTCTGCGGCGAAGTTGGTGGCCAGCGAGGCCGCGGCAAAAGCGGCGCCGATGCCTAGATAGAAGTTGCCCGACCGTCGCGCCGCCAGAAGGCCAGCCAATCCACAAAAGGCGGCCAGGAGCGCGGCGCGGACCAGTACGACCCCTGCGAAACCGGCAGCCCAATAAACGCAATAAAGCAGCGCTTGCGCCAGCCACTCGTGGGTCAGGTTGAAATGGCGGACGCGCTCTTCGCCGGCGCCGGCCGGGGGATTCAAGGCGGTACTGAAGGAGAACGGATCGGGCACCGGGAGCGAGTGGCGCTCAACGACGTATTGACCGGTCTTCAGATGCCACCAGAAATCGCTGTCGGCGATTTCGGTGCTGAAAAGGCCTAACAGAAACAGGCTCGTTAGAAGAACGGACAAAAGCGGTAGCCAGGCTGGAATGCGAGAGAGCGGGGCTGCGGAGACGGCCGCGGTTGGAACCGGCGCTTTGCTTGGCTTGCGGCCGCGCGACGATTGGGGCGCGCCCATCCGGCTCACGGCCAGATCCGCGGCGTGGAAGGCGGAGTCGAGTTCCGCCTTCCACGAGTCACGCCGAATCTATTGGATCGGAATGACGGCAGCGAGTGCGAAATAAGGAGTCCCGGCCGCGTCATAAACGATGAAACCGACCGGCTGGTTAGGGCCAGGCGCGGTGTCTGGCGGTACCTGGAGCGTAATCGCGTAAACACCGACCAATCCAACCACCGTTTGGGCGGAAACAGACGGACTACCGGAGTTATTGAATCCAACTGCGAAGTTGGCTAGGATGTTTTGATTCGGAATACCGGCGTCATCCGTTCCGAGTGGCGGGCTGGTTTGACCGGCGCCAGTAACGAAAAGGATTATGTCCTCGCCCCGGCGAGCCGGATTGGACGGAGACACATAGCTTCCATCCGGCCGAATGGCCACAGCTTGATTTGCAAGGCCAAACACGTTGGTGATGAAGATGCCGGGTGAATAGGGCTGCAGCGTGACGTTAAACGTACCGGAACCGCCGCCGTTGACCGTGATAACGACGGAAGCGGTAGCGAGGCCAGCGACTTCCCAAGGCACTTGAACGGTCACTTGCTGCACACCGTTCACGTTCGAGACCGAGAAGATCGGCGCAAGAGTTCCGTTGAAAGTGACCGAAACGCCAGCCAGCGAGGTTGGCAGCGGACCCAGGATAGCGTTAGCAACCACGACGCCGTTGACACTGGGAGCTATGCCGGCGCCCTGAATGGTGACGATGGCGCCCGCCGCCGCGCCCGGCTGCAGGCTCGCTCCGTTCAGGAAGACGACATTGGCAGGCCCCGGAGGACTGACTGTAAGATTGAAAGTCATCGAGAAGCCGCCGATGCTGGCGGTGATTACGACCGCGCCTGCGGTGCCGCCCGCTGTTACCGTTGTGGAGGCGTTGCCATTGACACCGGTAGAGGCATTGGCGGTGGTGACGGTGGCGCTGCCGCTGGTAACCGTGAACGTGACGGACGCATTCTGTACGGGTTGGCCGTTGGAATCGGTGACATTGACGACCAGCGGGTTGGCAAAGGGCGTATTTACCACCGTGGCCTGGTTATTCCCCGAAACGATGGTGATCCCGGCGACGGATGCCGGAGGCGTGTTTATGGTGACCGAGAATGTCGCGCTGATCTGGCTGCTTCCAGATCCCGCCGTCACCTGCACTTGCGCCTGACCGGGTGTGTTGCCCAATGTGCCTTGAGCGGAGGCTTTCCCGCTGGTGTCCGTCATGGTGGACACCTGGCTCAGCGTAATGGTGCCGCTCAAGACCTTCCAGCTCACTGCAATCTGAGGCAGCGGATTTCCGGAAGCGTCCGTCACCTGGATCACGAACGCGTTGGGTAAGATTTGGCCGGGATTTCCGGATTGGCTGTTGCCTTGGATGATGTTGATCTTAGAGGCAACCCCGGCGCTCACGCTGATGTTAATGGGACTGAAGTCGAATAAATAGCCGGCCTCGGCTGTCAGCATCGCGCTGCCCGGAAGCCCTTCCAACACCAGGTTGCAAGAGGCCACGCCGGTGGAATCGGAAAGTCCGAAAATGCCGGCGCACTGGGCGGAAGGTCCCTTGGTGGGATCCGGCGGGTTCGCAATTCGAATACTGGCATTGGGAATCGGAGTTCCATTGATGCTGGTGGCCGCGACCTGAATCGCGTTGCTTATGGTCTGGCCAGCGGATCCTTTCAGGAGCGCGCCGAAGGCAGGCGCCCGGAGTCCCACGCTGGGCGGGGAGCCGATCGGGAAGGTGGTTTCGTAGAATGTCACGCCCGTACCGCTCGGTGGAGTGGCCGTTATGGTGCCTTGGCTAAATCCGCTGACATTGGAGGGTGGGACTTGGCCGGCGGCGTAATCACACTCCGCGATGCCTTGGGAATCGGTCTTAACTGTAAGTGTGCCAGAGGATGATTGGACGCAAAAGAAGGTTTCCGTCGTGGAGGATGGGCATTGCAAGGTCCCGACGCCTGAGGTCTGACTAAAGGTAATCGTAGCGCCGGCGATGGGATTTCCGTTCGTATCGGTATACTGCACGGCCATAAATTGCTGCACGCTGGTGGCTGCATTAGTCTGCGACGATAGCGTTGCGCCGGACTCAACGAGAGCTCCCTGCCCGCCAATTATGGTCAGACCCGAGGGCGTACCACCGGTGCCACCGCCTCCACCGCCAGTCGAACTGGACCCAACGTTTACTGTAAAGGTGTAGCTAAGCGAAGTACCAGCGCTGGCGGTAACCTGGACCGGTCCGGCGGTGGCGGGGGCGGCGATGGTGATACCGGCCAAACCGTCGGTGTTGGAGATCACATTGCGGAATTGGAGCGTAGCGTCTGCGTTGGGCGTAGTAAAGGTAAAGCCCACGCCGGCCACAGGTCTGCCTTGTGAATCTATCACTCGCACGACCAATGGCGCGCTGGTGGCGCTTAAGGCCACCGTTTGTTGATCGCCATAGGGGAAAATAGCGGCCGGAAAGCCCGCGGTGTTGGCGGGAGTGGCAATCGACAGCGCACCCGGGGAACCGGTGAGAGAGAGCTGGCCTGCGGTCTGATTATCCTGGATGTCGTACTCATAGAGGATTCCGCCACTTACGTACAACAAATACCTGGTCATACTATGCGTGCCGCTTGGTGTGGCATTTGTATTAGCGAAATCGTTAGTAGTAGCTGCCAGAGCAACCGATCCAGGGGCAGCCGGCAGGAACGTGCTAACGCTTTGAGGGCTGAACTGGAGTGTATAAAGGGTTTGGGTTGAAGACGAGTAACCATAAGCCCGGTTGTCGCTGATGGGGAATATCTGGCTTAGCGCGTTAGGTATTGCGGTGGTGGTGAAAAATGAGCTCAGCGAGGAAAGGGTCTTGGCGTTCAAGTCGAAAATGAATAATGCGAAAGAGGTAACCGGAGTTTGATTGACGGCCAGGCCGAGCTTTCCGTTGGGAGTGAAGGCGAGTTTGCCGGGTGTACCGGTCACCGTAATCGTATTGCGCACAGCGAGGCTGGTGGGATCGATCTCCAGCAGTGCGTTGGTGGTCCCGACATACACGAGGCCGTTCGGGCCGACTGTGACGCCTGAAGGAGTACCTGCGATCGACAGTGTACCCACTGAGGTGAAAAGCCGAAGGTCGACGGCGCTGAGTTGATAGCCGGCGCCGGTGTTTACCAGCACGAAGGCGCGAGTGGAATCGATGCTGGCCGCGATATCAACCGCGGTCCCACCAACATCGACGCCCGACGGATCAAGCAACGAATCATTGGCGACGTTGATGATCTGCAAATTTCCCGCGGCGACTAATATTTTCTGGCCGTCGGGGGTCCGGATGGCAGCCACCGCGCCGGAGCCGAACCCAATCAAGGGTTGGACATTTCCCAGGATCGAGTTGGTCGTGATCACGGTGTTGGCGGCGGAATTGGAGATTATGTAGTACTCGCCTCCATCCGATCTTGCGAGAGCCTCATAGGCGGATGTGGTCGCCTCCAATGTCGTAATTTGAGCAAACGGACTTACGGAGAATCCCGTGACGTCGGGCGTAACACCGTTCTGGCCTGGCAGAATAAAGGCCGTCTGGGCGTTCAAATTCAGCGCGAACAGCCCCAGACCAATGGCAATCAGCAGATGTAGTTTTCGCATGAGACCTCACCACAATTTGTGAATTTCGAGGGACGCGGGGGACTTAAGCTCTCTAGAATAACACACTGCAATGAAGACAGTTTGTCAATTTTTCGGCGGCTGGCGGAGAATGACGGCTGGAAAAGAAATGGGGGAGGCCGAAGCCTCCCCCAAGCAGATACAGTTGAAGCGAAGGGCTTAGTTGCCCTGAACCTCGCCGATGATACCTGTACGATTCAGACCCGAACCACCATAGAAGTCGAGTTGAATCGCAAGGTAGCCTTCAGCCAGTTTCTGGGCTCCCAGGTCGCTGATGAAGGCGAACCCGTGGCAGTACTGGAAGTTGGCTATCGCGATAATGTAGCCTTCGAATCCAGTTTCAGCCTGGATTCCGTGGTCTCCGCCGCTGGATAGCGTGAAGAGCAGCTCGGTTCCGGCATTGACAGCCGCGGTTGTAGTTTGGTTCGTGATCGGCGCTGGAGCCGGAGT
>DATJWJ010000125.1:0-63900 GCA_035501355.1 Bryobacteraceae bacterium | reverse complement strand
GAGGCGTGCGGGAGAGCGCACAAACCAACAACGCGATGGTGATCATCAAAATTGTCGCCATCCTGCTGTTTGTGTTCGGCGCCATGAAAGCGGTGAACACCGGGAATTGGCACCCGTTCATGCCGCACGGATATTCCGGTGTGCTGACCGGCGCAGCGATCGTGTTCTTCACTTATATTGGCTTCGATTCGGTATCGACGGCCGCGGAAGAATGCGGCCGGCCGCAGCGCGACATGCCCGTCGGCATTTTTGCCACGCTGGCGATCTGCGCGTTATTGTATGGGTCGGTGTCGCTGGTGCTGACCGGCATCGCGAACTGGTCCACGCTGAACAACGATGCGCCGGTGGCCAATGCGCTAAAGATGATCGGGATGAACCGGCTGCGGCTGATTGTCACCGCTGGGGCGCTGCTCGGGATGCTCTCGTCGCTGCTGGTTTTCCAATACGGACAGGCGCGGATCTGGTTTGCGATGTCGCGCGATCGCCTGCTCCCGGACGTATTCTCGCGCGTGCACCCACGCTTCAAGACGCCGCACGTCAGTACCTGGGTGGCCGGATTCGCGGTCGGGATTCCAGCCGGAATCTTCGACGTAAGCTGGTTCTCGGATGTGTCGAACATCGGGACGCTGTTCGCCTTCATCCTGGTCTCGGCGGGTGTGATCGTGCTGCGCAAGAAGCAGCCCGAGCGCCCGCGCGGGTTCCGGGTGCCGCTGGTCCCGCTGCTTCCGGGCATTTCGATCGTTTGCTGCATGGTTCTGATGTTGAGCCTGCCGCTGGAGACCTGGATCCGCTTTGTCGCCTGGCTGATTATCGGGCTGGGGATCTACTTCAGCTACAGCCGCAAACGAACGGACAAGGTCTTCGAGGGCCCCGGCACACAGAAGGTCACGCCGTCGGCCACGGTCTAGGATCGAAACGGGCCAGTACCGTTACCAAAATCCCCGGATTCCTATTCGTTTGTTAAGGGCGAGCGTTCAAGATGGGAACGCTTGGAATCAACTACCGATTTGTGCGGCGCGCCGGAGCTGGTCGAGCCGGTAGCCAACCCGGAGCAGCCCGAGGCGGCATGTGTCGAGCCGCTGGTCAACCCAGAGCATCCTGAGACGGTATACCGGGAAATAATTCGTGCGACGCACTGGTGGGTGTTATATGGATCGGGCGGTTTTGCGGTGGCCTGTATTCTGATCGGCGCAGTGGAAGGGCTGTTCGGCCGTTAGCCAGTGGCTGGAGGGCTATCCAGCTAGCGCTTTAGTTGCCTTCCGGACATCGGCCTGAGGAACAAAGATCACGGCGCCGTAGCGTCCCTTACCGCCGCACAGTGCTTGCACTGCACCCACATTGATGCCGGCATTGGCGAGTTTTGCGAGCGATTTCGCGACCACGCCTGGACGATCCTTGCCGCTGATGAAGAACGCAGTTTGTTTGGGCGAAAGCGCGAGCCCGGCTTTCTTGGCTGCTTTGGTGAAACCGGCGCCGGATTCCGGAATCATTTCGAGCTGAGCCTTTCCCTTGGCCGAAGGGTACGCCCACAGCGCCGTTAGATTCACACCCGCGTCCCGTAGCGCGCCCAGCACGCGCGCTCCTTCGCCAACACGATTATCGATGCTGGCTGAATAATGATCCACTTTGGTTGCGGTCATAATACTAATGAGTGTACGCCTATCCCACCATCGCGCAGGACGAGATTCCGCGCGCAGCGTTGCCGCTGTTGCAGCACGTGATCGATACGTACGCGAGCGAAGTGAATAAAGTCTCCTCGGTCTGGCATCAGTTCGCCGATGGCGAGCTAGAGTACCGTCCGCATTCGCGCTCTAGCACGGTTGGGGAGATCATGCAGCACGAGCTTCTATCCGGCCGGCGATTCTTCGGCGAATTTCTGAGCGCGCCGGAGCCGCCCGCCGACCAGGTGCGCCCCGCGGCCGCATCGGTGTCGTCGTATTCCGAACGCCTGGTGGCTCTCGCCAAACCGCGTCTGCCATTTCTAGCCGGCCAGCTGGAGAGCTGGTGGCTGGAGCCGAGGCCGTTCTTCGACGTGACGCGCGAACGCATCTGGATTTTCTGGCGGCGCATTTTGCACAGCGCGCATCATCGCACGCAGCTCAGCGTGTATTTGCGTTTGCTCGACAAACCCTTGCCGGCGGCCTACGGACCAACCGCCGATGTGACCTGGAGGGGCGCCGATCCGACCCGGACGGTCGAGGCCGCCGCCAGGAAGTAGTCAATCCTTCCAGGCGCCCAGCAGACGCCGCAACAGGATCAGCTGCCCGATGTGATACGCGTTGTGATCGGCCACCAGCAGCGCTTCGCGCATTAGCGTTTGTCCGTCACCGTGCGGAATGCGCGCGGAAAGATCGCTCTCTTCGCTAGCCACCAGCTTGGCCATAGCCTTCAGATCGGCGCGGAAGCTTCGCACGCTGTTATTCCAGGCCGACGCGCTGGGTGGCGCTTCGGTTTTGGGCCAATAGCCATCTGGCCACTTGGGCGAAACGTGTTTTGCGTTGCGGCTGAATTCCAGGATGTCCCACTGGGCGATGCGCAAATGTTCCAGAAGCTGCCAGGCGGTGTGAGGTGCGCCCTTGGGCTTCTTGCCGCGGAGCTGAGAAGGAAAGTCGGCGACGGCAGCCTCGAAATCGGCGTGGGCTTGTCCGCCGCGTAGCAGATCCAGCAAATGCTGTCGAAGTGCATCGGAATTCTTTTTTGCCATCGCGATACCTATTTCACTGCCGGTTTCAGCGCGACTTTCGGACGAGCTTTGGCGAGCGCTTGTTCGGGTTTTGGATTCCAGAACGCCGGATCTCCCGCGGCGAAATCGTTCGAAACGTAGCTCATCTTGGGGTCGATGGCGAAAAGGAGCGACTCTTCGCTTACGGTATTCTCTCGGGCCAACTTCAAGAAGCGGGCGGCGCCGGAGTCACCCATGGCACGATAAACGTCGGGTTCCGCGTCTAGTGATTTCAGAGAGGCTGCGGGCTCAAACAAAAGATAAGTTTCATCTTGCATACCGGAAGATATCATGTATATCACCACGGGTTCGGCGCTCATTGATTTCTGCAGGGCATCTGCGGCGATATGGGCCATCTCGGCAAATTCTTGGGCATGCCCGGCGTGCATACGTACGATGCTGACGTTGAAGTACCGCGCCTTGGGCAGCGCTTGCATGAATTCCTGCCCGTGATAACTGAGTTCGGGCCGGTACGCGGCGAGCCAGACGCGGCTGGAAGTGCGAAGCTCGGAGTCCAACTCGTCCAGCTTGGCGTATTGAGCATCGGGCTTGTCAAAAGCCGCCATCGTGGCTTCGACCGCTTCGAAAGAAGCGTGGCCTTCCAGGAACCAAGCCTGGCTCGAGCCCGTGATCGCTGTCATTCCGATGATGTTGGCCGGGTATTTGAGCCGCGCGGCTTCCTGCATGAAGGCATTTTCCGATTTGGCGTGTGCAGCCCCCTTGCCCTCCTTGATGTCTTCCCGAATGATTCGAAGCACGGGCGGCGGATCGGTGGGAGTCTGCGAAGCGAGCGGCACTGCCATGCCGCACAGCAATCCAGAGGCGGCGAACCACAAGAGTCTGATTTTCATGATTCCTCGATTCTACAGCCGCCGCTAGTTTGCGGGATATCCGGGAGTCGCCTTAACTTCGGCGATCTGTTTGTCGTGGCGGATGGTGTGTAACGGGACGTAGATGAGCCATTGGTAGGCGTTCAAGGTGCCGAAGACCGGAAAGGGGTGGTCAGCGGTGTGTTCCTTCAGCGGAAGTTGGGTGTCGGCGGCGAACTTCAGGATCGCGATCCGCTGTTTCTCAAATCGCTCCTTGACCTGAGCGTAGCTAAGTCCTTCCCGCGGTACGATCGGTTCGGGCGCGATCGCCTTGCCTTGGCGCGACGGCATCACCCGGATGATAAATTCGGTCTTGCCTTTGGTCTGGTCTTCCCAGGCAGGGTTGGGAGGAGCGGCCATGGCCTTTTGAACGAAGTCAAAAAGCATCGCTTCAGCCAGCACGATGTGCTCGGCGGTTTCGCCCACCGACCAGCGCTCCGGAGCAGGCTTCCATTTCCATTGCGTGTCGGAAACGCCGTCGATCGAAGCGAAGAACTCCTTGTGTGATTCGTCGAGCCACTTGAGAACTTGGGTTCGTTCTTCCGCGGTCATGTGGGCATCGGCGGCCAGGCTTGGCAGGCCTGCGAGCAGCAACACCAGGGCAAGGGATTTCATGATGTCTACCAGGGTAGCGCGGGTTACGGCGACTCGACTCAGGCGCCTCGCGGCAGCCCGCCGCACTCCCGCTTACATGGGTTCTTTGAGGCCGATTTTCGCAGCGCGTCGCGGTATCATCGCTCGTCGGCCGAGCTTCCGTGACTTGACTGTTTCAGATGTCCGGGTTTGGCGACGCGTCCGTTCCCGCGCGGCGCCGCGATTTGCACTTTCAATTCGGGCATCCCCACCACCTCGTAGGTTCCCGACGCGACTTCCAAGCCATTTGCATCGAAGGCGGCGAGAATTTCGCGGGTCATCCGGTCCTTTAGAATGCGAATATCGTAATCCTTGGTGATAGAGCGAAGCGCGAGTTCTAGCCAATTATCCGTGAGGCGCCAGAAGACCCGAGGTTCCAAATCGGACCGGCGCAGAAAATAGCGCTGCTCCAGCGCATTCAGGACGTTTTCGCCGAGATGCACCAACGGCTCAGTATGACGGCGCGCTACGTCCAGGAGAATCTCCTCCGCTTTCACTCGATCGGCTCGATATGCGATCCCTATGCGCATCTCTTCCCAAATGAAGGGGAACTCGCGGGAATAGTTGTACACCGGTTCATCAAAGATCTTGTCGTTGGTAACCGTGACAATACGGCCGGTATACTGGCGCGCCTCGACCCACATGCCTGGATCCTCGCTCTGGGTCGCCGGCGGCTCACCCATTTCCATGATGGTGGTCTGAATAAAGCCGAGTGCTACCACATCGCCGCGAACTCCGCCCATCTTGATCCGCTCGCCGACATTGAACGTCTTGCCGCGCAGCAGCACAAAGTAGCCGCACACGGCCGTTACGACACGTTGCATCGCAAAGGCCAGGCCCGCGCTGATCAACCCCAGAAACGTCGCCAAGCGGGCCGGATCGTTGAACCAGATCGAAAGCAGACCGATGATAATGAGGGCGGTTTCTAAAATCTGGAACGCTTGGTGTGTCCAGAATTCGATGCGTTTGCCGGTGTGATTTCGAAATAGGCCGCGCATCAGGAAACGAAGCCCCGCGCCCGCTCCCCAAATGATCCCGATGAGAATGAGCGTTAAGAGTAGTTTCCGGGCGTTTTCCGTGTTAACGCCGACCAGGTGAACGCCGAAGACATCGATTCCGTCCGCTAGCGCGGCAAAGCCGAACACAAAAGCTCCCTATGTTGGATTCGAGCTAAGTGGGTACGTTTCGCTGGTCCACGTCGCTGGCGGCGCGCTCTTAAGTGTTAGTCGGGCGGCAGGTCGGCTTGGGCGGACATGTCGCCGCGGAAGATCATAAGCCCAACGTGGTTCAGGCGGCTCTTGTAGTCCACCCAAATCTCGCCGCCCATGTCGGTCCAGCGCCGGCAGAAACTATAGTCCTCGCTCAAATAAATACCGCTGCTCCGATCGATGAGGCAGTTGAATAGCGCTGAGCGCCAGCGGCAATTTGCGAGCGGATCGTCGGCCTTGTGCTCGCGGGTGTAGCGCAGCTCCGGGTAATGTTCGATCATGGCCAACAGAGCAGAGCGGCGAATCAGCAGAAACCCGGTGCCCGCATAGCGCGCCTTCACGAAGCCGTTGCGGGTGACCAAACGCTCGCTGGGGTCGACATCCACCACATAGGAGAGCGTGGCGGATTCGAGCGGCGTTCGTCCGGCCTGGACGGCCGCGGGCATGAGATCCCAATTGATTTTCTTGACGGGATAGGCCGCGGCAGTGAAATCCTGATTGAATTCGAGCAGGCGGAATACCTGTTCCGGCTCAAAGCCAATGTCAGCGTCGATGAATAAAAGGTGGGTAGCATCGGCTGTTTCCAGGAAATGCGACACAATGGTTTGGCGCGCCCGAGTAATGAGCGAGTCGCCGGACTGCAGGAGAAATCCCAAGCTTACCTTGCGTTCCGTGCAGGCCTGTTGCAATTTGAGGAGCGAGGCGGCGTACAGCCAGCTCAGTTGGCCGCCGAAGCAGGGCGTGCCAATGACGAGCGAGTGCGGGTCTATGCCCGTATTGTACTGTGGCGGGCGATAATACAAATGATGAAGCGGACCCAGATTTACATCGAAGATGACGTCTGGAGACTGTTGCGCATGAAGGCGCGTCAAGACCAAACGACGATCTCCGATCTCGTGCGGGCTGCTGTGCGCGAGAAGTATTTGTCGAGCACGTCGGAGCTTAGGGAAGCCCTGCTTGCGGCAGTGGGTGTCTGGAAAGATCGCTCCGACCTTCCCGATACCCAGAGCTATGTCCGGCAGCTAAGAAAAGACAGCCGTCCAAAACGGATTGTCAAATGAACGGCGTCCTGGTGGATTCGGACGTTTTGATTGATGTCTTGCGTGAACGCAGGCCGACCGTCCTGCATGCCTGGCATGGTCTGGCAAATTCCGGGGAAGTGGTCTGCTATTCACCGGTTTCTGTGGCGGAAATCCGCCACGGTACGCGCGTGTTTCATAAGAGTCACGCGGTCGCGCTCGGCGATGCCCTGATTGCTGCAACCGCATCCGTCCATGGGCTGACGCTTTGGACTCAGAACCGTAAGCATTTCCCAGTGAGAAGCGTTCGGTTCTTTGGCGAACAGCGCCTGCAATAAAAAACCGCCCGGTGTGACCCGGGCGGCTCTTCTTCCCTCTGGTTGTACTTCGGTTTGTAATTAATCTCCGAAAGAGCCGACCTCTTCGCGGGTCTCGTTGGCCGCAGCCGCGGCCTTGGCTTTCGGGAGCGGGGCCAATTGCACCAGTTCCTCGCCCGGCTGCTCCTTGAGGACATGCTGGCGATAGAGCTTGGCCATGCGCTCGTTTTCCTGCTGCTTCAGTTTCTCGTCGCGGGCGCGGGTTTTTTCCTCGCGCGCGGTCTTGGCGATGCCCAGCTTGTCCAGATCGGTCTGCTTGGCGTGATGTACATCTTCGTCGCGCAGCACCAGCGAATGCGCATTGTCGGCCAAGCCGACCGCTTTGCCGCCGGCGAAGATCTCGTGCCGCCCGTGCTCGTCGTACCACTTGGTGAGCGTCGCAGTCATGTGCATCTTCTCGATGATGTTGCGCCAGCCCACGCCGGTATTGTAGGCGCAGAAAGAAATCTCGCCCTCCTGCGTAGCATAGGGGATGATGCACTGCTCGGTGCGCCGGAAATCGTAGTTGAACAGATCCTGGAACCACATGCCGGCGATGAACAAGAAATTCCAGCGATCCTCGCGGCGCTGCTGGATGTCCGCCATGGTGCGGTCGCCTGTGACCTTGCCGTACGCGCCTTTCTGCGCTTTGTTCGACATGCCGAAGCATTTGTCGAATTTAGCGATCAGGTCGGTCAGCTTGAAGTGCGTGGGAGCTTTGAATGGGTTGTAGTTGCGCAGCAACGAAAGAGAAACGCCCAGAACCGAAAGGAAACGCCCGCGGGCGGCGTCGTTGATGCGCGCCACGTCTTTCGCCAGCCGGTCGGCATTCAGGAACGCTGTCACCGGCACGGCTTCCTTGGTGTGCTTGTCGCACATCACCGCCATGCCGATGCCGCAGTTGGGATGACAGCCGCAGCTCAATTGACCCCAGGTTGCCTCGGGCCCATGCACCAGGTCGGCAAAATCCGAGAAGGTGCTCATGAACGAAATCGGGAACCAGTCGCGCACCGGCTCGCCCAGGCCGGTCTGCTTCTTGACATCGTGCGCCAGGTGCGACAGAGTGTAGCGCTGCGCTTTGCGGCGATCGTCGGTGATGGCTTCGTCGCGGCCGGTGAACGAAACCGGCTGGAAGCTCAGGAACGGAATCTTCTTGGGATTGTCGAGGGCGAAGCGCACTACCGCGCCCACCTGCTCGTTGTTAATGCCGTTGATGATGGTGATCACCGGAACGATGTCGACACCGGCCGACCAAAGATTCTCGATCGCGCGCATCTTTACATCGAACAGATTCCCCACCGCGCGATGCGAGTTGGCGTCGTTGCCGATGCCATCGAACTGGAGATACGCGTACCGCAGACCGGCTTCGGCGGCCTGCTTGCAAAACTCGGTACTCTTGGCGAACTCGATGCCGTTGGTGGCCGCTTGCACGCTGTTATAGCCGACCTGGCGCGAGTAACGCACCGCATCCAGGAAAAAAGGCGACAAGGTGGGCTCGCCGCCCGAAAACTGCACCGACATCTGGCGCCGGGGCTTGATAGAAATGGCGTTGTCGAGCAGAGTCTTGATGTCGTTCCAAGTAAGCTCGTGCACGAACCCGACCTGATTGGCATCCATGAAACACGGGTCGCACATCATGTTGCAGCGATTGGTCAGGTCGATGGTCAGCACCGAACCGCGTCCGTGCGTGATGGTGCTGGAGCCATGGTTGTGCAGCTTCTCGTCGTTGTGGGCGCGAATGTCGCGGCCCGGGAAAACTTCTTCCAGGTGCTTGAAGAAATCCGAATCGATGGCCATCACGTCTTCGAACAGGCCATGCTTGGGACATTCCTTGACCATCATGATCTTGCCGTCGCGCTCGACAATGGTGGCCTTGACCTCGCCGACTTTTTGGTCCAGCAGGATCTGGTGAGGCAGCTTGCCGTCGATGATCTGTTTGCGGATTTCGGGCACGCAGCGCGGGCACAGCGAATCGGTCTCGCGCGGCCAGCCTAGGGGAGGTTTCTGTTTCTGGTGGCTTTTCAGCAGGGGCTTGTCGGACCAAGCCGGCGTGAACGACGGGTTCTGATTGATTTGATTGAATTTATCGAATACGAACCACGCCGCGCTGGCCCCTGCCGTGACAACCTTTTCGACGTATTTGATGGGCTTGTGCATTGGTGAAGTTTTGACCTTCTCGAAAGTATAAGGCAGGCCGCATTAAGGCCGCTACATGAATGGGTTAAAAGGGCTGAATTGCCGTTTCGACGGGCATATCGCCCATTGAATGGGGATGTGGAAAACCTGCCCTCCCATTGAAAACGTTAGGCTTAGGATACTTCCTCACGCTAAACCGGCTATCCTGAAAGCGTGCTGGCATCCGATGTAAACCAGGCTGCGCGCGACTGCGGATTCGAGCTGGCCGGCGTCACTAGGGCCGCGCCTTTGGCAGAAGATAGCCGCCGCTACCTGGACTGGGTGGATCGCGGAATGGCCGGCGCAATGGGGTATCTGACCGACCGGCGAGCGCTGATCCGAACCGATCCCAGACTGCTGCTTCCGAGCGCTCGTTCCATTATTTGCGTGGGGAAGTTGTACAACCGGCCGGAGGTGCGTTCAACGGAATGGGCCGACCGGGATGGCGGATGGGTCTCGCGGTATGCCTGGGGTGAAGACTACCACGATGTGGTTCGCCGGGGGCTGGAGCGGCTGGCCCGCAAACTTGGCGAGCATGAGTGGAAAATCTGCGTGGACACAGCACCGCTGCTGGAGCGCTCCTACGCGCGGGAAGCCGGCCTGGGATGGATCGGGAAAAATACTTGTTTGATCAACCAGGAGGTCGGTTCGTGGGTTTTCCTCGGCGAGATTCTCACTTCGCTGGAGCTGGAGCCTGACTCGCCGCCACCGGATCGCTGTGGGACGTGTACGCGCTGCATTGAGGCTTGTCCCACGCAGGCCATCGCGCCTGAAGGTTATCAGATCGACGCGCGCCGCTGCATTCCCTATTTCACCATTGAGCTGCGCGGTTCGGTGCCGGAGGAGATGCGGGCCGGAATCGGGCAGCATGTGTTCGGTTGCGATATCTGCCAGGACGTGTGCCCGTGGAATCGCCGGGCGCCCCTTGCTGAAGATCCGGCCTTCGAACCGAGGCATTTTGCGCCGCCGCTGGAAGAGCTGGCCGCGCTGAGCCAGGATGAATTTCGGGAGATGTTCCACTCCAGCCCGATTCAGCGCGCCAAGTATGCCGGATTCCTGCGCAACGTGGCCATCGCGATGGGCAACAGCGGCCAGGAGAAGTTCCGTGAGCCGCTGGAACGGCTGGCCGCATTTCCCGACCAGCTGGTGGCCGAGCACGCGCGCTGGGCGCTCGATCGCATTCGGAGCTGAGAACCCGCCCGGCGCACGGCACGCTAATTTTGAGGCAATTTATGCTAATTCTGCGCGATAAAGGGTAAAGTGGAACTATCTTAGCTCGTTAACGGAGGATCGAGTGAAGCACGTTCATGAAGACGACTTGGAATTATATCTCCTTAGCCGTTTGTCGGAGCGTGAGGCGGCCGATCTGGAATCGCACGTGCGCGACTGCGCGCAATGCGAGGCTAGGTTGAACGATGCAGTCCAGTTCGTGCGTCAACTCGCCGAGGTTCGACGGGTTGGAGATAGCTCTGAGCTGCGAGGAACCCGGAAAGAGGCGCGCATCCCCACCGATGATCCGGCGAATGCCCGGCTCTACGATCCGTTATTGTCGGAGGCCGTTGAAGTCCGGGTTGTAAACGCATCCAAAGGCGGCTTATTGCTGCGCACCTCCAGGGCATTCCACGTGCGGAGCTTGCTGCAACTGCGATTGAGGAGCACCATCGTGGTCGGTGAGGTGCGTCATTGTAAACCGGCCGGCGATGGCTTCCACGTAGGCGTCCAGATTCAGGACGCACATGTCCACGGCGAGGATCTGGAAGCTCAATGACGGTTGCTATTGTAGGAACCCGCGCTAACGAGCCGTCTCTTTGGACTCCGGCTCCAGCTTGAACGTCAGGACGACGTTCTTGCGCGTATCGTAAATACTCACCTTTTTCACCGACGCGATGCCGTCGTGCTTGGCGGTCAGTTCATAATCGATGTCCATGCGCAAATCGTGAAATGCGAACTTTCCGTCGTCCTTGGTCGGAAAATCGATGACCTTGGAGGTCTTCATGTCCTTGAGCTGCACGATCGCGCCACGGACCGGATTGTCGTGTTGGTCCCTCACCAGCCCAGAGATGGTGCGCGCTTCCGATGGCTTGGGCGGCTTCTCTCTGTTCTCCAGAAAAACATTGGATCTGTTGTTAGGGTCTGTCGGTTGCGTCTGCGCGAGCCCTAAAGCGCACGCGCAGGCGAAAAAAATCGTGAAAAGCTTGGCGTTGCACATACCGCTCTTTACAGCATAGTGCAGACGGGGAATGGCTGGGGAGCCCGGCGGCGCGCGCTGTTGGCTTAGAACTTGTTCAATTCCGCAACCAGCGCCCGAATGCCCTTCTTGCGATAGATCTGGACCAGCCGCTGCTCTTCACCCGAGGGCCCGATGACGCGCTGCAATTCCACCGAGCCGAGATCGGTCCGGCTGGGAATCCAGACGGTGCCGTCGGCGTACTCCACGCTGCTGATGAAACCGGTCATGCCTTCAATCGCCAGCGTCGAGCTGCCGCGCTGCGGGAACTTCAACGTCGTGCTCTCTAGAATCGGGCTCTTCTGCCCGGGCGCGAGATTCAGCTCCGCGGGAACCGATCCTGCCAGAAACTCGCCGCCGCTGTGGTCGCGCAGAATCCAGCCCATCTCGAGATAGCGAATGGCGCGGTCCGACCGATTCTTCACTTCCAGTCGGGGCGCTCGCACCTCGTTGCCCGCGATCCGCGCCACGCCTTCGGTCGGCTCTACGGGTGAATCCGGCAATTTCAGGAAAGCAAATTGGACTTGTTTCTCGGCCTCGAGATTAGTGGCCCGGCCGCCCCGCACCACCTGAACATCCAGGCTGGGGCGATCCGCCTGTCGCGCCATGCTCTCCACGATCTCCTGCCGCAGCCGTTCGGGCCCGCCCTCCGCCAGCAGCGACTTGAAATACTTGCGGTCCCGCCGCGCTTCAAATTCGGCCAGCGTCATGGTACGGCGCGAACTCAGTTTGTCAGGACCATAGAAGCTCAGATCTTCAAACAGCACTCCATCCAGGCCGATTGAAACCGGCACGTTGGCCGACCCTTGCAGCGGCCGCAGCAGCCGCAGGTCGACGCGCACCGGAAAGGTCTCCTCCGGCCCCACATCGCTCGCAATGCTGACTGATCCTTTGCCGCCCGGCGTGACATCCTGCGCGGTCACCACCAGCGTGACCCCGCGAATGCGCCGCTGGGTGGAGTTGCGCAGCGAAAGCATGGCGTGCAGATCCAGCAGCATCGCGCCGCCGCGCGCAGTCTCGCTCGAATCGCCTGGATCGGCCGACAGCACAACCACCGGCGAGTCCTTGGGTAAATCGATTTTGAGTACAGCCGCGGCGTGGGCAGCGCCGGCGCACAATCCCGCCAGCGCCAGCACTCCGCAAATGCTACGGCTCGGCATAATACACCTTGTTGGTGGTCACCTGGCCGGTATCGGCGTCCACGTAGCGCACGCCCGCCGAGCCCTGCAGGCTCACCGAGACCGTAGCGCCGTCCGAATGCGGATGCGTGAGCGACATCGTACGGCCGTTCTCCTTCACTTCGATCGACGAGGACGTCGCTTCCAGCACCACCTCATCCTGCGGCGGCGCGGGAGTCCTGACGAAGCTTCCAATCCGCTCCGTCCGGATACGCTTGAATGCCGCCATCAAATGCTCGGCTTGCGGCTGCGGCAAACTGATCCAAAACGCCACCAGGAACACCGCGGTGGCGCAGGTCAACACCAGCGCTGCATTCCAACCTAACCGCAAGCGCCGCGCGGCGGGCTTGTCGAAACGCGCAATGGCCTCACCAGCCGCCAGACCCACGCGGATGTTTCCAGTCATCTCCCCGGCCAGCCGATTCCAGTTCAGATCCTTGGGCAGCTCCGCCGCCAGTCCGCGGACTTGTTCGGAGGCGTCCCGCAGGCTATTCATTTCCGCCTGGCAATCGCCGCACTGCGCGACATGCCGCGCCACACGCCAGCGTTCCCGGTATCCAGCGAGGTCGCCTCCGGCCAACAGCGCGAGTTGAGTTTCGCTGGGGTGCTTCATGACTTCTTCCTTCCGGTCTGCCGCCGGCCGCGCTCGATGTAGCGCTTGAATTTGATGCGCGCGTTGGCAATGTGCGAACGCACCGTCGCCTTGGAGCAATTCATGTGTTCAGCCACTTCTTCGGCTGCCAGGCCCTCTACGTCGCGCAGCAACAGCGCGGTCCGCTCGCGTTCGGTCAGCACCGTCAGCCCCTGCTCCAGGTAGGCCCGATTCTCCGACCGCAGCACTGCCTGCTCCGGACTCTCCGAGGGCTCGCTCAGCGGTTCCACCAAGCTGTCGATCTCGCAGAAGTTGACCTTTCCGTTGCGGCGCAGAAAATCGATAGCCGTGTTGCTGGCGATCCGCGACAGCCAATGGGCGGCTTTTTCGGCATCCTTGAGCTGATCCTGCCGTTGGAGCGCCTTGATGAAGGCCTCCTGGGTCAGGTCCTGGGCGTCGGCGACATTTCCGACGATCCGGTAAATGAGCAGGAAAATCCGCCGTAAGTTGTCGGAAATAAAGCGGTTCTGCAGTTCCTGCGCGGCTAGCTGGCTGGCCTGGAGTTCAGAGGGCGCGCCCAGGTCGCTCATGAAGTCCTCGACTGTATGCACGAACGCCGTCATGCCTATAACAGGCTGACGCGAAAACCTGAGAAACGTGCAAGGTATTTAGGGGCACTGAGTACTGATCGACCCCCTCTCCTCCATTGTATAGAGGCTTCTATTGTATCCGGGTTTCGCCTCTGGAGGGTCCTAATTCTACGGCTGAAGTAGGGCCGTGAAGACGTTTCCCGGAAGCTCGGCGAGAGACGCTACCGTAAGGTCGGCGGCCGCCAGCCTGCCGTTGCGGCTAACACCGATACTGTGCATCCCGGCACGGCGCGCCGCTTCGATGCCCATCGGAGAATCCTCGACCACGATGCAGCTCTGCGGCGCGACGTTGAGCCGGGCCGCCGCGGTCAAAAAGACCTGTGGATCGGGCTTGCCGGCCGTCACATCTTCGGCCGAAACCACGGCCTGAAAAAACGAAGCCATTCCCAGCACCTCCAGGACGACGTCGACATTGGCGCGCGGGGCCGAAGAGGCGATCGCTTGCAGCCAGCCTTCTTGCCCGAGTGTGCGCACCCATTCAGCTGCCCCGGCAAGAGGCGCAACCCCGCCTTCGCGTAGCAGCTTGCGGTACAGGCTTTCCTTTTCCCGGCTGACTCGGTCGATCTCGTCCCGTGTCGCGGCCGCACCTAGCCAGCGCGGAAGAATCTCGTCGTTGCGTAGGCCGAATGTGGCCAGAAACTCTTCGCGCGTGATCGGATGCCCAAGCGCAGCCATAGTCTGGCGCCAGGAGAGCCAGTGGTATTCTTCCGAATCGAGCAGCGTCCCGTCCAAGTCCCAAAGCACCGCGCCGGTCATGCCGTCATTGTCGCGCAGCCATGCCGTGGCACGAATCGACGCATAGCTTCGGCGCGTTACCATATTGGTTTAGGTGGTCGTCTTCTTCCAAAATGCGGCCACACCGGGTCGCGCGCGGGCCTTCTCCTCGATATTTCGCCACTGGGGAGCCTTCGGCCTCTTCTTCCTCGCGATCTTAGACAGCTCCCCGTTGCCGACCTTTGGCGGCCCCGACATCCTGATTGCGATTCTGTCCGCCAGCCATCGGAATCCCTGGTATGAATATGCGATTGTGGCCACGGTGGGCTCGGTCATCGGCGCTTGTTTCACGTTCCGCGTCGCACGCAGAGCTGGGTCCGTGTATCTGAACAGCAAGTTCGGCGAAGGCAAGGTTTCCGCTTTCCTGAAAATCTATCGAAACTGGGGCACCAGTGTTCTGGTGGCGTCAACGGCTATTCCTTTCCCGCTTCCGACCAGCATGTTTTTCGCGGCCGCGGGAGCATCCGGCTACAGGATGGACAGATATCTCGCGGTGGTCGCGACCTGCCGTTTTGCACGCTACACGGTGATTGGTATCGTGGCGGATCTCTACGGAAGGCACTTCGTCCGCGTGCTGCGCCATCCGATCCAGTACTGGGGCTGGCTGCTACTGTTCGCCGCCCTGGGTGTTGGTTTTATCCTCACCGGGGTTCTTATTAACCGCCGGCTTACGGCGTCACCGGCGGCCTGATTCCGCGGTCCTGGCGTGTACCAGCCTGCGCGTCGCGCGCTACGATGACGGCGACCGCTGATTCCACAGAAGCTCGTTCGCCTCGCCTCAGAGCGGCCGGTCAGACCGCAGCGGAAGCAGCGAAGCAGGTAACCGGCGGCCTGGGATCATGCGCCGCGGATACCACGCGCCCGGCTTTTCACATCGCTCCGATTATTTTTGACCACATTCTTCCAGAGACATGCGCGCTGCCGGCCGCTCCAATTTCCATGGCGAGGCGTAGCCTTGTCCTGATGCAGCACGCAACGAACCGTCAACGCCGCTTGTCTCGTACGGCTCTTAGTAAGCTTTTCAAATTTTGCACAAACGAACCCACCACAAGATTGGCCGCTTGGCCGGCTGAATGGGCGCGCCCGAGTGATAACTCCCCACCCTCGCCCACGCTATGCTGAGAATATATGAGACCAGTCGCCGTTGTTGGCATCGGGAAGACCGCCTTTGGCGCGTTCGCGGATCGGGACCTGCGTTCGCTCGCGGTGGAAGCCGGCCAAAAAGCTCTGGAGGACGCCCACGCCAAAACCTCGCAAGTCGAGGCGTTCTATTTAGGCAATTTCGCCGGACCATCCTTCGTCGGCCAAAACCATCTTGCGCCTTACGTGGCGGCGGGCATGGGCATCGTCGGCATCCCGGCCACCCGCTTTGAAGCGGCCTGCGCCTCCAGTGGCGCGGCTTTCTTCCACGCCGTATCGGCGGTTGCGGCGGGCCTCTACGACGTCGTGCTGGTCTCGGGCGTCGAGAAAATGACCTCGCAGTCCACGCCCAAAGTCACCGAAATCCTGGCCGGCGCCGGCGACCTGTGCGGTGAAGTGCGCGCCGGAGCCACCTTCCCTGCCCTGTTCGCCATGATCGCCCGCCGCCACATGTACCAGTACGGCACTACGCGCGAGCAAATGGCCGCGGTGGCGGTGAAGAATCATTCCAACGGCGCCAAGAATCCGCTGGCCCACATGCGCAAGGTCATCACGATGGAACAGGCGCTGGCGGGCAAGCCGATCGCCGAGCCGCTGACGGTTTACGACTGCTCGCTCATCAGCGACGGCGCTGCGGCGGTGCTAATAGCGCCGCTCGAGCGCGCCTCGGAGTTTACCGATAAGCCCGTTCGCGTGCTCGGCATCGCGCAGGCTTCCGACAACGTCGCCCTGGATGAAAAAGAAGACATCACCACCTTCCGCGCGGTGAAGCTGTCGGCCGAAAAGGCCTACAAAATGGCCGGGCTGCAACCTTCCGATATCCAGTTCGCCGAAGTGCACGATTGCTTCACCATCGCCGAGATCATCGCCACCGAAGACCTTGGTTTTGTCGAGAAGGGCCAGGGCGGTCCGTACGCGCTAGCGGGAAAAACCTGTCTCAAGGGCGAGCTCCCGGTCAACACTAGCGGCGGTTTGAAAGCCAAAGGCCATCCGGTGGGCGCAACCGGTGTGGGGCAGATTTGCGACGTCGCCCAACAGATTCGCGGCGACGCGGGCGAACGCCAGGTGACGCGCAACAAGCTGGGGCTCGCGCAGAACCTGGGCGGCTCCGGCGCCACCAGCGTGGTCACCATCCTGGGGGCGGCATGACCAACCCAGGATCCGGCACTGTTTACACCGAGACCGTGGTCTACTCGCCGCCCGAAGCTTACGTCAACGACGTGCCCTATCAGCTCGCGATTATCGAGCTTGAAAACGGCCGGCGCCTGACCGGGCGCATCGACGGCGAGCGCGCCCAGATCGGCGACCATGTATCGTTCGTCGAATTCCGCAAAGACGTGGCCTTCTTCCGGAAGAACGCGTGATCCCTCGATGAAACTCGCCGAGCGGATGGATCACCTGGGCGTCGAAGGCGCCTTCAACGTCCTGGTGCGCGCCCGCGCGCTTGAAGCGCAAGGCCGCGACATCATCCATCTGGAAATCGGCGAGCCGGACTTCGCCACGCCCAAACACATCGTCGAAGCCGCCAAACAAGCGCTCGATCAAGGCTGGACCCATTACGGCCCGCCGCAAGGCCTGCCCGAGCTGCGTGAGGCCATCGCATCCCATATCTGCCAGACGCGCGGCGTCCGCGTCGGACCGGAGAACGTCTGCGTCGTTCCCGGCGGCAAACCGATCATCTTTTTCCCCATGCTCGCGCTGATCGAGCCGGGCGACGAGGTCATCTATCCGAATCCCGGGTTTCCGATTTACGAGTCGATGATCAACTTCCTGGGCGCCAAGCCGGTGCCGATTCCGCTGATCGAAGAGCGGGGCTTCTCTTTCGACCTGGATCGCCTGCGCGCCAGTCTTTCGCCCAAAACCAAACTGCTGATACTCAACTCGCCGCACAATCCGACCGGCGGGCTGATTCCCGCCGCCGACATCCAAGCCATCGCCGAAATGGTGCGCGATCGCGATCTGATGGTGCTGGCCGACGAGATCTATTCGCGCATCTACTTCGAGCAAGCCCCGCTCTCCATCACCACCTTTCCAGGGATGCTGGAAAAGACCATACTGCTGGATGGTTTCTCGAAAACCTACGCCATGACCGGCTGGCGCATGGGCTACGGCGTGATGCCGCAGTGGCTGGCGGAAGCGGTAAACAAATTGATGGTCAACTCGAATTCCTGCACGGCCAGTTTCACCCAGCGCGCCGGGATTGCGGCGCTGACCGGTCCTCAGGATGCCGTGGCCGCGATGGTGCACGAGTTCCGGCGGCGACGCGACGCATTTTGCGCCGGACTCAACGCACTCCCTGGTTTTCGATGCGCCATCCCGGGCGGCGCTTTCTACGCATTCCCCAATATCACCGGCACTGGTTTCAGCTCCGACGCGCTCGCCGACGGCCTGCTTCAGGAGGCCGGCGTGGCGTGCTTGAGTGGGACCGCATTCGGCGCCTACGGAGAAGGCTACATTCGCTTCAGCATCGCCAATTCTTACGAAAACTTGATGTCTGCCGTAGAACGCATCCGGGGATTTCTCGCCACACCGAAACACAAATGAACGGGGATAAGGCCGGCCGCGGCTCAGCTTTCTTGTGGATCTGCGGCGTCGTTGTAATGCTCTTCGCAGGGCTGCTGGTTTATTCTCAAATCCAGGCCTACTCCTGGGACGAGGGATTTCATCTGCTGGCCGCCGCGCTCATCCGGTCGGGCAAGCGGCCTTATCTCGATTTCTGTTTCCCGCAAACACCGCTGAACGCCTATTTCTATGCGGCCTGGATGCGGCTGTTCGGCGAAAGTTGGCGTGCGACGCACGTGGTTGCGTCCACGCTGACCGCGGCAGCGATCTTGCTGGCGGCCGATTATGTCCTTACGCGCTTTCCGGTTCGAGCATGGCGGCTGGCCGGCGCCATCACGGTAGCGTTGTTGATCGGCTTGAACAGCACCGTGGTCCTGTTCGGCACAATCGCTCAGGCTTACGCGCTTTGCCTGCTCCTGACAGTGGCGGCCTTTCGAATTGCGGTTATGGCCGTCGCGTATGCACGGGCCTGGCCGGCCGGATTAGCCGGTCTTCTGGTCAGCGCCGCCGCGGCGTCTTCGCTTCTCACCGCGCCGGCCGTTCCAGTGCTGCTCGGTTGGATCTTGTTCTCCAATCGCTCGGGAAGTAGAGGGACCAAGCTCGCCGCTTTCCTCGCGGGCGCGGCCGTCCCGTTTCTACCCGTGCTGTGGCTCTACGCCCAATCGCCGCACGTGGTCCTGTTCAATATCGCCGGATACCAGTTGTTTGGCCGGCGGGCCAAATGGGAAGGCGCCACCGGTCACGACCTGGATGTGCTGACCTCCTGGGTCGACTCCGGCCCGGCGCTGCTGTTGGGCGCGCTCGCCGTCGCCGGCCTGCTGTTCGTCGCGCGCAAAACTAACTGGCCGCGTGCGTTGCGATCCGAGTTCTATCTGTGCGCCTGGCTGGCGGCCGGAATGGCGCTTGAAATCGGCATCGCGCATCCAACATTTTCATGGTATTTTGTCCTAACCGTCCCGTTTCTTGCAGTGCTTGCAACGGCGGGTCTGGAAGAGATCGCGACCCGGCTGTACCGTCCTGACAAACCAGTTTGGGCCGTGACATTATTAGCTATCGTGCTCGCCTTGGGCTTGGGCCGCGCCCTGCACGACGACAGCGATGTGATGAACTGGCCTACCATGCAGACCATCGCACAAAAAGTGCTGGACGTGACGCCTCCAGGCGGCTCAATCTGGGCCGGCGAACAGGTTTTCTTTCTAACGCATCGCACGCCACCCGATGGAATGGAATTTCAGGCCGCTCAGAAAATGGAGATGCCGGTTTCAGAAGCTGCGCCTTTGCACATTTTGCCGGCGCAGGAGCTCGCGCGCAGGGTGAAGTCCGGCTGGTACGACACTATCGAGAATTGCGATGACGATCGGATCAAGGAACTGGGCCTCGCGGATTTGTATGCCAAGAGTCAGGTTATCGACGACGTGTGCACCGTATTCTGGGACAAGAAGAAGTAGTTGTGAGAAATCGCCGATCGGCTTGGATCAGTATCGTTCTCCTGGTGCTGCTCACTGAGGCCGTATATTTCCGGCGATCGGTCTGGAGCCATGGTCTTTTCGGTATCGACTATTCTCAATTGCACGCCCGCCACATCGCGTTCGCGCGGGAGGCTTTGCTCGGACCGGGCCACTTCCTGCCGGGCTGGTACCCGCGCGAGCTGCTCGGTGCACCCTTTGCGGCGAATATCCAAAGCTTCCCTTGGATTCCGACGCGTCTGGTGCTGTTGGCGCTCGATCCCCGGCTGACCTACGCGATTGGCGTAGCCATCGCTGCGGCGCTGGCGGCCATCTTCACCTACCTGTTTTGCCGGCGCGCCGGCGTGTCCAATCTCGGTGCGATCGCTGCAGGCTGGACCTTTGCTTGCGCGGGCTACTTCTCCTCGCGAGTGATGGCTGGGCATCTTCCCATGCTGGAGGCATATCCTGCGCTGCCGCTGCTGTTGTGGCTGGCCGACCGGGCGGTGGCCGCGGAACGTGCCAGGTTTCAAGTTCGCGACCTGGCTGCCCTGGCCCTGGCCACCGCTTGTATTGCGTTGGCCGGACACCCGCAGTTGCCCGCCTATTCGCTTGCCGCGGCCGGGTTGTACCTGATCGTGCGTGGTCGCGGCCGGCGGCGCGTTCTGGCAGTTTGCTCGCTTGCACTCGGCCTGGGAATGGCGCTCTTCGCGCTTTACCCCATGACCTTGCTCATTCAGCGCAGCACACGGGTACTCGCTCTCGCGCCCGCCAACAACGATATCGCCATGCCATACGGACGTCTGTTGGCATTGATATGGCCCGGAAGAGACGGCTGGCCGGCAATTCTCGATTTGTCCGGCATAAATTTGTTTCATGGATACCCCACTTTCGCTTATTTCTGGGACACGGTGTCGTATGTCGGTCTACTCCCGCTGTTGGCGATTCTCTTGCTGCTGGCTCGATACTTCACCAGCAAGCGTCCTCCGGCCGCGCCCTTCACTTTCTTGACGTTTTTGGGAATCGCCGCCCTGGTCTTATCGCTTCCAGCGGCTCAACCCCTGTACCGATTGATTCCGGGAACCTTTCTTCGCAGTCCCTCACGGCTTTTTTACCTCTGCACTTTCTCGGCGTCGGTCGCATTGGGCTGCGCTGTGAGTTGGTTTATGGCCAGCGATTGGTTCAGCCCGCGGGTCAGGCACATCATCGTTGCGGTTTGTCTGATAGGCCATGCGGCGGACCTGGGTAGGTTCACACGGCTATTTGTTCAACCCGTGGATGAAGAAGAGTTTCCGCGGCCCTTCGCAGAAATCCTCAATCGCGAACTGGATGGTTCACGAATCGCCTCTGAAGACATGGCCCATCATGGCCGCTACGATGATGCCGGGATTTTCGATTCCATTCTGTTGGCGAATCCATATCGCGCCATGCTCGGATTGGCGGGTCTGCCGCCCGATGTCAATGAACAATCGATCAACGCCGCCACGTTTCCGGTGCCGGCGCTCCAAGCTGGAGCTGTGCGATTTGTAATTACATCCGAGAGGCGTAGCGACCTCGAACTGGTTCACAGCACCGAACAAGAGATTCTTTACCGGGTTCCTAATCCGTTCCCGCGCACCGCATTTTTTCGCGGAAGCCAGGTCGATTTCGCTTCCGGTAATGCGATTTTGGACAGGTTCATCGCACAGCCGCGTCGCGATAAACTGCTGCTGCCTTTAGATGCGGAACGGACTTTTACCCAGGAAACGCTCGCGGAAAGCATGACCAATCCGATCGCGGCGGTCTACTCGCGTCCCTCGAGCGACGAGATCCACATCCAGACCGAGCCCGATTGCTCGGGCTTCGTCGGAGTGCTGGAATCTTACGATCCGGGCTGGCGCGCGACAGTGGACGGCGTTGCAGCGCCGGTGGTGCTCGCCAATGGCTTTACAATGGCCGTTCCAGTGCCGTCTGGAACGCACACCATCAGCTTGCGCTACGACACTCCCGGCCGGCGACTAGGGACTCTGCTTTCGCTGGCCAGCGCTATTCTCCTAGCCGGCCTGCTCGGCATCGCTTCTAAAAATGAAAACCCGGCTTGACGAACCAAGCCGGGTGTTTACTTCCTGCCTTGCCGCGCACCCGATGTCAGGCCACGTTCTGCGGCCGCTGACGGCTGAGGATGGCGTTCATCTGGTCCTTGATGCGAAGTTTCAGCTTCTTGAGCCGATGCTCTTCCAACTCCTCTTCGGGAGTCAGATGGGACTTGGCTTCCAGTGCCTCAAGCTGCTTATGAAACTGCGCGTGTTGCTCGGCCAGACGACGGAATTCCTCGTCCGTCTGCATCAGGTGCGCTTTCAATTCTTCTTGCGTGTTCTCCATCAGGGTTGAGTCTCCTTTGTGAGCTTGCCACGCCGAGTCGGTAGGATTTAGTTTGCTCGGTGGGTGTTGAAACGCTAGCATTCGTCTTGCGGCGGTCACCGACGGCCCCCGCATTTGTGACATTATCATGAAAAAATCCTCATGACAATACCCGTCTCGGGAGGATCGTCGTAGTAGCCCGGCCGCGAGCCCACCGGCTTGAATCCTAAACTCTCGTACAAGCGGCGGGCAGGTGTGTTGGATTCGCGCACTTCCAGGAAATGGGCGCCGGGCCAGCGCGCAATCTCGAAGCGCAGCAGCTCAGTGGCGATGCGCAGCCGGCGGAAGTCCGGATGCACGGCGATGTTGAGAATTTCGCGCTCCTGGTCGGCTATGCGCCGCGACACGACGAAGCCGGCGATGCGGCTGTCCAGGATGGCGACCTGGCAGTCGTAGGCCAGATAGTCGGTGGCCTGCCATTGCGAGGCTTCCTGCGCGGTGGCTTGGATGGCGGAAATAGCCGGGATGTCGGACTTCTCGGCAGGACGGATACGGGTCCGCGGAGGCAGCAGCTCCCGCAGCATGGTTCGTTGCCGTTCGCCAATCTGCTTCCAGTCGAAGTGTTGCTCGGCGTGGGCGCGTCCGCGAGCGGCGATGCCGGCGCGAAGATCAGTATTGGTGAGCAAGGTTTCGATGGCTTGCGCAAAGTCGTTGGCGCGGTCGGCGATCCAGATGTTGGCCATGTGTTCCAATCCCAAGCCGGCGCAGCCTGAAGAGGTCGATACGACGGCGCGCTCCATCGCCAAAGCCTCCAGCACCTTTAGATTGGTTCCAGCAGACACCAGCGTCGGAACCAGGACCAGGTTGGCTTCGACATAAAGCGGCCGAACATCGGCGACGAACTCCAGCAGCCGGATACGATCGTCTTGGGTGATGGCCGTGAGACCCGTGTGCTCGCGCCAATAGAGCCAGGGGTCCGGGCCAGCCACTACGGTCAAAGTTAGGTCCGGCCAGCGATCGCGAAGCTTCGGCCAAACTTGCTCGACGAAAAATCGATAGGCGACGATGTTCGGGAAATGCCGGAAGGAGCCGACGAACAGCAGACGCATCCCTGGCCGCTCGATTTCAGGCGTAAATCGGGCCAGATCCACGCCGTTGGGAATGAGTACCGTGTTGGGCGCATCGAGCAGAGCGGCGTCACGCTCCGACATTACCACGACCTTGCGATAATTGCGCACCCACTTCCGCTCGAATCGGCGCCAGCGTCGATAATCCCAGCCGCGCTCGTTAATCTGGCGGTACAGATCGAAAGTGACATCGTGCTCCACCAGCACATCGCCCGCGTACGGCGCCAACATGGTGTATTCCACCTGCACGACTTCAATTTTGTATTCGCGCCGTACGCGCTCGAGCGCGGCCAGCATGGCAGGCGAGCGGAACTCATGCACTTCGGGCGGGTCGATTGTCGACCAGCGCGGTTCACGGTAGCGCGCCTTTTTTATCAGAATCAGCCGCGCGCAGTGCTCCAGCACCGGTTTGAAGTCTTCCTCTGTCTCCCGATCGAGAAAAGCGAAGAGAAAAATGTCGAACTCCAGGGCCATCTCGCGGAGCAGATAAAAGATTCGAACGGCGCCGCCGTGCGACAGCGGATAAGGAAAATAAGGGCTCAGGATCGCGACCCTACGGCGGCGCGGCGACAGCGGCCGGCCCGCGATTTCCCGGACTTCTGAGGGATAAACGGAGCGATCGCGTTTCCAAGGCACGAGCCACTTGGGGCGCAGAAAAATGCGGTCCACCGGAACGCCGCGGAGGAACAGCAGAGAGGCGATCCAAGTCGCGAGCCGCAGATGGTGCCGCTCCAGCCGTTGGTTGTAAGCCAGAATTTTTCGGGGCGCGAGCAAGAACGCGGCGCGGCGCAGCGTGCGGTGGCGTGCGTCGCCCATAAGCACGGGCGCTAATCCGATGCGATATCGACCGAAACGTTTTCTCAGCGCGCGGTAGATCTCGAAAGCCGAGGCCGCGCCGAACTCCTCCGGCGTTATCAGAAAATGCCTGCGCGCGGGCTCCAGGCGCTGGATCTCGGCGTACATGCGCGCGGCCAAGTCGCCGTCGCCGGTGGCGAACGACACTACGATCGCTTCGGGATCCTTGCCGAGAATTCGAAATAGAATTTTCTTGAGCGCGGCCCTCAACGGAATTGGATGGACGTTACGTCGCCCGTGGTTCGCATCTTGGCGTCCGGCTTGGCGTCATACTCGACATGCACCTGGGGCGAGCCGGACTGAGCGCCGCAGCCCATGGTCTTGTCGCCGCCCGACATGGAGATCTGGCTGGGACTGCGAATCAGAAGTTGAACGGTCTTGCCATCCGAAGTTTTGATCACCATGCGCGCCAGATCGCCGCTCAGGCATTCCAGGCGCAGAAACATGCCGTCCACAAACGCATTGCCTTTCAGCTCATCCATCCAGACCGCGTTGGCAGGCACCGGGGCGCCGTCGGGATTGAGTTTCTTGCGGGCCGCTTCCTCGGCGGCGTGAATGGCGGCATCGCTCTGTGCCTTCACGCGCGCGAGATCCTGCGCTTTTTCCTCGGCGATGCGTTTGCGGTCGGCTTTTTCGAGATCAATCTGCTGCTGGTCCTGTTGGAGCCGCACTTGATGAATGCGCGCGCGTTCCTGGTCGGTGGCGGCGGCACGCTCAGCGCCGCCCCAGGCCTTCTGCGCCTCGGTGAAATTCCTAGCGGCGGTTTCGGCGCTGGCCAAGGTCTGCCATAGCTCGACATTGCGCGGGTCCAGTGCGGCAGCCTTCTTCAAAAGAGCCGCGCGCTTGTCCGGTTCGAACTCTAAATCGGCCATTTGAATATAGGGCTCTGCCCAGCGAGGATTGAGGCTGGCGGCTCTCTCGAAATCGGCGCGCGCCATCGCCCGGTCCGCATCCAACCGTCCGTCTTCCAGCCACGGCCGTGCGTCCAGGGTACCGGCATTGACAGCCGCATCAAACAGTTCGCCCGCTTCGTCTCGTTTTTGATCTTTCAGCGCCAGCAGGCCCAGTCCTTCCGCCGCGCGCGGGCCGCCAAAAGAGTACGCCCTGGCTGCGTCCGGCGAGCCAGCGGCCATCAACAAATCGGCATGCAACGCCAACACATCCTGACGGTCGAGCTGCTCGAGTTTCTTATAGCGCACATTGATCGCGCGGCCGGAAATCGAGACCGGTACGAAATTTCCCGCTTTCAAATAGTCGTCGGCTTCCTGATTGATTTGAGCAGCGCTCTTTTGAAACGCGTTCCGGCAGGCGGCATCCAAATCGCCGCTTTGCTGCAGGTTCGTAAGCAGAATGTGAGCGCGATCCAGGTAATCCGGTTTGCTGATGACCAGGTGCAACAGCGCCCAATCGTGCGACCGTTCCGCTTCCGGAACCGGATCGCCGAGGGTGATGTGCGCTCCATCGGTTCGCAGCGTGGAGACCAGATCAATCAGCGCGGTTTCCATGCTTTTTGGCAGGCCGGCGGTGTTTTCATAGACCAGAAGGCGCGCCAGGGCTTTCAATGTTTCGCGCGAAAACGCTTCCGTCTCGGACGCGATTTCCATGCGAGCCTCGCGTCCCAGAACAAAATCGCCGTTCAAGGCAGGAGCATCCTTGGGATTCTTGAAAACCACCACATCGATGGGCCAAACGAGTCCCATCTCCTCCTTGCCCGTCAAGATGCGCAGCGCCTCGCGGAATTGCTCCAGGTACATGAGCTTTTCGCGCGCCGCGCGTTCACTGCCAGTGGTGAAAACTTCGAAAGGCCCGGATTTTATAGCGATCCAGTGGTCTTCGGCCTGGAGCCCAACGGACAGGCCAGCCAGCAGAAAAAGCCGAAACAGCACGATTGTATGTTAGCTCGATCCGGCTATCCTTGTTATGATCCGAACAGCAATGGGCAAGATTCTGATCGCGCTTGTAGTTTTAGCCGTGCTGATCGCGTTGCCGGTAGGCATTCTGCTGGGCGTCTCGTCGCACTCCACGCTGACCTTTCCACATCCGCCCACGGTAATTAGCCAGAACACGCCGGTGGTAGTTCGGATCGCGAATCCGCACGGGGTCCGGCACGTCATGGCGAAGCTGGAGCAGAACGGGTCTTCCACCACGCTGCTCGACACGAAGAGCCCGGCCACGCGCTTTATGTTTTGGCGCCGGAGCCACTCGCCCGAGGAGATTACATTCCCGGCCGGTAAAAAGAAGGCGCCCAATTTGCAAGACGGCAAGGCGCGGCTGATCGTCGAAACGGAATCGAACGACTTGCGCGGCGCAACAGATACGATCTCTGCCGACGTGAACGTGAATCTTCATCCGCTTGCAGTGACCACCGATGGCTTTCAGCATTACATCAACCAGGGCGGCTCAGAGATGGTGCTGCTTACACCATCCGGCTATTGGACCGAGGCGGGAGTCCGAGTTGGCGCCAACAAGTTCGAGAGCTTTCCCGCGCCGGGCGGATCAGGCCAACGTCTGGCTCTCTTTGCGTTTTCGTGGGACACGCCGGTCAGCACGGCGCCGGTGGTCTTCGCCAGCAATCCGGCGGGCGCGGAAGTGACGGCGCATTTCGCGTTCAAGATTTTTCCTAAGAAGTTTCGCGCGCGCGATCTTGCGATCGACGATAAGTTTCTCGACAAAGTGGTAAACCAGATCGAGCCCGGCGGGACAGGCGATTTGCTGAGCCGGTTTTTGAAAATCAACGGGCAACTGCGCGTGAAGAACAACCAAACGCTGGCCGATCTTCGGATGAAGAGCGAGCCGAAATTTCTTTGGACGCAGCCTTTTCTGCAGCTCGCGAATTCCAAGGTGGAATCCGAGTTCGCCGACGTTCGCAGCTACATCTACCAAGGCAAGAAGGTGGATCAGCAAGTGCACCTGGGTTTCGATCTGGCGGTGACGGCGCACACTCCTGTGGTCGCGGCGAATGACGGCAAGGTGGTGTGGGCTGCACCGCTCGGCATCTACGGCAACTGCATCGTGGTGGATCACGGCTACACGCTGCAATCGATCTACGGGCACCTGAGCGAGATCGACGTCAAAGAAGGCGAGATGGTGAAGCGCGGCCAGGTGATGGGCAAGAGCGGCTCGACGGGACTGGCGGGCGGCGATCATCTGCATTTTTCCATGCAAGTGGGCGGAGTGGAGGTGAATCCGGTGGAATGGTGGGACGAGCACTGGATCAAGGATCACATCTGGAACCGGCTGAAGTAGGCGACGTTCTGATCGTGACGGGAGGCGGCCGGGGCATCGGTCGAGCCACCGCACGCCTGGCCGGTTCGCGTGGTTACTCGGTATGCGTAAATTATCAGCGGAATCAGGACGCGGCGCGGGCCGTTGTGGAAGAAATCCATCAGCTGGGCGGAAACGCCATAGAGGTGCAGGCTGATATCAGCGTGGAATCCGAGGTTGTGGCTTTGTTCGAGGCCACACAGCAAGCGCTAGGGCGCCCGACGGCACTGGTGAACAGCGCCGCCCGGCTGGAGTTGCAGATGCGGGTGGATGCGATGGATGCGGCGCGCCTGGAGCGAATGTTTGCGACCAACGTTGTCGGCACGATGCTGTGCGCGCGCGAAGCGGTGCGGCGCATGTCGACGCGCCATGGCGGGACCGGCGGAAGCATCGTTAACGTTTCTTCGGCTGCGACGCGTTACGGCTCGCCGGGAGAATATGTCGACTACGCCGCTACCAAGGGCGCGATTGACGTTTTTACGCTCGGCCTAGCCCGGGAAGTGGCTGAAGAAGGCATCCGCGTGAACTGCGTCCGTCCCGGACATATTTACACCGAGCTGCACGCTGCCGGAGGCGAGCCGAACCGCGTGGAGCGAGTCAAGGCCCAGGTTCCGATGCAACGGGGCGGGCAGCCTGAGGAAGTGGCGGCGGCGATCCTGTGGCTGCTGTCGCCCGAGGCTTCATATGTGACGGGCGCGATCCTCGATGTTTCAGGGGGAAGGTAAGCCGGCGAGAATAACCGCCACATTGTTGTAGACAAGCGGTGTTCAAGCATCATGTCTGAGATAGATCGGAGCGAGGCCAGCTACAACTGGACCGAACCCGCAGTTCGGAGATTTTGCGTGCTATGTCAGACGCGCCCGCACTTTTTCGCTTAGCGCCTTGCCGTCCACGCGCTTGCCTGCGAGCTTTGCCTGCGTGGCTTTCATTACCACGCCCATTTGCTTTGCCGACGTCACGCCCGTTTCCGCCAGAGCCGCTGCGATGGCCGCCTCTATTTCTTCGTCGCTCGGTGCCGACGGCATGTAGGACTCGATTAGTTTCAACTCGGCTTCCTCTTTGTCGGCCAGCTCCGGCCTCCCGCCCTTGCGAAACATTTCCGCGGCCTCGTGCCGCTGCTTGATGAGCGTGTTCAGGATTTGTATCTCGGTGGGCTCATCCAGCGGCTTCATTGCATCCACTTCGTGTTTTTTCAGCGCTGTTTTGATTAGCCGGATCGCGCCCAGGCGCGCCTCATCCTTGGCGCGCATCGCGGCCGTCATGTCGGTCTGAATTCGATCGAGAAGTGGCATGGGTGTTTGGTATCCTAGGAGTTTCCTCTCATGTATATCAAGAAACAACGTCTCCTGACTCCCGGTCCCACTCCGCTGCTGCCCAAGGCGCTGCACGCCATGATGGGATCCGATATTCATCACCGCACCGATGACTTCCGCAACGTGTACCGCTCGGTTCTGGCGGACCTCAAGGAAGTCATGGGCACTTCCAACGACGTTCTGGCGCTGGTGGCTTCCGGCACGGGCGCGATGGAAGCCTCGGTTTCGAATCTGTTCTCGCCCGGCGATCGCGTCATCGTTTGCTCGGCGGGAAAATTCGGCGAGCGCTGGGCCGAGATCGCCAAGGCGTTCGGACTGGACGCCATCGTGCTCAGCGAGGAATATGGCCAATCGGTGAGCGCGCAACGCGTGACCGAAACGCTCCAGGCGAATCCCAACGTGCGGGGCGTGTTCGTGCAGGCCTCAGAAACGTCCACTGGCGCCGCTCACGACGTTCGCGCCATGGGGCAAGCGATTCAGAAAACCGGCGCGATTTTCGTGGTCGATGCCATCACGGGTCTGGGGACCATGCCGCTCGATATCGACGGCTGGGGACTCGACGTGGTCATCGGAGGCTCGCAAAAGGCCTTCATGATCCCGCCCGGACTCGCGTTTATGTCGATCAGCCCCAAGGCCTGGGCGTTCGCCGAGACGTCCAAGCTGCCGCGTTACTACTTCAATCTGAAAAAAGAAAAAAAGAATGCAGCCGGCGGCGAATCCAGTTGGACTCCGAACACCTCGCTCGTGCTGGCGCTGGCCGAGGCGTTGAAATACGTGAAGTCGCTCGGCATGGACAAGCTGGTTGCCAACGCGCAGCAGCTGGCCGCCGCGACTCGCTCGGCTGCCAAAGCGCTGGATCTGGAACTGTTCTCACCGGGGTCGCCCTGCGCGGCCGTAACCGCCATCAAGCCGCCCAAGGGCATGGATTCCAGCGTCATCGTCAAGGAATATCGCAGCCGCTTCGGCAGCGTCATCGCCAACGGCCAGGGCTCCATGAAGGGGCAGATCTTCCGTATCGCGCATCTCGGTTATTTCGACTTCGCCGATCTTTTCGCGGTCATCGCGGAGCTGGAGATCATCCTGGCGGCCAACGGCGTGCCGGTGAAATTCGGAACCGGCGTGGCTGCGGTCCAGAACGCCTACGCCGAGGCCGCCTTGGCGAAAGAAACCGTCGGCGCCTGATCCCAAGACCATGCGAATCCTGATAGCCGAGCCCATGGCTGCGGGTGGAGTAAACCTGCTTCGCGCGCAGCCAGGATGGGAAGTGATCGCTTCGAATCCCAAGGAGTTCAGCGAGCATCTGGCCGATGCCGACGCATTGATCGTACGCAGCGGACTGGTGGTGGATGCCGCGGTGCTGGCACGAGCGCCCAAGCTGCGCGTGATCGGACGAGCGGGTGTGGGGGTGGATAACGTGGATCTGCCCGCCGCGACCTTGGCCGGTGTATTGGTGATGAACACTCCCGGCGGCAACGCGGTGTCGGTGGCCGAGCACACTATTGCGCTCATGCTTTCCATGGCTCGCTCCATTCCGGCGGCCAGCGCTTCCACCAAGTCCGGCAAGTGGGAGAAGCGCAAGTTCATGGGCACGGAACTGCGCCGCAAGACGTTGGGCATCGTCGGTCTAGGCAGCGTGGGCCGCGAAGTGGTGAAGCGCGCCGCTGCGTTCGAGATGCGGGTCATCGCCAACGATCCGTATGTCAATTCGCAGACCGCCAAGAGCGTCGGGGTGGATCTGGTGGATCTTGCCACGCTGTACTCGCAAAGCGACTACATCACGCTGCACACCGCTCTGACGCCGGAATCGAACCATATGCTGTCGCGCGAGGCCTTCGCCAAAATGAAACCGGGCGTGCGGATCCTGAACTGCGCGCGCGGCGAGCTGATCGACCAGGACGCTTTACGGGAAGCGCTGGCATCCGGGAAAGTGGCGGGCGCGGCGCTGGATGTTTTCGAGCACGAGCCGCCCCCAGCCGGCGATCCGCTGCTGAAAATGGAGACGCTCATCGCGACGCCGCACATTGGCGGATCGACCGAAGAGGCGCAGGAAGCGGTGGGCGTGCGTCTGGCCGAGCAGATCATCGACTATCTTCAGACCGGCGTCGCGCTCAATGCCGTAAACCTGCCGGCGCTCACGCCCGAGCAGCACAGAACGCTGGCGCCGTACAGCCGGCTGGCCGAGCGGCTGGGAAATTTCGCGTCGTACATCGCGCGAGGCAATCCGCAAACTGCACGCTTCGTCTACTTCGGAAAGCTGGCGGAATTCAACACGCATCTGCTGCGCAACGCAGGCCTGGCCGGGATTTTGCAGCGGTCGCTGGCGCGCAAGGCAAATTCCGTAAACGCCATGCAGATTGCCGCAGACCGAGGGCTCACGGTGGCCGAGCGGCACGACCAGCGCGCCGCGCACACCGATACCATCCAGCTGGAGCTTGAAACCGATGCCGGCAAGACGGTGGTGGAAGGGGCGGTGCTGCTGGACCGGCCGCGCCTGGTCCAGGTGGAAGGCATCCAATGCGAAGCGCCGCTGGAGGGCAACCTCACGTTTCTCGAGAACGACGACGTTCCAGGAGTCATCGGCTATATCGGCGATGTTCTGGGCAAGAACAAGATCAATATCGCGACGTTTTCGTTGGGACGTAAGAAGGCCGGCGCGGAGGCGGTGGCGGTGGTTCAGACCGATCAGCCTGTCCCGGATGCGGTGCTGGCGGAGCTCAGGAAGAACGCTTCTATTACACGCGCCAGTTCGGTGAGATTCAACGGCGCTTGATGGGAGATGTGCCGGCAGCGCTAATTTTCCGCACGCCAAGCTGTGGTTTTTGCCATTAGCGGGGGCCGCGCGCTATCCTTAATCCTTTGCAACCACCAACGGGGTACCAGCCGTCTACTGAGATCATCTGACATGCAACCAAGACTTTGTCTTTTTGCCGCGTATGTGTGTACCGCGGCGCTGCTGGCCGCTCAAAGCACCGGCGGCGATCCCCAAAGCACGGGCGGTTCTCCGCAAAGCACCGGCGGATCTTCTCAAAGTACCAGTAGTTCCTCTCAAAGCACCGGCACTTCGTCGAGCACCGACCAAGGCCAGCGTGTTTACGTCCGGCGTCTTGCGATTGGCGCGACGCTCTCGGTGCTGGGACTGAGTCCGGTGAAAGGCAGCAGCAGTAGCACGACAACCAACGTGAACGCGGCAACTACGGTGGAGACGGACCTCAGCAGCAGCGGTGCTTCATCGAGAATCGGCTACGGCTTGACGGCTCAAGCGGCGATTACCGAGCATTTCGCGGTGGCAGTGGGCGGTTTCTTGCGGCGCTTGGGCTACATCGAGTCCAATACGCAGACTACAACGGTGACCACGTTCATCAACGCCGTCCCCCAAACGACAACCACAACCACCAGCACGCGCGTGGACGCGAGGGCTCGCGTGGTGGATGTGCCGATCACGCTGCGTTGGTATGGCAAGGGGCGGCATGAGCGGGGTGGACGCTGGTTTGTCGAAGGAGGCGGCGCATGGCGCGATGTTGAGAACTTCAAGAGTTCGTTGTCGGCAATCGACGCCTCCGGCAATGCTACCTGCTGCACCTTCGGCACCGCTCAGCCCACGCATCACCAGGCGCGGGGTGTGGTGGCAGGGGTGGGGGCGCAGTTCATCGATCCATTCGGTATTCGCGTCATTCCCGAGGTTCGATACATTCGCTGGCTGACGCCTACGTTCGACGATTCGACCACGCACACGCAGCGCAACCAGGTGGAAGCGGAACTGACGCTGTCATTCTGAACGTTTCGTGGCGACTATTCCTGTCGCAGCACGTTCATCGGGTCTACCCGGCTGGCGCGGCGCGCGGGAAGAAAACTCGCGGATAATGCGGCGATCAACAGCACCGATGTCATAACCAGGAGTGTGGCCGGCTCGAGAGGACGAATTCCCGGCACCAGCCACAGCATGATACGCGAGGCCGCAAAAGCGCCCAGAGCACCCGCGCAGATGCCGGCGAAAATCATAGCCAGGCTCTGCCGCAACACCAGCCGCAGAACTTCGGCGGCATTCGCGCCCAGCGCCATTCGCACGCCCATCTCGGGTACGCGCTGGCTGGTGAGGTACGACAGCACGCCATAAATGCCGATGCATGCAAGCGCGAGAGCCAAGCCGGCGAACACACCGAACAGAAGCAGAAGGAAGCGTTGCCGGGCGAGCGAGGCGCTTACCAATTGCTGCATGGTCCGGACTTCGTACAGCGTCTGATCGCCGGCGACTCCGCGCTCTTCGCGGCGAAGCGGCTCTACCACGCTCAACGGGGCAACATCGGTCCGGACCGCGACCGACATGAAGGATGAAAACAAGCTCAGCAAATGGTCGGGAACCTGAGCGAACGGGTAGTAGAGTTGATCCTGGACGCGGGACTGTTCGTCGTCGGCGAGCCCCCAGTGCCGGACATGGCCCACCACGCCGATCACCCGAAACGGCGCCGGGCCCAAGGCACGGCTCCAAAGCTGCTTGCCGACAACGTCGGTTCGTCCAAAGGCATGGCGTGCCAGATTCTCGTCAATCACCACAACCGCGGGGCCGCCCAAGCGATCCTCGTTGGTAAAGAAACGGCCATGGAGGAGCTTAATGCCCATCACACGCAGATAGTCGGGCGTGACGGTTGAGGCGAGCGCCAGCGACGCTTGGTTGGCCGGGGGCGGAACGACCGTAGTCGAATAACCCAGTACATTTTCGCCTGTTCGCATTGGAATGATGTCAGCCAGCGCTACCGAGTGTACGCCCGGCACTCGGCGCGCGCGCTCCAGGAAATTTTGCCAGGCGGCGCGAGCCTGAGTAGGAGTGGCGAGCGCGCTGGGCGAAAGGGCCACGTGAGCCGTCAGGACGTTGCCCACATTGAGACCCGGGTCGAGGGACGAGAGGCGCAGCAGGGAGCGCCCCAGCAGTCCGGCGGAAACCAACAGCACCACGGCCAGAGCAATCTCGGAAATGATGAAAGCGCTATGAAGCCGGCGCGAACCTCCGCTAACGGTCCGAGCAGCGGCGCGTAGAGCATGCTCCAGTTCGCGATGAGGAGCGCGCAAGGCGGGCGCCAGTCCGAACAGCAGGCCGGTGGCCAGCGAAACGGCCAGGGCGAAAACAAGCACACGCCAATCCAACCGGACCTCGTCCGCTCGAGGCAGACTGCCCGGCCACAGTGCCACGAAACGGTGTGTAGCCAACACCGCCAGCACGAGGCCGAGTACGCCTCCAGAGAGCCCCAGCACTGCGCTTTCTGTAAGACATTGCCGCACCAAACGCGCGCGGCCCGCGCCGAGCGCCACCCGCATAGCAAGCTCGCGTTGGCGTGAAACCGCGCGGGCCAGCAACAAACTGGCGACGTTCACGCAGGCGATCAGCAACAGTATTCCCACTGAGCCAAGCAGCATCCATAGCGTAGGACGTACATCGCCGACAAGTTCCTGGCGGAGTGGACGTGCCGTCATGCCAAGATTTGCATTGGACCGCGGATATTGCTTTGCTAAACGAGAACTGAGCACTGCGAATTCGGCCTGAGCCTCGGTGAGGGTGACATTGGGACGCAGCCGGCCGAGCAGATGGATAAAGCGCGCGGCGCGATTCTCGGTCCGCACTTCGGTGTTTTGTCCGAGCGGGGTGAGGACATCCACCTCGCCTTCCAGCTGGAATCCGGCCGGCGCGATGCCGACGATGGTGTACGACTTGCCTTCGAAAACCAGCGACGTGCCGATCGCTTCGGGATTTCCGCCGAAGCGGCGCTGCCAGAAACCGTAGCTGATGATGATTACCCGCCTGCCAGCGGGCTGGTCTTCTTGCGGCAGGAACGCGCGTCCCTTCAGCAAAGGAACTTCCAGTACGGAAAATAGCTCGCTCGAGATGTCGCGCCCATCGACGTATTCGGGTTCGCCGGGCTGGCTCACGGTGCCTCCACCGTAGGTCCAGGCCCCCAGAAGCGCCAGCGTGCGGTTGTCACGCCGGCAGTCGAGAAAGTCCGGATATGAGAATCCCCATGTATCTCCTAACTTCTCGGTCTGAACGTGAAGTGCGACCAGCCGTTCGGAATGCGGATAGGCGAGCGGTTTGAGGAGCACGCTGTTGATTACGGTGAACATCACGGTGGTTGCGCCGATGCCGAGCGCCAGGGTCAGGATGGCAACCGCGGCAAAGCTGGGGCGTTGACGGAGCGTACGCAAGGCGTAGCGCGTGTCTTGCCAGAGATCCTCCAGCCAGCGCGTGCCGCGCGCGTCGCGGCATAGCTCCTTCACTTGCTCCTCGCCACCCAAGGCGAGCCGGGCCTGTCGACGCGCCTGATCCGCACTCAGCCCGCGCGCAGCCAGGTCCGCGGCGTGCTGGTCCAGATGGAAGCGCAATTCCCGGTCGAGTTGTTCTTCCATTTGCTTTCGCCGCATCAGACGTTGCCACCAGCTCATTGCGCGCCTCCTTCACCGATGCGCAGGATCAGGCCGATGGCCTCGCTCAGCCGCCGCCAGCTTGCGGTTTCGGTTTCGAGTTGCGCTCGTCCTTTGCGCGTCAGGCGGTAGAACTTCGCTTCGCGTCCAGTCTCGGTTTCTTTCCAATCCGCGGCCAGCAGTCCTCGATTTTCCAAGCGGTGCAGCGCCGGGTAGAGCGAGCCTTGCGGAACCTGGACCACGTCGCGCGAGATCTGTTGCAGGCGTTGCGCGATGCCGTAGCCATGCACCGGACCAAGCGCGGCGATTTTCAGGATCAGCAGATCGAGAGTGCCTTGCGGGAGATCGGATTTCGCGGGACTCATGGATACCTCCGGCTTCTACATATTAGCGTTAGACGAAGCGCTAACGGTCTGGTTGGGGACAAAAATTAGTTTGGCGCATTCACTCTCAGGTGGTGCTATGCTGAGAACTCAGACCTTCCCCGCCCGGCTCTATGTCCAAGCTGAATTACACGACGCGCAGCGGAATCACCGTTACTCGCACCACTTCGGCGATGCCGTATAAGAAGGGGCTGAAGCAACTGCTGCACAAGCTGGACCGCTATCGCGGCATCTATCTTTCTTCCGGCTACGAATATCCGGAGCGTTATTCGCGCTGGGACGTTGCGTCCATTTGTCCACCGGTCGAGATCGTTGCAGCTGGGCGCGAGGTCGATTTCCGGCCGCTCAACCAACGCGGGGAAGCGATCAACCGTCTGCTCCAGAGCGTTCTCGAAAATCATCCACATTGGGAGCAATTTGAGGGACGCCCGGACGGCCGGCTGCACGGGAAATTGAAACCGCTGCCCGCACTTTTCCCGGAGGAAGAGCGCAGCAAGCAACCGTCTGCGTTCAGCATTCTGCGGACACTGACACAGGAGTTTTCGAATCCGAACGATACACGGCTGGCCTTGGTGGGCGCGTTCGGCTACGATCTGCTGTTCCAATTCGATCCCATCGAACTCAAGCTGCCCCGGCAAGGCACCAAGGACCTGCAGCTGTTCCTGTGCGACGACATTTACTACATGGATCGCAAGAAGGAACAGATCGAGCGCTTCCGCTATGATTTCGCGCGCGACGGTGTGTCCACCGAAGGTCTGGCACGGACCGGCGCAGCGATCCGCAAGCCAACCAAGCGTGCACCGGACGAGATTCGCGCGGACCACACGCCTGAGGAATACATGGCCAAGGTGGAGACAGTGCGGGAGGGGATGCGGCAGGGCGAATACTACGAGGTGGTGCTGCGGCAGACTTTCCAGGCCAACTTTTCCGACAGCCCCTCGGAACTGTTCGAGCGCATCCAGCATGCCAGTCCGAGCCCTTATGAATTCTTCCTGCAGCTCGGCGAAGAGCAACTGATCGGCGCTTCGCCGGAGATGTTCGTGCGCGTGGAAGGAAATCGCGTCGAGACCTGCCCCATCGCCGGTACCGCGCGGCGCACCGGCGAGCCGCTGCGCGACGCTGAAGCCATCCGCGAATTGCTCAACTCGACCAAAGAAGAATCGGAACTGACCATGTGCACCGATGTGGATCGCAACGACAAGTCGCGCGTCTCGGTGCCTGGCTCGGTGAAAGTGATCGGCCGGCGGCTGATCGAGTCCTACGCAGGCGTGTTCCACACCGTGGATCATGTGGAAGGCATTCTGCAAGCTGGGTTCGATTCGCTGGATGCGTTCCTGACGCACATGTGGGCTGTGACGATCATCGGCGCGCCGAAAAAGGCCGCCGCGCAGGCCATCGAAAACCTGGAAAAAGACGCGCGCGGCTGGTATGGCGGGGCTGTTGGGATGCTTTCGATGAACGGCGATATCAATACCGGCATCCTGATCCGGACGGTCCACTTGCGCGATGGCATCGCGCGCTACGGAGCGGGGGCGACGCTGCTGTACGATTCCGTACCGGCGCTAGAAGAACAGGAAACGCGCATGAAGGCCACGGGCTTTTTCCGCGCCCTGCGGCCTCAGGCAGCGCCGAGTGCTCCAGCGCCCGCACCGGCGAAAACTGGCCAACGCGTCAAGCTGCTGCTGATCGACAACGACGATTGCTTCATCCACACCTTGTCGAACTACGCCCGGCAGACTGGCGCGGAGGTGGTGACCTACCGGGCCGGAATCCCACCGGAACTGATTCAGAAGATCAATCCGGATCTGGTTCTTATTTCGCCCGGCCCCAAGCGGCCCGAGGATTTCGGCGTACCGGAGCTGGTGAAATTCGCGGCCCAGGCCGGCATTCCCGTGTTCGGCGTGTGCCTGGGATTGCAAGGAATCGTGGAAGCTTTCGGCGGGGAGTTGGGTGTTCTGGATTACCCCATGCACGGCAAGCCCTCCGTCGTGATGCACCACAACAAAGGCGCTTTTGAAGGCTTGCCGGAACGGTTCCAAGTGGGCCGCTACCATTCGCTCTTCGCGCGCCGTGAGACTTTTCCGGCTTGCCTGGAGGTCACGGCTGAATCGGACGACGGCGTGATCATGGGTGTGCGCCACCGCGAGCTGCCCATCGAAGGCGTGCAGTTCCATCCCGAATCGATGCTGACTCTGGAAGGCAATTGTGGCCTGCGCTTGATGGAAAACGTCGTGGCGCACGCCGAAAAAATGCGTCACGCGGCCGTGAATTTGTAAGCATCTGCAAGCGCGGGCGCTGTGCTATCTTAGGACGAACCGACAGATTAATAAGGCATCTGGCGTGGGCGCCAGGGTGGATTACCCAGCTCGTACTAGGTGTCGTAGGGCTTGTCAATATTGAGGTCAATCGGGCAGACTAATGAGGACCGATGCAATTTGATTTATCCGACATTATCTTTATCGTGGTGGTGCTGGCCATCGCTGTCATGCTGCTAATCAACAGCGACGGAGGCGGGGGCCATCAAGCCCGCGTGCCGGTAGTCTAATCCTTTCGCTCGCAGCTCCATTCTCTTTCGATGCCCACAGCCATCGTGATTGGCGGCGGTCTGGCCGGACTCGCAGCGGCGGCGGCGCTGGGAGGAGCCGGATTCCAAGTGGACCTCTTCGAGGCCCGAGGCTTTCTGGGCGGACGGGCTACTTCCTACACTCTTCCCGGCGAAACGGGCGACGGGGAAGTGATCGACAATTGCCAGCATGTGCTGTTGCGATGCTGCGTGAACCTGATGGATTTCTACCGGCGCCTGGGCGTTGCCGATCGTATCAAGTTCTACAAGCAGTTTTACTTCATCGAGCCGGGCGGGCGGGTTTCGACTCTGGGCGCCGGCCGATTGCCCGCGCCGCTGCATTTCACGGGGAGTTTCTGGAAGCTGCATTTCCTGGATGCCGGCGATAAGATTGCCATTGCACGTGCCCTGCTGGCCATCCGGCGCGAGCATGGGCGGCGCGGCGACCTGGAACGAATCACGATGCTGGATTGGCTGCGGGAAAAACGCCAGACCGAGTGCGCCATCCGGCGCTTCTGGAGCCAGGTGCTGGTGAGCGCCATCAACGAAGATCTGGATCGCATGGCGGCGATCCACGGTTTTCAGGTGTTCTGGCTGGGATTTTTGGCGCGTTCCAATTCCTATGAAATGGGCGTGCCGGCGGTGCCGCTCGGCGAGTTGTATGGTGCGGAGGCGTGGAAACGCATTGGAAACGTGCGTCTGCATCCGCGGGCCCCGGTGGAGCGGGTGATCATTGAGAACAACTCGGTGCGTGCGGTCGTTTCGCAGGGCGAAGAGCGCGCGGCTGATTATTATGTCACGGCGCTGCCATTCGAACGCGTGCCGGCCGTACTTCCGGAGCTGAATTTGCCGCTGGATGGCTTCGAACATTCTCCGATCACTGGGATTCATTTGTGGTTCGATCGCAGCGTGACGCAATTGGCGCATGCGACGCTGCTTGACCGTACTGTGCAGTGGGTTTTTAACAAATCCGGCGGGCGATACTTGCAGGTAGTAGTCAGCGCTTCGCGTTCGCTTCTGGAGATGAGCCGGAACGAGGTGATTGATGTGGCGGTTCGCGAGCTGGCTGAATTTCTGCCGCGCGTTCGGGAAGCGAAGCTGGAGAAGGCGCACGTAGTGAAGGAAGTGCGCGCTACGTTTTCGCCGCGGCCAGGCATTGAGGCGCTGCGGCCCACTAGCCCGACCAAATTCTCCAATCTGTTTCTGGCCGGCGACTGGACGCGGTCGGGTTGGCCGCCGACCATGGAAGGCGCGGTTCGCAGCGGCTACCTGGCGGCCGAAGCGGTCACTGGCTCAGCCGGCGTAGCGAAGAAATTCCTATTGCCTGACGTAGCATAGAAAGTCATGCCCAAGGCTTCTCGAAAATCGTTCGAAGCCACGCTCGAGCGCGGCGGCGGGGCGCTGAACTGGGTGATCGTCCGCATTCCATTCGACGTTGCCAAGATCTGGGGAAAGCGCGGGCAACTGAGAGTGCATGGCGATATAAACGGTTTCACGTTCCTCACTTCGCTGTTTCCAACCGGCGATGGCCATCACGTGCTGCTGGTGAACAAGCAAATGCAGAGAGGCGGCAGGACCGGCCTGGGCATGACGGCGCGCTTTTGTCTGGAGCCGGATCTCGAGCGGCGCGAAGTGTCGATACCGGCGGAGTTGAAAAGCGCGCTCGCCGAAGACCCCGCCCTCGAGCGCTGGTATCAACATCTGAATCCTTCCTGGCGCCGCGAGATCGCCAAATGGGTCGCCGATGTAAGCAGCGCCGCCGCGCGGGTGCGACGCACAGAGCAGATCGTGGAGCGAATGCTCGCCACCATGGAAGCCGAATGCGAGCTTCCTCCGGTCTTGCGGGTGGCCTTCGCACGCGACGCCCGCGCCGAAGAGGGCTGGAAACGCATGTCGGCGGCAAAGCGGCGCAGGCACTTGTTCAGCATCTTCTATTACCGGACGCCCGAGGGGCGTGCAAGGCGCATCGCGAGTATGCTGGAGGAGGCGCGCGAGTACGCAGAAAAATCCCGGACCAAAGCATGAGCCCGGCCCGGTTCGGCAGGTATTATAGGACTATGCGGGGATTGATTTTATTCCTGACCTTGACGTTGGTGCTGCCGCTGGCTGGAGCGGATATGACCACGCTCACCATCCACGTCACCACTGATTCCGGCAAGCCGATCGACCATGCCAGCGTGGTGGTGAAGTTCGTGCAGGGGCGCTCCAAGGTGAAATTCGGCAAGAAGATTCGAACCGAGTATGAGCTGCACACTAACGAAGAGGGGATCGCCAAGATTCCACCCATCCCGCAAGGGACCATCCTGATTCAAGTCATCGCCAAGGATTATCAAACCTTCGGGCAGAACTTCGACGTGGCTGAACAAGAGAAGACGCTCGAAGTCAAACTGAATCCGCCACAGCCGCAGTATTCGGCGCACTAGTCTATAAGACAGCGGCGATGCAATCGATCTCGACGCTTACGTCGCGCGGCAATCGCGCGGCTTGTACTGTGGAGCGGGCGGGCGGCTGCGAAGAAAAGTATCGCCCGTAGACCTCATTCATCTTGGGGAAATCGGCCATGTCACGCAGAAACACCGTGGTTTTCAGCACCGATCCAAGCGACGCGCCGCAGGCTTCCAGCACGCCTTTGAGGTTTTGAAGCACGCGCTCGGTCTGGGCGCTGATGTCTCCATCGACAATCTGATTGGTGCCCGGGTCGAGCGGAATTTGCCCGCTGAGATAGGCGATACCGCCATGGACCACCACTTGCGAATACGGGCCGATGGCCTTGGGCGCGGCTTCGGTTGAAAATGTCAGTCTCATAATTTTAAAGTTCCCACCAGTTGTTTTACCTGATCGAGTTTTTCTTGTTCCAAGTATCGATCCAGCTCGCGCGCGATACGGGCTGGGGCGCCGGGGTCCCAAAAATTCACAGTGCCCACTTGGACGGCGGAGGCGCCGGCCACCAGAAATTCGGCCGCGTCCTCACCGCTGCGGATGCCGCCCAGGCCGATAACGGGAATCCGGACTGCCTGGCAGGCCTCGTATACCAGCCGCAGGGCGATGGGCTTGATAGCCGGTCCCGACAAGCCTCCGAAGCCCGCGCCGACGCGGGGACGGCGGGTGTGCGCATCGATGGCCAGGGAGACGAACGTGTTCACCAGGCTGATGGCGTCGGCACCGGATTGTTCGGCGGCCTGCGCCAGCGGCTCAATGCGGCTGACGTTGGGCGATAGCTTGACGATCAGCGGCCGCCGCGCGATGGGACGCACGAGCTTCACCAGCTCGCTGAGCAGCGAGGGGTCGCTGGAGAAATAAATCCCGCCGTGCTTGGTGTTGGGGCAGGACACGTTTAGTTCGTAGCCGGCCACGCCCTGGGCGTCCTCGAGCACGCGAATCACTTCCGCATAGTCGGCCGGCGAGTTTCCAAACACGTTAGCGAAAATCGCGGTCTTCAAGCCTCGCAGCGCGGGCAATTTTTCGCTGACGAACGCGCGCACGCCGATGTTCTGCAGACCGACTGAATTGATCATGCCGCCCTCGGTTTCGTACAAGCGCGGCGGCGGGTTGCCCGGGATCGGCTCGCGGGAGAGGCCCTTTACGACCACGCCCCCGATGGCGTTCAGATCCACAACGTCCAGAAATTCCAGGCCGTATCCGAAAGTTCCGGACGCAGCCAGGACCGGGTTCTGAAGATCGACGCCACACAGAGTGGTCCGCAGGCGATCCATTTCGTTCAAGAATAGCATCCGGTGATCCAAGGAATCCGCGTACTGTCTTGGCTGTACGACTGGCTCGGGTTGCGCCCGCCTTGCTAGGGCATCCGACTTATGCAGAGGTGGGTTGAAAGTCCGATGGGATTAGTATGCCAGAGCCCTCGAAAGGCAAACCCGTGACCAAAGCACCACCGGCGGGTTTACATTCGCTGGCATCCAAGTTCTCGTTCTTCTCGGCCACGCTGGCCTTTTGGGTGGTAGCCACGATGCTGGCGTATGATCTACGCCGGGACTCCTTCGATGCCACCAAAGGCATGTTGCTGGTGGTGGTTGTGCTGCTGGTCTCGGCGGCCATTTCCCGGTTCGCCACGCGCCTTTTGGCCCGGCCTCTGGCACGCTTGCACAGCGGCATCGTTTCGGTGGAAAACAGCCGGCTGGAGCCCATCGAGGTGAGCCAAACCGGTGACGAGATCCAGTACCTGGGCGAGAGTTTCAATCGCATGATTGAGGCGTTGGCCTCCTCGCAAAGGCAGATCAACGACTATCAGGAACTGCTGGAAAAGAGAATCAAGGAGCGCACCGAGCAGCTGGAAAAGGCAGTGCTCGCCGCACAGAAGGCCAACGAGGCCAAGAGCGACTTCCTGGCTCACGTATCGCATGATTTGCGGACCCCTATGAGCGGCGTGATCGGGATGCTGGACATGACGCTGGAAGAGGAACTCTCCGGCGAGGTGCGGGAACAGCTTGAAACCGCGCACGGCTGCGCGTATTCGCTGCTCACGCTGCTCAATGACATCCTGGATTTATCCAAGATCGAAGCTGGAAAGATGACTCTGGAAAAGGTTCCGTTCGAGGTGCGTACGGTGCTGGCGGAGTGCATCAAGTCGCATCAGCCCAAGGCGGCCGAAAACCGGGTGGAGCTTCGTTTTGATGTTTCCGGAGAAGTACCCGAGCACATCGTTGGCGATCCTCTGCGAATGCGGCAGGTTTTGTGGAACTTGATCGGGAACGCGGTGAAGTTTACCGAGGACGGACAGGTAGCGGTACGGATCGCGCATCCATCTAATCAGCCAGAACCGTGCATGCTGGAAGTGACGGTGCAAGACACCGGGACCGGAATTCCGGCCGACAAGTTGCTGGCTATTTTCGACAAGTTCAATCAAGCCGACGGGAGCGTTAGCCGCAAATTTGGCGGCACTGGCCTGGGGCTGGCCATCACCAAGAAGCTGGTGGAATTGCACAACGGTGAGCTGCGCGTGGAGAGCGAACTCGGCCGCGGCAGCATTTTCGTCGCGACACTCCAGTATGATTCAGCCGAGGGACGCAAGGATCTTAATCCGGCGGATTCGGCCATCCGGGGGGCCAAGCAAGCGCGCGGAATGGCGCGCATCCTGGTGGTGGAAGACAACCCAGTGAATCGGAAGGTTGTCACTGGTGTACTCGGCAAGCACGGTTATTCGATTGATTTGGCCAGCGACGGCCGGGACGCACTGGCGAAGCTGGAACGGGACGGCGGCTTTGACTTGATCCTGATGGACGTGCAGATGCCTGTCATGGATGGGCTGGAAACCACTCGCCTGATCCGCAAAGATCCCCGCTGGAAAAACCTGCCCATCGTCGCGATGACGGCCCACGCCATGAATGGCGACAAGGAAAATTGCCTGGAGGCGGGTATGAACGACTACGTTTCCAAGCCGGTTTCTCCGGATCATTTGCTCCGCGTGGTAGACGCATACCTGCTGCAGAACAGCGGTGTGATGTCGGCATAACGCCGGAGACCGGACTGTAGTTAGATCGAACGGCCTGGTAGGGAGGCGGTTCTAGTTGGCAAACTTGGAGGCGCGATTCACGCTGCGAATCACCAGACGGCGTGGATCGAGCAGATGCTGCGGCTTGAAATGACGCGCCGACCAGCGGCAGCCGGGATCGAACTCGATTCCTAAAAAGTACCCAATCTCGCGATACACACAATATTTCACTTTGCCCAGAAGTTCGCCCTTGGGATAGCTTATGCGCACCTCAGTTTGGAGCGGCACCGGCTGGTCAAATTGCAGGCAAGCGCCGGAGAGCGAAATGTCTTCCAGATTAGCAACGCCCTTGCGGATGCGTCCTGTTTTGTCCTTCCAATGAACGTCCACCATGTCCGCGCATAGCATCCGAGGTTCAATACGCCTGTCGAACATATACTTCTTATCGGCTTGCGCGGGGGGAGGCATTATGAAAGTTCCCGGAGCAAAATTACCTGAGTCAAGGTCTGTACTAGAGTACCATTTTGCGACCCAGGCTATACTAGCTCTTACGTAACTGCCACGACGCCCAGGACCCGGAAATGCGCGCGGAGAGCGGTGCTTCCGGCCCAGCAGGAAGAGCATTTGGCGATAGTTCTTAAGAAGTTTCCTTAGGTTTGCGAATCTATGGCGCGACAAGCTTTGATTCTGGTGACCGTAGTGCTGATTTTCGGCGTACTGGTTCCGTTATACAAAGGCGTTACGATTCTTCTTCAGCCCACGATTATCCTGGCGTACGCGTTGATGGCGCTGCTGTTCGTGGCGCCGGCGGCATCGGAATTCTGGGCAGCCATCCCAACTCCGGTGTTGCCGGGCGCGGTGCTAAGCCGGATCTTGGCGATCGTGGGATACGGCTGGGGCATCGCAGTGGTCATGCTGATCACGGCACTGGTCACGCTCAACCTGGCCAATCGGAGCGAGCGAATTCTGGTTCCGCCGCGCCCGTATCTGGCGGCAACGTTGGTTTTCAGCCTGGCCGCGTCGGCGGCGACCGCGGTATTATGCGCGCTGCTGGCCGGCCGCTTTTCGGCTGCCACTACGAAAGCGATCCTGCGTGGGTTTTTCCTTCTGCTGCTGATTGTGTTGGCGTTTGGTTCGCGCGTCCTGCCCGATTCGTGGCAGATCGTGTTGGCCGAGCATTCCACGCGGCGGGCGATCACGCGGCTGGCATGGCAGGGCTCGGTGGTATCCGCGGTGGTCGCCACGATCGGCCTGCTTTTTTTGCTGCGGCGCTCGGGCGTCAAATCTCAGGCCGCGGCATCTTAGGGCGGCGGGCGCTGGATCACGGGTCATTCCGCGTCTTGCCCGCCTTTTGCTAAGATACGGATGGCAGAAAATCCCCACTAGGAGGCTGATGAGTAAAGAAGATTCGATCGAGGTAACTGGAACGGTGGTAGAAAAATTTCCGAGCGGCTTGTTTAGCGTGCAATTGGATCAGGACCGTACGGTGCTCGCGCACCTGGCCGGCAAGTTGCGACGCAACCGCATTCGAGTCCTGGCCGGCGACCGCGTTACTCTCGAACTCTCGCCCTACGATTTGACCAAGGGGCGAATCACCTACCGGCACAAGTAGAGCAGCCCTAATTGAAGCCCCCCGGCGACCGGGGCGTTAATTCCAGCATGCAAAAGATCCTTCTGATCTTTGGGACCCGGCCGGAGGCGATCAAGCTCTGTCCGGTGATTCGCAGCCTGCGCGAACACCCTTCCCGTTTTCAAGTTAAAGTTTGCGTGACGGCGCAGCATCGCGAGATGCTGGACCAAGTTCTGGAGGCCTTCGACGTTCGTCCGGACCACGACCTGGACTTAATGCTGCCTGGCCAGACTTTGTTCCAGTCGACTTCGAGAATCCTGGCTGGCCTCGAGCGGGTGCTGGCGGCCGAGCGGCCCAGCATGGTGATTGTTCAGGGCGACACCACCACCACTTTCTGCGGGGCCCTGGCGGCATTTTATCTGCATATTCCGGTGGCGCACGTCGAGGCCGGGCTGCGAACCGGCGATCTGCGCCAGCCTTTTCCCGAAGAAATGAACCGGGTGCTGACCTCGCACCTGGCGGCTCTGCATTTTGCCGCTACCGAGAAGGCCGCCGAGAATTTGCGGCGCGAGGGCGTGGCGCCGTGCTCTATCACTGTAACCGGCAACACCGGGATCGACGCGGTTTTATACGTGCGCGACGGCTTGGAGCAAGGGAAGCTGCGCGGGCGCGATTGGGCGGAACTCGATGCATCCAAGAAGCTGATCGTCGTGACCGCGCACCGGCGCGAGAGTTTTGGGTCGGGATTCGAGCGCATATGCCGCGCTCTGGCAGAGGTCGCAACTCGCCCGGACGTTCAACTGGTCTACCCGGTGCACCCCAATCCCAACGTCCAGGGTCCCGTGCAGCGCTATCTCGACGGGCAGCCTAACATCCGGCTCCTGGAACCGATGGACTATGTGCCGTTCGTGGATCTGATGCGGCGCGCGTATCTGCTGATCACGGATTCGGGCGGGATTCAGGAAGAAGGACCGTCGCTGGGCAAGCCGATCCTGGTGCTGCGGGAGAAGACCGAGCGCCCGGAAGCAGTCCTGGCCGGCACCGTCAAGTTGGTGGGCACCGACCAAGCTGCTATCGTGAGCGAAGCCACGCGCCTGATCGAGAATCGCGAATCTTACGACGCGATGGCGCGCGTTCACAATCCTTACGGGGATGGAAATGCCAGCCCCCGAATAGCGGAAGCAATTTATTCATTCTTAAGCGATAAATCCGAAAAAAATATTAGTTGAGCGGCGGCTGGAGACGGGCGAGAGCGCGTTTCTGAGCAATTCAAGGACCATACTGGGGGCGAGAGTCTTCTTTTATGCGTCATCCTTCAACTCGTTCTAAGAGGGAACCGGTCGGATCATTAGGCGACATCGGAAGCCTGCTGTCGCGCAAATTGATCGGGCAGCCTGCGGCGATTAGCGCGATTGTTCCTTGCATCCAGATGCATCGCGCGCGGCTAGCGCCGGAGGGTCGTCCGGCAGGAATCTTCCTGCTGCTGGGGCCGACCGGCACGGGCAAGACCAGGACCGTGGAGGCGCTGGCCGAAGTGCTTCACGGCGGCGCCAAGAAACTGCTGCGAATCGATTGCGGGGAGTTTCAGATGGATCATGAAGTGGCCAAGCTGGTGGGCGCGCCTCCCGGATACCTGGGACATCGTGAGACACAGCCGGTGCTGACGCAGCAGAAATTGAACGCCGCCTCGAGCGAAGCGTGCGATTTGACGATTGTGCTGTTCGATGAGGTCGAGAAAGCTGCTCCCTCGATGACGCGGCTGCTGTTAGGCGTCTTGGATAAGGGGGCGTTGCGGCTGGGCGACGGAACCAGCGTGAGTTTCGAAAAGACCATCGTATTCCTGACCAGCAATCTGGGCGCGTCGGAAATGAGCAAACAACTGCGTCCCGATTTCGGCTTCGAGTCACTGGCTCCGAGGAACGTTCGGCCCAGGCTGGAGGCGATCGGCGCCAATGCAGTGCGCCGGAACTTCCCGCCGGAATTCATCAACCGCATCGACGAAGTGGTCACCTATCAACCGCTCAGCGCGGAGGCGATGGGTGCCATCCTGGATCTGGCCATCGGCGATTTGCAGGATCATATCGACAAGCGCCTGGGAATCGAGGCATTTCGTTTGGAGCTAGCGGCACAGGCGCGGCGATTCCTGCTCAAGCGTGGGACCAGCGAGGAGTATGGCGCACGGGAGTTGAAGCGCGTTTTGCAGCGCGAATTGATACAGCCGCTGGCCTCACTGGTGGCCGCCGGCGAAATCACCCCGGGAACAGTGGTGCGCGCGGAGGTGAGCGCGCGGCGCGACAAACTGGTTCTGCGGGGCGATCAAACTTTGGCGCCGGCGTGCTAGGCTGGCAAGCGATAGATTGAGCGGCACCCTCTACATCGTAGCTACGCCGATCGGCAACCTGGAGGACATCACTTTTCGCGCGGTCCGGGTTCTCCGGGAAGCCGATCTGATCGCTTGCGAGGACACGCGGCAAACGCGCAAGCTGCTGGATCGCTATGGCATCGCGAAGCCCCTCACCAGTTATCATGAGCACAACGAGCTGCGCCGTTCCGATGAATTGCTCCGCGAGTTACAAGCCGGGAAGAACATCGCGCTTGTGAGCGACGCCGGGACGCCGCTGATTTCCGATCCCGGCTACCGGCTGGTGGCAGGCGCGCGGAAACTTGGAATTCCCGTGTCGCCGATCCCGGGTCCGGGCGCGTTCCTGGCGGCGTTGAGCGCCTCCGGCCTGGCCACAGACTCTTTTGTGTTCCTAGGTTTTCTCCCTCCCAAGACGAACCAGCGGCGGAAGGCGCTGGAAAGCTGGAAGGCTTTCGCGGCGACGCTGGTCTTTTACGAAGCGCCGCATCGGGTCGTGGAGACATTGCGGGATATCGCGGAAGTGTTGGGGGCGCGCCAGGTGGTGCTGGCGCGCGAACTGACCAAGGTGCATGAGGAATTTCTTGGCGGCACGCCGGCTGAAGTTTTGGAAGCCCTCGCTCAACGGCCGGTAGTCAAGGGCGAGATCACTTTGCTGGTAGGCAAGGGCGAGGCTGCGGAGCCGGACCAACAGCCGCTTGAAACTGCCGTCGAACAATTGATGCAGACAGGCGTCTCCCGCATGGAGGCGCTGAAAACTGTGGCGCGGCGCCGCGGGCTTTCCAAACGCGAGGTCTATAAGAAGTTGCATGAGCGCTAACGACTACCATTTCGTCACGCACTGGCACGTCGACAGCACGGTCGAGGAAGTATCTGACGTGCTCGGCAACGCCGTGGATCTGACGCGCTGGTGGCCATCGGTCTATCTTGCGGTCAAAGAGCTGGAGCCGGGCCGCGAGGATGGCGTCGGACGCGTCGTGGAACTGCACACCAAGGGCTGGCTGCCTTACACCCTGCACTGGTATTTTCGCGTTACGGAGTCCCGCCGGCCCTATGGATTTTCACTCGAAGCCTGGGGAGATTTTGAAGGCCGCGGTGTTTGGACTTTCGCCCAGAACGGCATCGCAGTCGATATCACGTACGATTGGCGGATTCGCGCCGAAAAGCCGCTGCTGCGGTACTTGTCGTTCTTGCTGAAGCCGATCTTTTCGGCCAATCACCGCTGGGCGATGGCTCGCGGGGAAGAGTCGCTGCGAGCGGAATTGGCGCGCCGCGCGGGTGCGGGACAGCAGCCGGAGTCGCACTCATTGTGATTCGGGCCGTACTGGCCGACTGCGCGCGCCTCACACTGGCCCATCCGCTCCGAGATCAACTCGCGAATCATTTTGACGAACGAAGGATGGACGCCCACTGTCGAAGCGCGCACCATCCGCAGGCCTCGCGCGTCCGAGATCTGGCGGGCTTCGGTGTCGAGATCGTAGAGCACCTCCATGTGATCGGAGATGAATCCAATCGGCACAATCACGACATCGGCGCCCGGCGTCAATTCGCGCAGCACATCCGCCACATCCGGCTCAAGCCAGGGCTGGTTGGGAGGACCGCTGCGGCTTTGGTAGACCAGGCGCCAGGCTGGGATTTCGAGCCGCTCGGCCACCAGCCGGCAGGATTCGTTTAACTGCTTCTGATAATCGCTCGACTCGGCCATCGAGACCGGAACGCTGTGCGCAGTGAACAGAACGTGCGCGCCCGCTCGCCGAGCGGCATCGATTTGGTCGAGTGCGCCGCGGACCTCGTCGGCTTGCGCTTCGATGAACAGCGGATGGTTGTAAAACGATCGCAGCTTATCCACGCGCGGCGCATCGTCTCCCAGTTCGGCGCAGGCTGTTTCGATGTCTTCCAGATATTGCCGGCAGCCCGAGTAGGAGCTAAACACCGAGGTAACGAACGCCAGCGCCCGCTGCACTCCGTCGGCTCGCATCTGGCGCAAAGTGTCGGCCAGGAACGGACGCCAGTTGCGATTGCCCCAGTACACCCGGACGTGCGGGCCGTTGGCGGCGAGTTCGCGCTCCAGGCCGGCGATAAGAGCGCGGTTCTGATCGTTGATTGGGCTCTTGCCGCCGAAATGGTAATAATGCTCGGCGACCTCCAGCATGCGCTCGCGGGGTACGTTGCGGCCTCGGAGAACATTCTCTAGGAACGGCATCACGTCCTCCGGCTTCTCAGGACCACCGAAAGATAACACCAGCACCGCGTCGTAGTTTTGCCCGGCCATTCGTATTTATTGTACGAGGCGCGCGCGACTGGCGAGGCCGGAGGCCGTTTCCAGTTATCGCCAGTGGCCGCGATTGTAGCGCCAGTGTTGCCCGTGACGCTCCCAGCGATCGGCAACCCAGACTGTGCGGCCGCGCGGCGGACGCGCCCATCTTCCGTTCACCCACACCCAGTTTGAACCGCGTAAATCCCAGAAGCCGTCCACCCAGACGAATCCGGGACCGGGCGCATATCCGACTGCTCCCACAACGCGAGGCGGCGGAGGCGCGGGCACGACATACGCGGCCGCATAGCCTCCGCCGCAAGCAACCGACAGCGCCGATGCTGCCAGAACACTGCTAAGTACGAAACGTTTGAGATCCACAGAACCCCTCCATTGTTTTGGATCGGCTCACACGTGAATCCGGTTTCGCGGGATGAATGTCCCGTAACGTTAAAGAACGCTAAACCGGCGCGGTCAAGGTTGCGACACGGCGACCTGAATCGTGGGACTGCAGGTCACTTTATCGGCCGAAGCTCCGCCACAGACCGCCACCGCGACCGTATTTCCCTGCAAGACTTGCGGCAGGATCAAATCCACTTGCTGGACGCCGGTGAGACCGGGCGCCACGCCCGCGTAATACGGTTGGCTGACGGTTTGGCCGGCCAGCTGAGCGGTGATCACACCGGTCCCGGAAAGACCAGTGGCGAAGATCTGAATAATGCTTCCCGGTGCAGCCGGGTTACCGGTTCCATTCACGGAGAAGTCTTGATTGAGAACTCCGTTCGTGAAGATGCCGGGCGCGAAAGGCGCGAGCGCGACAGTCTGCGCCGCGGACGAAATGCCGTTAGCGGCAACCGTCAACTGCGCCGAAGTGTTCGAGCCGAGCGATGCCGGAACCAGCAGGTTGATCTGAGTACCGTTGCTAAACAGAATTTGCGCCGGCGTGCTGTCGAAGTCCACGGTGAGATTAGAACCTGAGAAATGGCTGCCCATTATCGTTGCGAGTGAACCCGGCGCCAAAGGTCCGGCTGACAAAGTGGCGGCATTCAGCACGCTGGTTATAGTGGGAGACGGCGTGGCGGCGGCATTAATGGTCAACGTGATCGGAATGTTGCGGGTGCCCGAAATGGGACCGGCATCGATGGTGAGCGTGGCCTGGTAGGTGCCGGGCGAAAGAGTTCCAGGCGTGATAATCAATTGAATACTTCCGTTGTTTACGCCGCTACTAGGCGATAAGCTCACCCAGCCCGAGCCATTTTGATAGGTAACCGTAGCGGTCCAGCGCAATACGCCGCCAGAAGGGTTCTGCACTTGAATGAAGGCAGCCTGGGGATTGGAGCCAGCCTGCGCGGAGAGCTGCACGGACGGCTCGATGACCTTTAGGACTGGAAAATAAGTGGCGCCGCAGTCGCCGACCAGGGTGCAATCGGCGGCAGGGGCGTAGGGTTCGAAGCGCGGAATCGGGTCGCCGGCGGTAGCTGTGGTGACCGAGGAAGTGGGGGCGAAAAATACGTCTTCCGATGTATCGACGCTAGCGCCGCTGAAAGGGTCCAAGCCCAAGAAGGTGGGGAATTGGGCGCTCTCCTGGACGAACGGATTCGCGTCCACAACCTCGTACACGACATAACCGGATCCGTCGGGCAGATACACCTCGCTCATCGCATCCAAAGCGACGCTGGAGGCGGGAGGGCCCGGTGTGTACACAGGTGTTCCGCCCACGCCGTGTGAGTCCGCGAATTGCACCCGCGACAACAGCAGGGAGCCGCTGCCACCGGCTACATATTGCCCGCCGGAAACGGGCAGGCCGAAATCGCCCCCGGCCGTGGGCTGCGCCGCGTCGGATCCTGCCACGACGGTGGGCACGAACAGCCGGGCGCCGATGGGGAATCCGCTATAGTTCACGATAAAGCGAGTGCCGGTGTCGGCGTTCAGCCCCTGGAAACCACTTTGCGGCTGGAAGGCATCTGCGAACCCTTCGGTTACACGAGTGGAGTTGAATGCAGAGCCTGCGGCCAGGAAGCTGGCGAAACTGCCTAGGTTCTCAGGCAGAGGGGAGCCGCCCTGGCTGCAAACTATTTTCGAGGAAAAGCCCGTGTACAGGCCAGCCTGCGGGGTGGCAACGGTCAATTGACTGCCGCTGAAGGCGACCGGCGGCATGGAGCTGAACGACAGGAGTACACCGATTTGCGGGCTTGAAAAGGCGCTGGTTTGATTGGCGTCAGCGCGGAGGTTGGCGATCCGCAGATTGACAGAGCCGTTAGAAGACAGCGTAAAGCTGGCGTTGTTGTAGACCAGCGTCGAGGGCGCGGTCAGGATTCCCGGGGTATTGATGGCCTGCGGCCCGGAACCGTTGTCGGCAGTGAATACGATACCCGTCACCGTGTTACCAGCACCAAGCCGATTGGTGATGTTTACGGAAAGGAACAGCGTCAGATTGCCGGTAATCTTGGCGCCGGGCGTGCCCCCGGCGCAGGTGAGCGCTATGTCACCGGTCCGCTCCGCCAGACCTTCCTTTCGGACCAACGGCGGCTGGGCTGCAGCGTTACAAGTCAGGTTCTGCGCAAACGCGCTAGTAACCAAAAATAGGAAAAAAAGGGGATAAAACAGGTAAGACATAGACTTCTCAAGTCGAAAGCATACCAGAAAGAAATTGTTTTGCCTAGTGGCTGATACAATAAAGAAAGCCCGTGTCCTCTATGGTTTTGTTCATATGTCCGGCCGAAGTATTCTTCGACCTCCGAAGTGAGAAGTGTGCCCTGTTATTTCGCTCGTGTGCATACTTTCCGATAAAATAGGAACCCCGTGAACGGCCCGTTGATCGACACCTTCGCACGCATTCACGACAACCTGAGGATCAGTGTCACGGACCGCTGCAATATTCGCTGCTTTTATTGCATGCCGGAAGACAACGTCAACTACGTCGCGCGCGAGGAAATCCTGTCGTTCGAAGAGATCGAGCGATTCGCGCGGGTGGCCAGTTCGCTGGGCGTGACCAAGCTGCGCATTACCGGCGGCGAACCGCTGGTGCGTAAGGATCTGGACGTTCTGATTCGCAAGCTGGCGGCGCTGCCAGGGATTAACGATCTGGCGCTCACCACCAACGGTGTTCTGCTGGCGCGGCACGCCGAGGCGCTGTACGAAGCAGGATTGCGGCGGCTGAACGTTCATCTGGACACGCTCGACCGTGAGCGCTTTCTGCGCATCACGCGGCGCGACGATTTGCCGAAGGTGCTGGATGGTCTGGAAACCGCGCGGCGGATTGGGTTCGGACCGATCAAGATCAACGCCGTGGCAGTCAAGAACCTTGTGGAACCAGATATAGTGCCGCTGGTTCGTTTCGGGCGCGAACGCGGCTATGAAGTTCGGTTTATCGAGTTCATGCCGCTGGACGCGCAGGGTCTGTGGTCGCGCAAGGATGTCTTATCGGCGAGCGAGATCATCGAGACGCTGTCGCGCGAGATTGGGCCGCTGGTCGAGATTCCGGATCGCGATCCGCGCGCGCCGGCCACCGAGTATCGTTTCGCAGACGGCGTCGGCCGGGTGGGGCTGGTAGCTTCCGTGACTCGGCCGTTCTGTTTGAACTGCAATCGCATCCGCCTGACCAGCGACGGCAAGCTGCGCTACTGCCTGTTTGCGATCGAGGAGACGGATGTGAAGGGCCTGCTGAGAAGCGGGGCGCCGGATGAGGAAATCGCGGCCACCATTCGCGCGACGGTCCAGAAGAAGTGGATCGGGCACGAGATCAACAGCACAAAATTTGTCGCGCCGCCCCGGCCGATGTACGCGATCGGCGGGTAGCTCGGTCTAGTTGAAGTACAGCGGCAAGTCCTTCTTGGTATCGCGCAGAATTTCTACGATGGATCGGCGATCCTGCGCCGACAGGCGAGCGTACTTAGAGCCCTTTTGTTGGCCTGACAGAATCTGCCACATGCGGCGATAAATCGCGTCCTTGGCTTCCGCCGGTAGTGCCTCGAAGGCCGGCGAATAGATCATGTAGCTGCACGGGTAGCGCATCAGACGGTGTTCGAGATCGAAATCGCGTAGAGACCGGCCCTTGCGGTCGCGCGGTCCCAAGGAAGCGAACCTTCCCGCGAACCCCGACGTTCCTTCGATTTTTCCGGCCAGCGGGACTTCGTCGACGAACAGTAGATAATCCACCAAATCTTTAGCGTCATCACGCACGGCCTGGGAGATGTCCAGCCGCTGATACAACGCGAGTCGCGTGTCCCACCCCATGCGAGTCAGCAGATTGATCATGTGCATCTGATGATCGAAAACCATCAGGGCGACGATGTCGCTGTAAGGAGAAAGATAGGCGCTGGTGTCGAACTTTCCCTCCAGCGATGCCAGGCTGGGCGCGTCAACCGGCGGCGCGGAGGCCGGATCCTTGACGATTGTATTGCCGAGATGTCCCGCCGGGACGCGCTTGCCGGTCACGTACCAGCCGCCCCAGCGTTGTTCGAGCGGGCTGCGATGATCGTTCAAAAAGTCGCCCAGCTGGCGCAACGGCTGGCCATCGGCCGCAACAAACGAGCTGCGCAACAGGGTGCCGGGGACGCCGAGGCTCGAAAAAGACTCGTGGCAAACCAGACAGCGATCCTGGCGCTTGAAGACCGGCTGGCTGCCCGGAACTTGATCCAGCGTGTAGAAAATCACACCCTGCTCGGGATCTTCGGCAGCCAGCTCGACGAACGGTTCACCCTTCACCCAGGCCGCCGCCACCGAGTCATTGAAGAAGAGGCTGCGAGGATTTCGGGGCGTGATGATGGGCGCCTGCAAACTGGTTTTCGAGAACACCACCAGCTGAGATTCGATCGGGATTTGGAGCGCTTCCAGCACGGCCCGCAGATAGCCGGACGCGCCTTCGAATCGAAGCTGCACCGAGCCTGCTTGTATTTTCCGGTTCAGCGCCGCAACGGGATCGTTCAGCGGGCGACTGTCGTACTGAATGGCGGGATGATCGAGCGCCGCGCTGAAACTGCCGCTCAACTCGGCCCAGGCCGCGGCGACCGTCGATAACGCGAGCAAGACAGTGCGGCGCATGAGCGAATCGGCCGCTTGTTATCATAGCAACCGCGGAAGGAGGTTCTTCGATGACGGACGCGACTCATATGCCGGCTGGCGAACCGTTGGAACGCATCCAATGCCAATGGTGCCAGGGCATGAACGAGAAGACCGCGCTGACTTGCCGCTCCTGCGGCGCGCCGCTGGACATCCGCAACCTGGTGAGCGAATCGGGCTGGCGCGAAGCCCCGCGCATCAAGGACATGACCGAATTCCAATTCAGCTCCAGTACCTGCCAGGTGGAAGGCGAGATCGTGCCGGTGGCCGAGATTCACCTGGGCGCGGGCGACTCGGTTTTCTTCGAACACCACATCATGCTGTGGAAGGAAGATTCCGTTCCGTTGACGGTACTGCAATTGCCGGGCGGCATGAAGCGCGCTTTCGCCGGCATGCCGTTCATCATCAGCGTGGCCACCGGACCGGGGCGCATTGCGTTTTCGCGCGACGCCACCGGGGAACTGGTGGTGCTGCCGCTGCATCCCGGCATGGAAGTGGACGCGCGCGAGCACGCCTTCCTGCTGGCGTCGCACCAGATCGATTATTCCTTTGTGCGTATCAAGGGATTCGCCAACATTCTCTTCGGCGGCCAGGGCATGTATATGGATCGCTTCGTCACCACCAATACGCCCGGACTCGTAATGCTGCACGGCTACGGCAACGTTTTCGAGCGCGTGCTGAAGCCGGGCGAGAGCATTCTGCTGGAGCCCGGTTCATTCCTGTACAAGGATTCTTCGGTGAACATGCAAGTGGAATTTCAGAAGCTCGGCAGCGGCTTCTTCGGCGGCACCAACATGGCGCTGGCACGGATGACCGGGCCGGGGCGCGTCGGGATTCAGTCCATGTACGTGCATCACCACACCGAGTAGGCCATGTTTTGTACAAACTGTGGAGTGCAAATAGACGAAGCGGCGAATTTCTGCCGGTCATGTGGGGCGCAAGTGAAGCACCCGGATGCGCCCGCTGCCGCACCAGTCGCATCAGTCCCGACCGTTCCGCCGCCCGCCGCCAGCCACGCGCAACCGCTGGATGTCAAACCGGCGCCGGCCGCACGCCAGACAACGTGTCCCTGGTGCGCTGCCGAGATCGACCGCGCGGAGTTGAGCTGCCCACGCTGTGGCGCGACCCTCAACGCTCCGCCGGAAGTGAGTGAGACCGGTTGGAGGCAGCTCCCCGGCCGCAAAGACATGGCCAAGCTCCAGTTTGGCGATTCGTTCTGCCAGATCGAAGGCGTGTATGTCCCGGTGGCGGACGTCAAGCTCGCGCCATCCGACAGCATTTACTTCACGCATCACGTCCTGCTGTGGAAAGATCCCCAAGTGAGCATGACCAGCATGTCGTTGAGCGGCGGCTGGAAGCGCATGCTGGCCGGCCTTCCGCTGGTCATGCTGCAGGCGCAAGGGCCGGGACACATCGCTTTTTCGCGCGATGCGCCAGGGGAAATGATCGCGCTGCCGATCCAACCGGGCGAAACCATCGAGGTGCGGGAACATCTATTCATGCTGGCCACGGGCAACATCGGCTACGACTGGTTCACTACCAACATCTGGTACACCACCCAAAAGGGTGACGACAAGGAAACGCATTATCCGGTGGGCATGTTCATGGACCGTTTCGCCGCGCCGCAATCGCCCGGCCTGCTCTTGCTGCACGCGGGAGGCAATGTGCTGGTGCGCGAACTCAGAGACGGCGAAACGCTGCTGGTGAAGCCGACGGCGCTGATCTTCAAAGATCCGACCGTCGCGATGCGGTTGCACTTCGAGCATCCCCGGACGGGATTCAGCATGTGGGGCTCTTGGGGGAATCGTTACGTCTGGCTGCGATTATGGGGACCGGGACGCGTGGCGGTGCAATCGTCGTTTGAGCGCCTGGAAGGCGAGAACGCCAATATAACCAATTGCTCGCCGGCGACGCGGCATCAATGGTAGGGGGCGCGCACAAGGCTGGGGTAGTGGAGGGGCCATGGATCAATCGAAAATCCGGGCTTGGCATGCCTATCGCCAGGGTCTGGATGGGTCGCTGGACGGCAAGTCGGCGGCCGAAGTGCTGGGGCGCACGGGCTGGGCGCGGTCGGTGGGTGGCGTTGGCCCCTACCTCACGCTGTTCTCGCGCGCTGGCTTGAGCCGGGAGATAGTGGATGCGGCGGTCGCGAAGCTGGAGATCCACGAGCTTCCGAGCGCGCGCGGCTGCACTTACGTGTTGGCGGCGTCCGACTTCGCATTGGGCTTGAGAGTGGGACAGAGCTTCGGCGAGGGAGAGATGAAGGTGGCCGAGAAGCTGGGGGTTACCAAAAAGGAGATCGATAGACTATGCGACGCCGTGCTAGCCGCGCTCGAAAAAGAGCCGCTCGACACGGACGCCTTGCGTGAGGCTGCCGGAAAGGCGGTGCGCAACCTGGGAGCGGAGGGCAAGAAGAAGGGTCTCGCTACGACACTTCCGGTCGCGCTCGAGAGGCTGCAGGCGTCCGGCGACATTCGGCGCATTCCAGTGAACGGGCGCCTGGATCAGCAGCGCTACAAGTACACCGTTTGGCGCCCGAATCCCCTGAAGGGTTTCAAATTGACCGGTGAGCAGGCTTTCACTGAGCTGGGCCGGCGCTATTTCTCGTGGATCGGCCCTGCCAGCCTGGCGGAATTTCAATGGTTCTCCGGGTTGGGCGCGAAAGCCGCCAAGACTGCGCTGGAGCCGCTGCAGTTGGAAGCGCTCGGCCAGGACGGCGACCGGCTGATGCTACCAGCAGATCGTGAGAAATTAGAAGCATTCAAGCCACCCCAGGATCCGCACTATGTGCTGGTAAGCTCGATTGACGCCATCGCGCTCCTGCGCCGTACGCTCAAGACGATGCTCGATCCGAAGGATGCCGAACGCCAGGTTTTTGTGGACAAAGGTACAAAGCCACTGGGCACGATCGCCGATCTGCCGAGTCACGCGATTCTCGATCGCGGCCGCATCGTGGGGCTCTGGGAATACGACACCACCACGCAGTTGATCGCCTGGAGAGCATTTATCAAGAAAGACAAGGCGCTGGAAGAAGCCGTGGCGCGCACCGAAAAGTACGTGCGCGAACAACTGGGCGATGCGCGCTCGTTCAGCTTGGATAGTCCCAAGAGCCGCGCACCGCGCGTGGCGGCTTTGCGGAAGGCGGCTGGTCAATAGCGCGGACCAACTGGCACGAAAAAACAAAGCCGCTCGACCCGATATTGATATACTGGTGCGTCCATGGACGCTCCTGCGCCCTCTACAACCGCCGCCGGCACGAAAGTCTTAGATCATGGCGCCGCGCTCACCGCCAGCTATCTGGGCTGGCTGCTGGATGCGTTCGACTTCTTCCTGGTCATCTTCTGCCTGACGGCCATCGGCAAGGAATTTCACCGGCCTGACAAAGATATCGCGCTCTCTATCACGCTCACGCTGGCGTTTCGTCCGGTGGGCGCGTTTTTGTTCGGGTTGCTGGCGGACCGCTATGGGCGGCGGCTTCCACTGATGATCGATCTGGTGTTCTATTCGGTGGTCGAGGTGGCCACGGGCCTGGCGCCCAACTATGCCACGTTCATGGTGCTGCGCGCGTTATTCGGCATCGGCATGGGCGGCGAATGGGGCGTGGGCGCTTCGCTCGCCATGGAGAAGGTGCCTCCCCGGTTGCGCGGCCTGCTTTCGGGTTTCTTGCAGCAGGGCTATTCGACCGGCAACCTGGTCGCGGCGATGTGCTACTTCTTCCTGTTTGAGCGCTGGGGTTGGCGCCCGCTGTTTTTTCTGGGCGGTTTGCCGGCGCTGCTGGCGCTGTTCGTGCGGTTTCGCGTGGAAGAGTCCGAGGTCTGGAAGAAGACCCGGGAAGAAAGCTGGTCGCACCTGGGGCGCGCGGTGCTTTCCAATTGGAAACTGTTTGTCTATCTCACGCTGCTGATGACGGCTTTCAATTTCTCCTCGCATGGCACGCAGGACATGTACCCGACCTTCCTGGAGCGCTACTGGCATTTCGCACCCGCGAAGAGATCGGGCATCACGGCATTTTCGATGATCGGTGCACTGGTGGGAGGGATGGCCGTGGGCTGGCTGTCGGATCGCATTGGCCGGCGCAAGGCCATGATCCTGGCTCTGGCTGGCGCGGTTCTGGTGGTCCCCATTTGGACCTATTCAACCAACCTGGCGCTGCTAATCACCGGTGCGTGGCTCATGCAGTTCATGGTGCAAGGAGCCTGGGGAGTGATTCCAGCGCACCTGTCGGAGCTTTCCCCCGATTCCGTGCGCGGGTTCTTGCCGGGATTTGCCTACCAATGCGGTGTTTTGCTGGCGAGCTCGATCGCTTACATCCAGGCCGTCTTCGCCACCAGAATGAGTTATGCCACCGCCATGGCGCTAACGGGGACGACCGTGTTTGTGCTGGCGGGAATTATGTCCGCGATCGGTAAAGAGAAGCGCGGAGTGGTGTTTGGCGAGTCGAGCGCGGCCGGGAGCATAACTCCTATCGACTGATTAGTGCGGACCGCTCGGCGCCGGAAAAGCGGGAATAGGGGCCGCGGGTGCCGTTGGGCAGAATGGTCCGTTGATCGGTGCGAGCTTGGATCAACTGCGCGACGGTGAGTTCTTGGGCCCCGGTCAAATCCGCGCCCCGGAAATCAGTGGCGAACAGCTTGGCGCCGCGAAAACGCGCATAGGAGAGATCGGACTGGCAGAAATCGACACCGCCCAATTGGGCTTCGCGTAGATCGGCGTCGTGAAGCACAACCCGGTCGAACTCCGAGCCGCCCAAATCAGCCTGATAAAACTTTGCTCCGGTGAACTGCGCTTTAGCGCAATTGCAGCCCTTTAGGCGGGCGTTGCTGAAATTCGCACCGGCTCCCTTAACCGCAACCAAGCGGCAAGACTGAAGCTGGGCACGGATGAATTGAGCCTTGGTAAGATCGCTATCTGTGAAATCACTAGTTGCAAACCGGGCATGATGGAAGGAAACTTCCGCCAGAACCGCTCCCATCAGTTTGCAGCTCTCGAGGAGCGCGTTTTGAAAGCGCGCGTTCTGCAGGTTGGCCTTTTGAAAGCTGCTGCCTCTTAGTTTCGTTTCAGCCCACATCGAACCCGGCATCCAACCTTGCACGAAGTACGTATCGCTGATCTGTGTGCCGCATAGGTCTGCGCCCGAGAGAATGGCTCGTTCGAAATTCACTCCGTCGAGGATGGCGTCGCTCAAGTCGGCGCCCGAAAGATCGGCATCCAGAAGCGCCGTTCCGCGCATGATGATGCTTCGAAGATTGAGCCCCGGCCACTCCAAACCGTTGAGCGTCTCGGCTTCCAGGATTCCGCGAAACGCGGTTTCGACGCCTTCCAGCCATTGGGCATGATTGCGAAGTGTCTCACCGAGGGAACGGCCGTTACTCATCGTCACGTTTTCCATGGCGACCAAAGTAAACTTATCGGTTGGCCCACCGGCTCCCTTAGCCAGGCGCGGCAGCCGGAAGAACGGGGTGCGGCTAAGCACCTATGAAAACCGCAGGTTACAACGGTGGTTTAATTGTAGATAGAGGATGAGAATACTAATCGTCGAGGATGAGAAGCGCATCCAGGATTTCTTGTCTAGAGGCCTCGAAAGCGCCGGTTACGCGGTGGACGTCGCCGCTAACGGGAACACGGCCATCGATCTGGTTCACTCCACCGAGTACGATCTCATCATCCTGGACCTGATGCTCCCGGATCTGGATGGCTTGAGCGTGCTGCAGAAGATCCGTAATCGCAAGGTGAACCCGCCGGTGCTGATTCTGAGCGCGCGTGACGCCATCGACGACCGCGTCAAAGGCCTGGAACTCGGCGCGGACGATTATTTAACCAAGCCGTTCGCTTTTGTCGAGTTACTAGCGCGCGTGCGCGCGCTTTTGCGGCGCGGCCAGCCCACCCCGGAACGGCTGCAAGTGGGCGATCTTTCGCTCGATTGCATCCGGCGTAAAGTGACGCGAGCCAACGAAAACATTGAGCTGGCGCCGAAGGAATTCAGCATTCTCGAATATCTGATGCGCAATCGCGGGCGTCCGCTCAGCCGCACCATGATCGTCGAGCACGTTTGGGACATGGACTATGACGGGCTCACCAACATCGTGGATGTTTACATCCGCCATCTGCGCAGCAAAATTGACGACAAGTTTCCGGTTAAGATGATCCATACCGTGCGCGGAATCGGATACATGCTGGACGCCCCGGAAAAAACCGCCGAAAAGCAGGTCGAGCAGCTCTCATGACGGCCGCCCGGAAGCTCCTGGGATTCACCCGCGGACTGCGCTTCCGGCTGGCGTTCAGTTACGTTTTCTTCTTCACCATTCTGCTGGTCTTGCTGGGCAAAGTCTTCCAGCAGACCTTGAGCACGGCGTTTCAGTCCCAAATGGCCAGCGTGCTGGATGAAGAATGGGGAGCAGCCAAAGGGTACCTTCGCACGGGCCCCGAAGGCCCGAACTGGTTGTACGATGCCAAGGATCCCGACGAAAGCTTCACCGTGACGCGCTTGCAGCGAGTCTATATGTTGGCCGACACGGCCGGGCACCCGACGGAGTGGTCGGTAATTTATAAGTCGCTGGGAATTGATCCGCCCTCGGAGATTCAGAGCATCCTGGCGTCGGGCAAACCGGCCATCCGCGTCCGCACCGACCCTGCCAGCGGAGTGCCGTACATGATTCGATCGGGCCAGTGGGTGGATCAGGACGGGCACAAATACTATCTGGCGATCGGCCGCGCGCTGGACTACAACGATAAGGTGATCAGCGACTTTACGCGCAATTATTTTTCGCTGGTTCCCATCGTGATCGTCCTCAGCGGTCTGCTGGGCTGGTACATGGCGGGACGCGCCTTGAGCCCAGTAAACTCGGTAGCCGAAGCCGCCCAGCAAATCACGCATTCCAGCCTGCACACGCGGATTCCGATGCGCAATGCCGGCGACGAATTGGACCGCTTGATTGAAGCTTTCAATCACATGATGACGCGGCTGAATCGCTCCTTTGAGCAGATCCGGCAATTCTCAACGGATGTATCGCACGAGCTGCGCACGCCGCTGACGGTAGCGCGCGGGCAGCTGGAGGTCGCGCTGTTCACGGCACAGACCCTGGAACAGCACCGCGAGGCCATGGCGGAAGCCCTGGAAGGGATCGACCGGCTTTCTAACATCGTGCGCGCCCTGCTGCTGCTCTCGCAATCCGAATCCGGGCAGCTGGCGCTGCAGAAAGGTCCGCTGGACCTGGCGAGTGTGACGCGCGACCTGGTGGATCAACATCAAATTCCAGCCGAGGCGCAGGGCGTTCGTCTGGCGGCCGAACTGCCCGCCACGGCTGTGATTCACGCCGATCGGACTCAGATCGAGCGCATGATTTCCAATCTATTAGGCAATGCAATTAAGTACACGCCCGCCGGCGGCCGCGTTACGGTGCGGCTGACCGTGCGAGGCGACCAGGTGAAGTTTGTCGTCGAGGATACCGGCGTAGGTATCGCCCCGGATCATCTGCCGCATATCTTCGACCGTTTCTATCGTGTACCATCCGCGGATCCGGAAAAGGGGCTGGGGCTGGGGCTGAGTTTTGTTGCCTGGATTGTGAAGGCACATGGAGGAACCGTAGAGGTCGAGAGTCAATTGCAGCAGGGTACGCGCTTTATCGTGACCATGCCGGCCGGTCAGCCCGTGGACATTACCACCGAAGCTCCGGCCACTCTGACCGAGCAGGTACACTAGGACTCGATGGCACTTGATATCCAGAAACGGGAACAGGAAGGCATCGCAATTCTCGATTTGAAAGGCCGGCTGGTGGTGGGCGATGCCAGCCTGCTGCGGGAGAAAGTGAGCGAGGAAGCCGCCAGCGGCAAGATTAATGTCATTCTGAATCTCGCCGACGTCGATTACATCGATAGTACCGGCCTGGGCACGATGGTGATCTGCTTTACCTCGCTGCAGAAGGCGGGAGGGGCGCTGAAGTTGTGCAACCTGAACCGGCGGAACATCGAGCTTCTATTGTTAACCAAGTTGTCCACCATCATTGAGCTTTTCGGCGCCGAGCAGGAAGCCATCAACAGCTTCTTTCCGGAACGCGAGATTAAGCGTTTCGACATTCTGAGCTTCGTCCAGCAGCACAAGGAAGCTGAATAACATGTTTGGGCGTAAGACCAAAGTCATGCTGGCGGAGGGCGAGGCGGCGCCGGCATTCGAATTGAAGAAGCTGAACGGCGGCCAGCAGTCGCTCGAGGAGATCTTGAAAGCGGGACCCGCCTTGGTTGCCTTCTACAAGATCAGTTGCCCGGTGTGCCAGCTCACGGCGCCTTATTTGGAGCGTTTGTCGGCCGGCGGGAAGATTCAAATAGTCGGCGTGTCGCAGGATGACGCCGCGTCCACCCTGGGTTTCAACCAGCGGTTCGGCGTCACGTTTCCCACTTTGCTCGACCAGGCCTCAGAAGGCTATCCTGCCAGCAACGCGTACGGGATCAGTTCCGTGCCTTCGCTGTTTCTGGTGGAACCAGACGGGCGCATTTCCAAATCGGTCAGTGGGTTTTCCAAACGCGATCTGGAAGATTGGGGCGCCCGCGCGGGAGCCGCGCCGTTCCGGCCTGACGAGAAGGTGCCGGAATGGAAGGCCGGTTGAGGCTCCAAAAATTAGGGTCCGGGCCGGACCTGCCATAATGAAGCAGAGCGATGCCATCGAAATTTTCTGAAGCCTACAAGTCTGCCGCCGCGGTCGCCCAGGGTATGAAGGTGACGTTTTCGGAGATGCTGAATCCCACCATCACCGAAGATTATCCCGATTCGCCGCCAAATTTTCAGGAGCGCTATCGCGGCTCGCACGTGTTGCAGCGCGACGAGAATGGACTGGAAAAATGCGTGGCATGCTTCTTGTGCGCGGCCGCTTGTCCGGCCGATTGCATTTATATCGAAGCGGCCGAAAATACCGGAGAGCTGCGCATCAGCGGCGGCGAGCGCTACGCCAAGGTTTACAACATCGATTATTCGCGCTGCATCTTCTGCGGCTACTGCGTGGAAGCCTGTCCTACCGATGCGATCACGCATGGCCACGGCTTCGAGATCGCCAGCTACAACACTGCGACGCTGATTTACCGCAAGGAGCAGATGCTGGCGCCGATTCCAGAAGGCGCGCATTTTCCGTTGAAGGCCGAACCCGAAGCCACTGCCGGCGGGCATTAGGTACCGGAGACGGACTGCTGTCGCCGAATGAGGCCACTGAAGACCGCGGCTCCCAACGGTACGAAGACCCATCCTGTGAGCCTTAAAACGGTCGCCAAGAACGCGAAGGTCACCGCGATAGATCGCCATTGAAATGCCACCTCATCTGTAGGCTGCCAGTCGCCGCCAATGGGGACATCGAATGGCATGAATATATTGAAGCTAACGCCAAGCCCTTCCGCCCAGGTCAAGCTCTGACTGTACGGATACC